>NC_009380.1:4878429-5183331 GCF_000016425.1 Salinispora tropica CNB-440 | reverse complement strand
ACTGGGACGACCTCGGACCAGACGCGACCCCGGCGATCCCTCGCCCAGGGGTAGGACAACGGAGAGCCTGACGTGAGCAAGCGCACCTTCCAGCCGAACAACCGCCGGCGCGCGAAGACCCACGGCTTCCGGCTGCGCATGCGCACCCGCGCCGGCCGCGCCATCATCTCGACCCGTCGCGCCAAGGGGCGCGCTCGCCTGGCGGCCTGAGGCCGCCAGGTCCGCGGCAGGGCGTGGAGAGTCGTGCTGACCGCCGCGCAGCGTCTGCGGCGCAGCACTGATTTCGCCGCGGCGGTCCGTGGTGGCCGACGCGTCGGGCGCGGCGTGGTCGTCGTCCATCTGACCTTGCCCGGCACCCTGCCGGATGTCTCTTCGTCGAAACCGGCGCGGGACACTGGTGCGGAGCAGACATCCGCACCAGCCCGCGCCGGTTTCGTCGTCTCCAAGGCGGTTGGCAACGCTGTCGTCCGCAACGCTGTCCGCCGGAGACTGCGGCACCTGGTCCGGGAACGCCTTCCCGGACTGCCGGCCGGGAGCACCCTCGTCGTCCGCGCCCTGCCCACCGCGGCGCACCGGTCGTACCAACGGCTCGGTGTCGATCTCGACGCCGCGATCGCGGCTGCACGCGCCCCCCGCGGGCGGCGGTCCCGGTGAGTCCGGCACCAGATACGCCACAACCGATCTCCCCCGGTGCCCGGGTGCTGGCCGGGCCCATCATCGCGTACCGTCGGTGGATAAGTCCGGCGTTGCCGGCCCGCTGTCGGTTCTACCCGTCGTGCAGCGCATACGCCCTGGAGGCGGTGACCCGCCACGGCCCGGTTCGGGGAGCCGGCCTGACGGTCCGGCGGCTGATGCGTTGCCACCCCTTCCACCCGGGTGGATTCGATCCGGTGCCGGAGCCGGACTGTCGCCGCCGCGCCGATGTGACTGGAGTCTGAGAATTGCTCGACCCTATCTACTACACGATCTCGTGGATCCTGCTGCGCTGGCACCAGGTATGGGATGTCATCGGGGTGCCGGAAGGCGCGGTGCTCGGCACCAACTGGGCCTGGATCCTCGCCATCATCTTCCTGGTGGTCACCGTCCGGGTGATCCTCTTCCCGGTCTTCGTCAAGCAGATCAAGTCACAGCGGGCGATGCAGGCGCTGCAACCGCAGGTCAAGGCGTTGCAGGAGAAGCACAAGGGTGACCGGGAGACGCTCCAGAAGGAGATGATGGAGCTATACCGGAAGGAAAAGGCCAACCCGCTCATGGGCTGCCTTCCGATGTTCCTCCAGATTCCGGTCTTCCTCGGCCTGTTCCACGTGCTCCGCCGGCTCAACCCGAACAAGGACGAAAGCGGGAAGACGCTCTACGGCTGGACGGTCGACCAGTTCGACAGCGTATCGGTCGCGAAGCTGTTCACCGCGCCGATCGCCGGCAAGTTCGGCTCCTCGCCCGAGGAACTGGCCGCGCTGGGTGCCGACGGCACCACCGTCAAGATCATGGCTGGCATTCTGGTGCTGCTGATGATGGGCACCACCTATCTGACCAGCCGTCAGATGATCCTCAAGACCGGCTGGGCCGAGGACCCGCAGCAGCGGATGATCCAGCGGTTGATGCTCTACGGCATCCCGGCGTCGCTGCTCATCTCCGGCGCGATCTTCCCGATCGGTGTGATCATCTACTGGGTCACCAACAACTTGTTCACGCTGGCCCAGCAGCAGTGGGTGTTGCGCAAGTTCCCGCCGCCGCCGAGCGCGAAGTCCGGTACGACTGGTACGCGTGGTGCGGTGCAGCCGGCAAAGAGCAGCGGTGGCCTCTTCGGCCGCGGCAAGTCCGCTCCCCCGACTGCCACCCAGCCGGCCGCGACCAAGGTCGCTGCTCCGAAGCCGGGCGCCAAGCCCACCAGCCCGAAGAAGGGCCAGCCCGCCGCCGGCCAGAAGGGTCAGCCGGCGAACCAGCCGGCCGGCCCGAAGAAGGGGCAGCCCGACGGCCAGAAGGGTCAGCCGGCCGGCCAGAAGAAGGGTCAGCCCGCGAACCAGAAGGGTCGCCCCGCCAAACGGCAGGGGTGATCCGACCGGTGCCCGGCGGTATCGACCTTGGTACCGCAGCTGTACCGCCGCCGGAGGGCCGGCGCCGGAGGGCAAAACGCCGCCGCAGCCCGCGGCCAGCGGCGAGACTGCCCGGATAGACCTGCCCGTGGTACCGGCGATCCCGCCGGCCCCGGGAGACCAGCGGACCCGACGGTCCGGCCGAGTGAGTACGGAGGAGACCGTGACCGAGACCAGCACCCCCCGCGCAGACGAGTCCCAGGACGCCGAGGGGACGGAGACGACGGCGAGGGGCCAGACCGAGGCGGCCGAGGCCGATTCCGGCGGCACGGAGCAACGGTCCGCCGGCGAGGGCGATCTGTTCCGGCAGAGTGAGATCGCCGCCGACTACGTGGAGGGCCTGCTCGACATCCTCGACTACGACGGGGACATCGACGAACTGGTTTCCGGCGGGCGCCCGGTCGTGGAGGTGGTCGGCGGCCGGCTACAGAACCTGGTTGGTCAGCGCGGCGCCACCCTGGAGGCGCTTCAGGAACTCACTCGACTTGCGGTCTTCCGGCAGACCGGCACCCCCAGCCGGCTGCTGCTCGACGTGGGCGGCTATCGGGCGGGCCGTCGTAAGGAGCTCGCGGCGGTGGCGAAGAACGCCGTCGAGAAGGTTAAGGAGCACGGCGAGTCGGTTCGGCTGGAGCCCATGTCCGCCTTCGAGCGGAAGTGTGTGCACGACGTGGTCAACGCCATCGACGGCGTGGCGAGCGAGTCCGAGGGCGTCGAGCCGAGCCGGCGTATCATCGTCCGGCCGGCGGACTGAGCGGGTGACTCACGACGACACAGCGGCGCGCTTGGCGTCCGGCCCGGGTGGTACGCCGCCCGGGCCGTCGCCTGTTGGTGATAGCCCCGTGCCGGGCGCGGTGAGCGCCACGCCGCCCCCGGAGTTGGCCACCGCGGCCCGTACGCTCTTCGGTGATCGGCTGAGCCTGGCCGTCGCGTACGCGGGCCTGTTGGTGACCGACGGGGTGGTCCGGGGGCTCATCGGCCCGCGGGAGGCGCCGCGGATCTGGGATCGGCATCTCCTCAACTGTGCGGCGGTGGCGGAGCGGATTCCGCTGGGTTCGACGGTGCTTGACGTGGGTAGCGGCGCCGGACTGCCGGGACTTGTGCTCGCCGTCGCTCGGCCGGATCTCTCGGTCACCCTGGTTGAGCCGCTCGCCCGTCGTACCGCCTTCCTCGTCGAGGCGGTGGCGCAGCTCGACCTGGCGGCCTCGGTCCAGGTCGTCCGGGGCCGGGCAGAGGAGATCGCCTCCGGCGGGGGCGGCGTCGAGCCACTCACCGGCGATGTGGTGACCGCTCGGGCGGTGGCACCGCTGGACCGGCTCGCCCGGTGGTGCCTTCCGCTGGCGGTGCCGGGTGGGCGACTGGTCGCCCTGAAGGGCGCCTCGGCTGTGGAGGAGGTCGCCGAGCATGCCGCCATCGTGGACCGGCTTGGCGGCGGCAGGCCCGAGGTACACCACTGCGGTGCGGGCGTGGTCGAGCCACCGACGACGGTGATCGAGATTGCGCGGGAGCGGGTGGTGGCACCGGCGCGGCCGAAGCCTGCGAAACGCTCCCGTGGTGGTCGGCGGCGCTGAGTGGCACGACACCGCGTCGTCGATCTCCTGATCTTCAGCGCGGTGTCCACGCGAATTGGAGTCGGTGGGACCTGTGGTCGCCGGGCGACCGGTGGACCGCTCAGCGGCCTGCCGGAATTCGGCGGTTCCGGCTTGCCGAAGCGGCAACTGCGTCGTTGAACAGGTACGGGTGGCGGGCGGGATGCAAGGCCCGACGTGGACCGACAGCGCCCAATCCCCGTAGGCTGGCCGCGCGTCGATAATGTGGAGCGGTCGGCACCGGGTATTCACCGGATTCCGACCGCTTCCAACGGGCCGCACGCTCCGGGTGTGACCACCCGAGCGACCCGTTGACAGGATGCGGACCGACCATCCGAAGCGGGCAGGGATGACAGGTGCATGACGACGGCAGGTACGACGATCCGCGCGCGACCGGGTCAACGGGCGACCCGGTTTCACGTGAAACCGACGATCCCGGTTGGGCCACCCACAGCCTCTCCGTCAGCCCGCCCTCTCGAGCCTCGCAGGACGATACCGTCCAGCGAGAGGCGCCAAGTCCGGGACGTACCCGCCCGTCGTCGCCGGAAATACCGTTAAGCCGCAGCACCCGGGACAGCTCCCGGGTGGGCGATCCACCGGCGGCCGAGCAGGCCGCGTCGGTACGGGGAAAGGCAGCCGCGTCGACACGCGTCGAGGTGGCTGTGCCGCAGCAGGCAACGCCGGGGCGGCCGGCCGAACCGACCAAGGCTCCGAACCTGCCCTCCCGGCAGGGCGGGGTTGACGACACGTACGTTTCACGTGAAACACCGACGCGCGAAGAGGATGACCCACCGTTGGCGATGGAAGCTATGCGCGCCGTGCAGATCCTGAACCCGAGCGGTGAGGTGTCGATGCCTCGCCCAGACCGGACCCGGGTCATGTGCGTCGCGAACCAGAAGGGCGGCGTTGGAAAGACCACCACGACGGTGAACCTGGCAGTGGCGCTAGCCCTGCACGGTAACCGGGTGCTGGTGGTCGACCTCGATCCGCAGGGCAACGCCTCTACCGGACTCAACGTCCCGCACCACACCGGGGTGCCGGACGTGTACGACTGTCTGATCAACGGCCTGCCCCTGGAGGATGTCGCCCAGGCGGTCGAGGGGATCCCCAGTCTGTGGTGTGTACCCGCCACGATCGACCTGGCCGGTGCCGAGATCGAGCTGGTCTCCGTGGTCGCCCGGGAGTCGCGGCTGGCCCGCGCGATCACCGGCTACCCGGGTCACTTCGACTACGTGCTCATCGACTGTCCGCCGTCGCTTGGCCTGCTCACGGTGAACGCGTTGGTGGCTGCGGAGGAGGTACTCATCCCGATCCAGTGTGAGTACTACGCGCTGGAGGGATTGAATCAACTCATCAACAACATCAACCTCGTACGGCAGCACCTCAATCCCCAATTAGAGGTCTCCACAATCCTGCTCACCATGTACGACCGGCGTACGCGGCTGGCGGATGCCGTGGAGCAGGATGTCCGCAACCACTTCGGGAACAAGGTGCTCCAGGCGGTCATCCCGCGTAACGTGCGGGTCTCCGAGGCACCCAGCTACGGCCAATCTGTGATGACCTACGATCCCGGGTCGCGGGGGGCGACGAGTTACTTCGAGGCTGCCCAGGAGATCGCCGAACGGGGCATCAAGGCCCAGGTAGGCCGCAATGTGTAGCGGGGACAGGCCACGGGGAGGCCAGGCATGAAGAATCGTCCCAAGGGTGGACTCGGTCGAGGGCTGGGCGCCCTCATCCCGACCGAGGCGACGGCACCGAGCGCGCCCACCTCAGTCATCAGTAGCCCGGCGGCGACACCGACTGCTGGCCTACCGACGGTGAGTCCGTTGCCAGCGTCCGAGTCGCTGAGCCCGGTCCCAGGTGCTCGCTTCGCCGAAATCTCAGTCGATGTGATCGTCCCCAACCCCAAACAGCCGCGGCAGGTCTTCGACGAGGAGGCCCTGGAGGAGCTGAAGGTCTCCATCCAGGAGGTCGGCTTCCTCCAGCCGATCGTCGTCCGCCAGCTCGACGACGAGAAGTTCGAACTCGTCATGGGTGAGCGTCGCTGGCGGGCCGCACAGGCGGTCGGTCGGAGCTCCATTCCGGCGATCGTGCGGGACACCCGGGACGATTCGATGCTCCGGGACGCGTTGCTGGAGAACATCCACCGCGCGAACCTGAACCCGCTGGAAGAGGCGGCGGCGTACCAGCAACTGTTGGACGAGTTCGGCGCCACCCACGAGGAACTGGCCCGGCGGATCGGCCGTAGCCGGCCGCAGATCTCCAACACGATCCGGCTACTCAACCTCCCCGCCCAGGTGCAGCGCCGGGTCGCCGCCGGCGTGCTGTCTGCTGGCCATGCCCGAGCGTTGTTGAGCTTGGACGACCCAGAGGCGCAGGAGCGACTCGCTCACCGAATCGTCGCCGAGGGACTGTCCGTACGGGCAACCGAGGAGGTGGTGGCGCTCTCGCTCAGCGACGACACCGGCGAGAAGGAAGCGCCGAAGCGTCGGTCGAAGCCGCATGCGCCAGCACTGACTGATCTTGCCGACCGACTCTCCGACCGTTTCGACACCAGAGTCAAGGTCGACATCGGCCGGAGCAAGGGAAAGATCACGATCGAGTTCGGCAGTGTGGACGACCTGGAGCGGATCGTTGACATCATCGGAGTCGACCGGGAGCAGCCCGAGGACTGATCGAAGGACTGGCTCACCTATCCGGAGTGCCGCCCCCGTTTCACGTGAAACGGGGGCGGTTGTCGTTCGGTCTGGGGAACGGCGCCGACCCGTGGGTCAGGTGGGGGTCGGCGCCGCTCTGGGTGTCGCGATGCCGAATCCGATGTCTCCGCCCGTTCCCATCTGCCTGCTCGCTCCGATCTACCTGGCCTACTCGAGAGCCGACCCGCTCCCCGCTCGCTCGACCCGCTCGACCCGCTCCCCCGCCCGCTCGACCCGACGCTCACTCCGATCTGCTCGGCTCCTCGCATTGGCCCGTAACGGCGACGGCGAACTCGGATCGGTCTGGCGAGCGGGCCGTTCCCGTGCCCCGTGTGGGCCCGCGATCGGGCGCACACGGGGCACTCCAGCGGCTCGGACCGGAGGCGCCGGCTCCGGGTGTAGCAGAGGTCTCATCGCCAACGTTATCCACAGCGGTTTTCCACAGGAGGCGCTGTTTCACGTGAAACAGCGCCTCAACCCTGGTGTTGACCTGTGGAAGATGGTTGTGGATAACTCCCAGCCTCCTGTGGATAACTCTGGGGAAGTAGATGCGTGGCTGGTGGGCCGACCCGACGGATCGCCGGTCGAAGGAGGTGGGGACAGCGATCCCAGAAACAGTTAGGGTCACCCTCGTGCCCGACACCCCTCCCTCCGTGCCGAACTTCACCCAATGGCCCTCCTTCCCCTTTGAGGGCGATCTCCACGTCAAACAACTTGATGATCCGGTCGCCACCGAGCCGCCCCGTCGCGGCGAAGGCGATCGGGAATGCACCGCCTGCGGCGCTCCCGATGAGGCGTACATCTGGGCCGGCGAGCGGTGGCGGGTACGTGCGATGGATCGACCTACCGGGCTTCCGATGGTGTTGATCCTTGAGTCCCGCTCTCACTTGGATCTGGGTGACCTGCCGAACCTGCTCGCGGCCGAACTCGGCGTGTTGACGGTCCGGCTGGAGCGCGCTATCCGGTCCCTCGACGGCGTGTCCCGAGTGCATGTGAACCGCTGGGGCGATGGCTCCGCACACCTGCACCTGTGGTTCCTCGCCCGGCCGTACGGTCAGCTCCAGCTCCGGGGAACCTTCCTGCCCCTGTGGGACTCGATTCTGCCACCGATCCCCGAGTCGACCTGGCGGGGGAATCTCGCCCTCGTCGCCGCGTGGTTGGCGGATTTTGGTGGACGCCAACTCGCCGAACCGCCTCGAATCCAGTGGCAGGCACCGGCCAGTTTTGGTGCCGTAGAGAACGCGGAGACGGCCGTGGAGACGGCCCTGCATGAAGGAAGCTCGGCTCTTCCGGTCAGCCGGCAGAGCGCGACAGATAGCGGCGATGCGGCGGACAGCGGTGATGCGGCGGACAGCGGTGATGCGGCGGGATCTGACGCGGTATCCGGCGGGGAGACCGGGAGCGCGGCGGGCGGCGAGGGAGCCCCTGACCGTACCGAAGATGAAGCCGTGCCGAGCGTGGCAGCCGAGGACCCCGTAGGCCATACCGACTCCGGTGCTCTGGAGCAGGCCGATGGTGCTCCCCCGCCGCCTTCAGTATCGAACGCTGACGCATCCTGACGCTGGCGGCCGACCACGACCGCGCTTCGCTGGCTCAGGCTGCCCGGGCGGCAGCCTGGGAAACCAGGGTCCCGATCATTCGACCGAAGTCGAGACCGGCGGCCTGGGCCGCGAGCGGTAGCAGTGAGGTCTCCGTCATGCCGGGCGCGACGTTCACTCCGAGTACGTGCGGCTGACCGTCGGCATCAACGATCAGGTCGACGCGGCTGAGGTCGCGTAACCCGAGCGCGGTGTGGGCGGCAACGGCGAGTCCGGCGACCGCCTCGGCCACCTCGCTGGTCAGCCGGGCCGGTGTGTGCCACGTGGTGCGGCCGGCGGTGTACCGGGCCGCGTAGTCGTACACGCCGTTTCGGGGCACGATCTCCACCGCCGGCAGGGCCTGCGGTCCTTCGCCGAGGTCGATGACGGATACCGCCACGTCCGTCCCGGACAGGTAGCGTTCGACGAGGGCGGTGGAGTCGTACGCGAAACAACCGACCATCGCGGCTGGCAGGGCGGCGCTGTCCCGGACCACGGCGGCGCCCAGACCCGAGCCACCCTGCGCGGGCTTCACCATCAGCGGGAGGCCCAGCCGGTCGACGATGCGGTCCAGCACCGCCACCGCACCGAGTTCGGAGAAGCGGTCATGGGGTAGGGCCACCCAGTCCGGGGTGGGGATGTGTGCCTCTCGCAGCACGGTTTTGGCGGAGGGTTTGTCCCACGCACGGCGGGACGCGCGGGCGTCGCAGCCGACGTACGGGACATCGCAGAGGTCCAGTACACCACGGAGCGAGCCGTCCTCGCCGGTCGCACCGTGCAGCGCGATGACCACCGCGTCCGGCGGGTCGGCGACGAGCGCAGGCAGCAGGGCGACGTCCGCGTCGCGCAGCTCTGCCTCCACGCCCACCGCGCGCAGCGCGTCGAGCACCCGACGGCCGGATCGTAGCGAGACATCCCGTTCATAGGAGAGCCCGCCGGCGAGCACCAGCACGCGCAGGTCGGTCAGGACAGCGGGATTGGCAGCGGTCGTACCCATGCCAGAATCATGCCAAGTCCGGTCCGGGCGTGTCCGAACCGGCCCGCCCTCGACGAGAGCCGGGACGGCCGACAGCGCCGAAGACCCGGCGCATGGCGATGTCCTGCTCCATTACTCCGGAGAGCCGCCGTACGCCCTCCCGGATCCGCTCGGGCGGCGGGAAGGAGAAGTTCAGGCGCATCGCGTCGTTGCCGGTGCCGTCGGCATAGAAGCCGGTGCCGGGCACGTACGCCACCCGGGCGGCGATGGCGCGGGGCATCATCGCCTTCGAGTCCAGCCCGTCCGGCAGCGTGGCCCAGACGAAGAGGCCGCCTCCGGGCCGGGTCCACGCCGTACCGGCTGGCATCAGGTCCGCCATGGCCGCGAGGAGCGCGTCCCGCCGTTCCCGGTAGACCTCCCGATAGACCTTGAGTTGCTCCCGCCACGGCATCGTGCCGAGGTAGGTGGCCACGGCTGCCTGAGCGAAGCCGCTGGGGCAGAGGATCTGTGCCTCACTGGCGATGACGAGCTTGTCCCGCACCGCGTGCGGGGCGAGGATCCAGCCGACCCGCAGCCCCGGCGCGAAGGTCTTCGAGAACGTGCCCAGGTAGAAGACGCCATCCCGGCGGCGAGCGCGCAGCGGGGCCGGGGCGTCGCCCTCGAAGCCGAGTTGCCCGTACGGGTCGTCCTCCACCACCAGCAGGCCGGCGCGTTCGCAGATGTCGAGGACCCGTTCGCGCCGCTGCTCGGTCAGCGTCACACCGGTCGGATTCTGGTACGTGGGGATGGTGTAGAGGAACTTGATTCGGCGCCCGGCGCGTGCCTGATCGGCGATGGCCGTCTCCAGCGCCTCCGGGATCAGCCCGTCATTGTCCATCGGCACGTGCACGACCTGGGCCTGGGCGGCCTGGAAGACTCCGAGCGCCCCGACGTAGGTCGGGCCTTCGGCGAGCACGACGTCGCCGGGGTCGAGGAAGAGGCGCGCGACCAGGTCCAGCGCCTGCTGGCCGCCGACGGTGACGACGACGTCGTCGGGAGAGGCGCCGCAGGCGGCGTCGATGCCGGAGAGCGACATCACCTCGCAGATCCGCTCACGTAGCTCGGGAGTGCCCTGGCCGATGCCGTACTGCAGGGTGGTGATGCCGTGGTCGGCGCCGAGCCGGCCGAGCATCTCGCCGACCGCGTCCAGGGGGAGAGCAGCGACGTACGGCGCACCCCCGGCAAGCGAGACCACCTCCGGCCGGTTGGCCACCGCGAAGAGTGCCCGGATCTCCGAGGCGGTCATGCCTCGGACCCGTCGGGCGTAACGGTCAGTGTAGTCGTCGAGCGTCGTGCCGGTCATGCCATCACCTCGATGCGTGCTCGGGCTCCTGCCCGAGGCATACCCGGGACATCGGCGACTCGGACGCCGAATGCTGATCCTAATCGCCGAGGACCGGGGTGTCGCCGGCCGGACGGTCCGGTCTGGTCGAGCCCCCCGGTTCCGCTGTTACCTGCCCGGTGGTCGTTTCGCGTATCCCTTCACGTGGTGTCCGGATCCGGCGTACGATCGCTGGTCGGGGACACCGAAGGGCGGTCCACCCCGAGCCTACTGTGGGGATGCGCCGATGTCGCGACGTCTGGTCAGCCTGACCTTGGACACCCTGGAGGATCTGCCCAGTTCGTGCCGGCAGTGCGTCTACTGGGAGCTGGATCCGGTCTCTGCCGACCGGGCCCGCGGGGCTGGCCATCCCGGTCTGGAGAAGGAGGCATGGGTTTCACAGACCCTGCTGGAGTGGGGTGCCTGCGGCAAGCTGGTCTACGTTGACGACATGCCCGCCGGGTTCGTGCTGTATGCCCCGCCGGCGTACGTGCCGCGATCGATGGCCTTTCCGACCTCACCGGTCTCCCCCGACGCGGGGCTGTTGATGACCGCAAAGGTGGTACCTGCCTTCGCCGGGGGCGGGCTCGGCCGGATGCTCGTGCAGGGGGCCGCCCGGGACCTGACGAAGCGCGGGATCAAGGCGATCGAGGCGTTCGGCGACGCGAAGTTCGGCGACTCCGACGACTCGGCGCGGGCCTGTGTGGCCCCGGCGGACTACTTCCTCTCCGTGGGCTTCAAGACGGTCCGCCCGCATCCGCGTTTCCCCCGCCTGCGCCTGGAGTTGCGTACCGCACTGAGCTGGAAGTCCGATGTCGAGTACGCGTTGGAGAAGCTGCTCGGCTCAATGAGTCCGGAGAGCCTGCTTCGTCCCGCTCCGGCGACCCGGTCCAGCGCCGGCTGACCGCCAGCGGGCACCGCTTCGGTCAGTCGACCACGGTCCCGGCCGCCACGGTTCCGGCGGCCACCATCGCCCGCAGCTTGCTCACGTCGATCGACCCGGTGGGCACGTCCTGTTCGATCGGGTAGTACATCCGCTGAATGGCGGCGACAATCGCTTCCACCACTCGGTCCCGGAACCGTGGGTCGATCAGCCGGGATCGGTCCGCTGGCGAGGTCAGGTAGCCCACCTCGACCCGGACAGCCGGCATCCGGGTCAGCCGTAGGAGGTCCCATGCCTTTGCGTGGGACCGACAGTCGCGCAGCCCGGTTCGCGCCACGATCTCCCGTTGTACGAGGCCGGCGAGGCGCTCGCCGGTGGTGGAGGTGACCCCGTTGTCGGTTCCGTAGTGGTAGGTGGCCACGCCCTCGGCGGCGGGGTTGACGTGCCCGTCGAGGTGCAGGGAGATGAACACGTCCGCGCCGAGCGAGTTGGCGAGGGCGGCACGGTCAACGTCGGGCAGGTGGTCCCGCTGTGCCGGACCACGGGTCAGCTGCACTCGTACCCCAGCCGCGGCGAGTCGCCCCTCGAGGCGGCTGGCGAGGTCGTGCACCAGGTCGGCCTCGGTCCAGTGCAGCTGACCCTCGGGCACGGCCACGCCCGGGTCGCTGCCGCCGTGTCCCGGGTCGATGACCACCGTCCGCCCGACCAGGGCGGGCCCGGACTGTCGGATGGCGTCGGATTCACGAAGCCACTGTGGGCGCCCGCCGACCACCTTGCGGCCGAGGCGTCGGAGCGAGTTCACGGTGTGGGGGCCGCAGGTACCGTCCGGGGCGAGCCCCACCTCGCGTTGGAACTGGGCGAGGGCCCGGGCTGTTCGGACACCGTAGATGGCATCCGCCCGGCCCACGTCGTAGCCCATCTCGAGGAGCCGTTCCTGGAGTGACCGGATGTCCTCACCGATGAGTGGCTCCGGTACGGAGTGGTAGAGGGTACGGGCACCCAGCCGCCAGCGGGCCGCGTCCAGTGCCTGCCACGTCTCGGTGCCGACTCGGCCGTCCACGCTCAGCCCTCGGGACTGTTGGAAGGCTCGGACGGCACGTTCGGTGTGGGCGTCGAACTCGTCGCTGTCCGGCGCTGCCGGGACGAGCAGGTCGAGTCCGGCCAGCACCTTTCGGATCTCGGTGACCGCCGGTCCACGGTCGCCGGGTCGGATCGGACGCACGCTCGACCCCCTTTTACACGGACGCGGGCGGCCCGGCGAGGCCGCCGATGGCCCTGTTCCGGTGGCTCCGCCGATGACCGGCGGGGTTGTCCCTGGGATTGAGGTTAGGCGCTTGTCGGGCCTGAGGTGTGGCGGCCGGAAAAAGACCTGCCCCCGCACCCGGCGGAGCGGATGCGGGGGCAGGTCAGGTCTGCGTCGGTGCAGGTCAGAGCGCGGACTGGATGAGCTTGACCAGCTCCCCCTTGGGCTTGGCGCCGGCGATCGACTGCACTGGCTTGCCGTCCTTGAACACGGTGAGAGTCGGTACCGACATGATCCGGTACGTACGGGCGGTCTCCGGGTTGTCGTCGATGTTGAGCTTGACGATGGTGACCTGATCGCCCATCTCACCGGCGATTTCTTCGAGCAGTGGCGACACCTTCCGGCACGGCCCGCACCACTCCGCCCAGAAGTCCACCAGAACCGGCTTGTCAGACTTCAGTACCTCGGTGGTGAAGCTGGCGTCAGTGACCGACTTGGTTGCTCCCACTACGTTCCCTCCTCGGGGGATGTGCTTCGGAATATCAGCCCTGGATGGTGGCGATGAAGCGCTCGGCGTCCAGGGCGGCGGCGCAGCCCGTACCAGCGGCGGTGATCGCCTGCCGGTAGGTGTGGTCGACCAGATCGCCGGCGGCGAACACCCCTGGGATGCTGGTCGTGGTGCTGGGCGCGTCCACCTTCACATACCCCTCGTCGTCCAGGTCCACCTGGCCACGGAAGAGCTCGCTGCGGGGGTCGTGGCCGATCGCCACGAAGACCCCAGTCACGTCGAGCACCCGGGTATCGCCGGTGTGCACGTTGCGGAGTCGGACACCGGAAACCTTGCCGTCGGCGCCGAGGATCTCCTCCACCGCGGAGTTCCATTCGACTTTGATCTTGTCGTTACCCAGCGCGCGCTCCGCCATGATCTTGCTCGCCCGGAACGTGTCCCGGCGGTGGACGATCGTGACCGACTCGGCGAAGCGGGTCAGGAAGTTGGCCTCCTCCATCGCCGAGTCACCACCGCCGACCACGATGATGTGCTGGTTACGGAAGAAGAAGCCGTCGCAGGTGGCGCAGGACGACACACCGTGGCCGAGGTACTCCTGCTCACCCGGCACACCCAGCGGGCGCCAGGCGGAGCCGGTGGCGAGGATGACGGCCTTCGCCCGATAGCTGGTCTCCCCCACCCAGACGGTGCTGACCGCGTCCGAGCCGACCTCGCCGGTGTTCTTGAGCTCAACCCGGGTGACGTCGTCGGTCAGGAATTCGGCACCGAAGCGCTCGGCCTGCTTGCGCATGCTGTCCATCAGCTCGGGACCGAGAATGCCGTCGGCGAACCCCGGGAAGTTTTCCACCTCGGTCGTCGTCATCAACGCGCCACCGGACTGCGCCCCCTCGATGACCAGCGGTGCGAGGTTCGCGCGCGCGGCGTAGACCGCCGCCGTGTATCCGGCCGGCCCGGAGCCGATGATGATCAGGTTGCGGACGTCATCCACTGCCGTCTCCCGATTCGTCTATGTGTTCGCCGACGACACACCGACGGCGAGTTGGTGCCGACACCCCTGAATCAGGCATCAGCAGCTGACGTAGAGAACGCCATCGTACGAACCGGGAATTCCCGAGTCAGTCATCCGGTGGGTCAGCTCACGTCACGGGCACACACCTCGTGACCGTCGTGGGGTACTACCCTACCTGCGTACGGTACCGGGTGTCCGGGCCCGACCCGGGCACCCCGCACTCGGGGCCGCTGACCCAGGCCCACCGGGCACCAGTCGCGTCGGTGAACCGGACGACCACCGCCGGTTGGCCCTCGAAGCGGGCGTAGTCCACCACCTCGACCGCCAACCGGCCAGCGTCGTGCTCGACGCCGATCTCGGTCAGGCAGGCTTCGAGCGCGGCCGGATCCGCCAGCCGATCGAGCCCCATCGGCCCGGTCACCCGGTCACCCTGGATCTCCACGCCGGATGACTCCGTCTCGGGGGTGTCCTGGCCGGAAAACTGCTGTGGCGATGGGACGGGAGCAGCCAAGTCCTCCCGTTGGTAGTCCGTACCGGTCCGTATCGGCGGCGCGGTGGTACCCATCGGCCCGGCGACGGCCTGCTCGGTGGTGCCGGTGCTCGACCCCGGACTGTCCGTCTCCCCGTCGAGCTGGTCCAGGCCGAGTAGCCCGACCGCGGCCACCGCTACCGCGGCGAGCGCGACGGGAGCACCGACCCGCTGCCAGCGCCGACGCCGCCGGCCGGGGCCAGCGGTCTCCACTCGGGGAACGCCACCGGGGCGTCGCGAACCAGCGTGCGGCTGAGCCGGCACGACCGCCCCCGAAGGGCGTGCTGTCCCGCTGGCCGTCGCGCCCTCGGCTGGCGCGCCCTCGGTCGTGGCATCGTGGGTCGCGGCCAGCGCGGTGTGAATCTGATCCGCCACGGCCGCGGGTATCCCCTCCGCCGTCCCGTAGGCGAGCAGGGCGGCGTGGACCTCCGCGACCGCCGGCGCGAGCTGGGCATAGGCATCGGCCCAGGCCGCGTCTTCCTCGACCAGGCGGGCGACGGTCACCTCGTCGGGAGTGCCCGAGAGCGCCCCACCGACGTAGTCGGCGAGTAGCTCGTGGTCGACCTCCCGGAACCCCCCGGTCGTCACAGCTCCTCCTGGATGGCTTCGCGCCGGGGTCGCCCCGACACCGATCGGACGCCACCGCGCGGCTGCTGGTTCCGTCCGGTGACGGACGGCATGCCTTCACCGGGGAACGGCTGCTCCGGTGCCGTCCGGAGATGCCCGAGCGCCGCTGCCAAACGGGCCCGGCCCCGGGCACACCGGCTCTTCACCGTCCCCTCAGCGACATCAAGGATGCGGGCAACCTCGGCTACCGGGTAGCCCTGCACGTCAACCAGGATCAGCGCGGCCCGTTGCTCGACCGGTAGCGCGGCCAGCGCCTCCCGGACCACCAGAGCGGTGTCGTGGTCGGGCGCGGGAGCGGCCGGTTCCGCGCCGCCGGTGGCACCCGCCACGTCGTGTACGCCGTCGGGCAGGGGCACCGTCGGGTGCGCCTGGCGGCGTCGGATCCGGTCCAGGCAGGCGTTGACCACAATCCGGTGCAGCCAGGTGGTTACCGCTGAGTCACCCCGGAACCGTCCGGCGGCCCGATGGGCGGAGAGCAGCGCGTCCTGCAGCGCGTCGGCCGCCTCCTCCCGGTCGCCGAGGGTGCGCAGCGCCACCGCCCAGAGCCGGTCCTGGTGCCGGTGAAGCAGCTCGGCAAAGGCATCCCGATCGCCAGCGACGTGCGCGCGCAGCAGGTCGAGATCAGAGGCGGGCTCGGTCGCTGGCGGGTTGTCGTCGCCCACCGGCCGCTCGGTCGATCCGCTCGTCGCCATCACCACGTCCGGCGGAGACGGTGCCGGGTACGCGGTGAGCGGATCATGAGACCGTGATCTCCTCGACGCCGACCTTGTATCCGCCGTCGCTCGGCGGCAACTCGGTCAGCCAGAAGAGCAGGTACTGGTATTCCGTGTCAGCGTCGAATGCGTCGAAGACCATCGTCGTGTCGGCATTCTCCTTGGGCGGCCCGATCGGGTTCTTCTCGTACTCCTCGAGGAGCGCATCGTCGCCCGCCTTCGAGGAGGGGTGCTCGTTGGTACCCGTGTACAACTGGGCGGACGCGCCTCGTGCCGAGAGCTGGACCTGCAAGGACTGGACTGTGCGGGGCTCACCGAGGTCGAGCCAGATTCCCATGCCGCGCTTGATATTGCCGAAATTCGGGTGCCCTCGGTAGGTCTGGGTCGCCCAGCCCTCCTCCACGCTGCCGTCGAACACCTTCTCCGCGTCGCGGACCTCGACGCGATCTCCGCTGTCCGGGTCAATGATCTTCGCAGCGCTGATCTTTGGCGGTTCGGCCGCGGCGGTGGCTGGTGGATCCTCACCGGCCGTCGCGTTGGCAGAGGGAGCGGCGGCCGTCGCCGGGTTCCGCTCGCTGTCCCCACCTTTGCTGAGTACGCTGATGCCGATCAGAAGGCCAACGAGCGCGACGGCGAGGAGGCTGGCGATCCCGACGGCGAACTTCCGCCCGCCGGCCGCGGCCAGCGGTGACGGCTCGTCTCCGGTCTCGGCGGTGAACCGCAGTGGGCCGTTGCTTTCCAGGAAATGCTCATCAGCCGGGATGTCCAGCCGGGCCAACTCCGCGGCGAGGACATCCGACGGTGGGGGCGTGAGTGAGCCGTCCAGCAGATCCATGGTGAGGTCGTCCAGGTACGCCGGAACCCCGGCGCGCACCTGGCGCGGCGCGGCGAGCGCGCCGTCCGGACCCCGGACCGCGTCCGGGGTCGACGCCCGTCCGTGTCCGGCGGTGGCGCCGTGTAGCGGGACCTCGGCATGTGGCCAGTGACCGGTCAGCGCGAAGTAGAGGACGCCGCCGACTGCCCGGATGTCGCTGGCCTGACTGTCGGCCCCGTCGGTGCGCGCGTCCGCCAACACCACCCGACCGTCATCACTGATCATGATCGTGCCGGGGTGGACGTTGCCGTGCACCATTCCGGTGGCGTGTACGGCGGCCAAGGCGCTGGCGACGGCGTTGCCGACGGCGGTCGCCCGGGCCGGGTCCAACGCCTCGGTGGCCACGAGCTCCCGCAGCGACCGTCCGTCGACCCACTCGCGGACCACGTATGCCCGCTCGCCCTCGTCGATCGCGTCGTAGACACCGACCAGGTTGGGGTGGATGACCCGACTGGCGGCGACGGCGGCCTGGAGCATCTCGGTGGCAGAGCCGCCGCCCGGGTAGCGCAGCACCACTGCGACGGGACGGCGCAACACGACATCGACCCCGCGCCAGAGCAGCCGGCCAGCGCTGTCGTTGTTGATGTGCTCGACGAGCTCGTACCGCTCGGCGAGTATGTCACCGGCGATCGGAGCACCGAAGGTCATGATCGGCGGGGCGTTCTCGTCCGCTTCCTGACCCTCGCCGACCTGGGGCACCCGTCCTCCTTCGGTGATCGTGTCGATCGATGGACCCGTGTTGCTGGGCATTGTGGCTTCCGCTCTGCCTTCCACGAACCGGCCGGCCGTTGTCGGTACCCGCGCCGACGCCCGCCGCACCCGTCGAGAGCGACCTTACCTGGGTTCCCCACCTTCCCCAGCATGTCATCTTCCCGCCGCACCGGTAGCGGCTGCCGGGATCGGGTTGTTTGTCCGGATATGGCAGCTGTCAGTGGTGGTGCTGGTGCATGTACTAGCCAATCTAGAGGTTGACCGCTAGTAGTTGCCGCAGGGGCTTGGGTCAGGTGACGGGGCACCCGGGCCAGATTCCCGGGCCAGCACCGGACATGCCTCCGGTCCGGCTGGTTATCCACAGGATGATTCGACAACTGAGCGGCGGGGTGCAGAGTTATCCACAGCCACATCCCCAGGATGGTGATCCTCGTTCACGCAGAGTGCGCTCTCTCCGGGAGGCAGATTCGATCGTCCGGCCCCGAGAAACGGTCGGACGGGACACTCAGTGACCGAGCCGGCGGCGGACCATGGCGACCACCTCGGTGATCTCCCCGATCCGGAGCACCATCGCGAGCCCGAGGTAGCTGAGACCGATCGCCGCCCCACCGATCAGCAGCTGGCCAGCCGCCGCGAACCACCCGAGTTCCTCCGGCCGGCCCGGCAGCAGGCGGACCACCAGGAGACCGACCAGCGCGGCTCCGAGCGCGGCGACCAGCACCCGGCCCACCGTATGCATGATCCGGCCCAGCCCGATCCGACCAACCCGGGGCCGCAGCAGCAGCGCGGACAGCACCACCGCCGCCAGGTACGAGATCGCGTTGCCGAGCATCATGCCGGCCGCCGCGAAGGTGGCCGGAAGGACGACGAAGAGCCCGACCTGAAGCAGCACCCGCAGCGCCACCACCGGAATGTTGACCAGTGCGGGCGTACGGGTGTCCGGCAGCGCGTAGAACGCGAACGTGAGAAGCTGGCTGACCGCGAAGGGCACCAGGCCGATCGCGGCGACCAGCAGCACGGTGGCGGTGGCCACGGCGTTCTCGCCGGTGAACGCGCCGTACCGGAACACCACCACGGAGATCGGCGCGGCCAGCACGGCGTAGCAGACCGCCACCGGGGCAAGCACGGCCGTGACCATCCGGGTGCCCCGGGACAGGTCGGCCGTGAGGTCGGTGAATCGGCCGTCCGCCGCGGCGGCGCTCATCCGGGGCATCAGCGCGGTGATGATCGAGACGGCGATGACACCGTGCGCCATCATCAGCAACAGGAAGACGTTGTTGTAGATCAGCAGGCCGGCGTCGTCCTCACCGGCCACCCGGGTGAGCAGGTTGACCACCACGAAGAGCCCGAGCTGGTTGACCGCGACGTAGCAGAACATCCAAGCGCCGAGCCGGGCCAGCTCCCGGAGGCCCAACGCGCGGAAGTCGAAGCGCAGCTTCCACCGGAAGCCGACCTTGCGCAGGGCGGGCAGCAGACCCGCGGCCTGCACCGCCACCCCGAGCAGGGTGCCGCCGCCGACCAACAGGACCCGGTCCAGCCCGACCTGGCCCGGCTGGAGCGCGTCCGCGCTGTAGACCCCGATGTAGAGACCGAACGTGCCGATGACCACCAGGTTGTTCAGAATCGGCGCCCACATCGGGGCGGCGAAGTGCCCCCGCGTGTTCAGCACGGCGGCGATCAGCGCGCTGACGCCGGTGAAGAACAACATCGGCAGCATCAGGTACGACAGGTTGGTGACCAGGCCCCGGTAGTCCTCGTCCTTGCCGCCGGCGTAGATGCCGGTCAGCACCGGAGCCAGCACCACCGCGATCAGGGCGGCGGCGGCGAGCGCCACCACCGCCAGGGTGAGCAGCCGCTGGGCGTACGCCTCGCCCCGGTCCGGGTCGGACTTGCGCCGCCGGACCAGCACCGGCACCAGCACGCTGGTGAGCACTCCACCGAGCAGGAACTCGTACACCTGGTTCGGGAGGAAGATCGCCGTGGTGTACGCGTTGCCGATCAGGTTGCCCAGGGCCGCGCCGACCATCAGGTTCCGGATGAAGCCCGTACCCCGACTGACCAGGCTGCCCGCGGCCATCACCAGGCTGTTGGCCGCGGCACTCCCCTCGGCCACCGCCTCATCCGGAGGGGCCACCGCCTCGGCGGCCGGCTGGTTCAGCGGCTCGGCGGAGATGAAGATCCCCTCGTCGCCCGGCGGTCGGCCACCGTCGCCCAGCGCGTTGGCGCTGCGGTAGAGCCGGCCACTCATTGTTGTCGCCTCCAGGTCCGGTCGGTGCCCGGGCACCGAGCCATAGGTCCGCGGGCGAGAGCCTCGACACAGCCTAGTCGTCCGCCCGGCGCCATCCGCGCCCGGCGGATGCCGCGCCCGATCGGACCGATAGGCTGGCCCTCCCATGTCCGACTCCGCACCGCACACCGCTGACCGCCGCGAACTTACCGCCGCGCAGCGCACCGCCGTGGCCGAACTGCTCCGGGTCTCCCCGGTCGCCGACGAGTTGGGCCGCCGCTTCGCGAGCGCCGGCCACGAACTGCACCTGGTCGGCGGATCGGTCCGCGACGCACTGCTCGGCCGGCTCGGCGACGACTTGGACTTCTGCACCGACGCGCACCCGGACCAGACGCTGCGGATCGTGCGTGGTTGGGCCGAGGCGATCTGGGAGACCGGCCGGGAGTTCGGCACCATCGGGGTGCAGCGCGACGGTCTGCGGCTGGAGATCACGACCTTCCGGGCGGAGGTGTACGACCAGGTCAGCCGCAACCCAGTGGTGCAGTACGGCACGAGCCTGGCCGAGGACCTGAAACGGCGGGACTTCACCGTCAACGCGATGGCGGTCAGCCTGCCCGAGCATCGCTTCATTGACCCACACGGCGGGTTGGCGGACCTCGCGGCCAAGGTGGTCCGTACCCCGGCGGCACCGGAGGAGTCGTTCCGCGACGACCCGCTGCGGATGCTGCGGGCGGCCCGGTTCGCCGCGCAGCTGCGGTTCGCCGTGCACCCGGACGTACGGGCGGCGATGGTGCGGATGGCCGCCGACCTGGACCGGATCACGGCGGAGCGGATCCGGGACGAGTTCACCAAGCTGCTCTGCGGCGCCGATCCGATCGCCGGCCTGCGGCTGCTGGCGGACACCGGGCTGGCCGAGCGGTTCCTGCCCGAGTTGACCGGGCTCAAGCTGGAGATCGACGAGCACGCCCAACACAAGGACGTGTACGAGCACACGCTGACCGTGGTGCGCAACGCCGTCACGTACGAGGAGGACGGCTGCGACTTCATCCTCCGGATGGCCGCGCTCATGCACGACGTCGGCAAGCCGGCGACGAAGGCGGTCGGCCCGGACGGCCGGGTCAGCTTCCACCACCACGAGGTCGTCGGCGCCCGGATGACGAAGGCCCGGATGAAGGCGCTGCGCTTCCCCAAGGAGACCACCACCAAGGTCACCGCCCTGGTCGCGCTGCACCTGCGCTTCTACGGGTACGGCCGGGGCGAGTGGACCGACTCGGCGGTGCGCCGGTACGTCACCGACGCCGGTGACGTCCTGGCGCGGCTGCACAAGCTGACCCGCTCCGACTGCACCACCCGCAACCGGCGCAAGGCCGCCCAGCTCGCCGCCGACTACGACGCGCTGGAGGAGCGGATCGCCCGGCTCGCGGCGGAGGAGGACCTGGCCCGGGTCCGCCCCGACCTGGACGGCAACGCGATCATGGAGCTACTCGGCGTACCGCCGGGTCCGGTTGTCGGGCAGGCCTGGAAACACCTCAAGGAGGTACGGCTGGAGCGGGGCCCGCTGGGTCGGGACGAGGCCGAGGCCGAGCTGCTGCGCTGGTCCCGCGAGCAGGGAATCGTCGAGTAGAGGATCGTCGAGTAGGGAATCGCCGAGTAGGGCGTAGCGCGACCGGTCCGGCGCTTCGGGGACCGGGGTGCCGCGAGTGTCTGCCGGCCGGTCAACGGGGTGCCACCAGAACAATCAGCTGTTGCCCGACCTCGCCCGGAAGGGCCTGCCGGACGAGGTCCCGACCGTCCAGGTCGATCAGCACCATCTCCCCGGTCAGCCGGTCCTGGTACAGCAACCGGTTGTCGGGGCCCCACGCCGCCTCCGCGCTCGCCGTCGGCCCGAGCACGCGCCCGGTGGCAACCTCGACGATCTCCGGCCCCTGCGGGCCCTTGACCACCACCCGCTGGCCGTCCGGCGACCAGGACCACGGTCCGGTGGGGTCACCCTTGATCGGGAGGAACCTGATCGGACGACCGTCGTCGGGGGAGAAGAGCTGCACCCCCCGCCGGATGTGCGGCGCCGCCTCGGAGCGGGGTGCAGTGGGGTCGGTCTGTTGCCACACCACCTCCCGGCCGTCCCGGGTCCAGGTGAAGTAGCAGTAGTCGGTGCAGAAGTACCTCTCTGTGTCCACCGGGAACGTCTGCCATCCGCCGGTGGCACTCAGCACGCCGAGGGCGCGGTCTCCGCTCGCCTTGTCGAAGATGGTGAGCGCGATTCGGCTGCCGTCGGGTGACCACTGCGGCATCATGGTGTGCTGACCGGTACGCACCCAGCGCACCGCACCGCTGTCCAGGTCGAGCAACCCGAACTCGCCCGGCCGGTCGTAGTTCACCACTCCGGCGACCTCACCGCTGGGCGAGGCCCAGATCTCGTCGTACTCGTCGGTGCTGACGTACTGGTCTTGGGTGCGGTCCAACGCGTACCCCTGCTGGATGATGCGCTGGCCGTCCGGCGTGTAGGACGTGCCGGTCGGGGTGGCACCGACGAGTAGCCATCCGCCGGGCAGCGTCAGGGGGCGCTGGGTCCAGTCGTCGGCGGGTGCCGGTATCCGGGATGGGCTCGGCGCCGCTGAGTCTGCCGGCGGACCCCAGGCGGCGGGGCCCGGCTCGGGGGCGGTTGGCTGGAGCCAGACGAAGGGAGCGGCCAGGGCGACCAATGTCGCCAGCGCGCCACCGGTCGCGGCCAGTCGCCGTCGGCGCCGCAGCCGTCGGCCCCGGGTCCGCGCGGCGTCGGCGAGGTTGGTCGTCACGCGGGCCTCGTCGGCCAGTTCCCGCAGTGCGGTACGTAGGTCCTGTTCGGTTGGTCCGTTCATCTCCGCTCCTCGGTGAGGTGTCCGTCGAGTGCGGGAACCAGTTGCCGCAGCCGGGCCAATGCCCGGGATGCCTGACTGGCGACCGTGCCGGCCCGGCAGCCGAGCAACTCGGCGGTCTGCTCGACACTCAGGTCTTCCAGGTAGCGCAGGGTCAGTACCGCGCGTTGCCGTGGTGGCAGCGCCAGCAGCGCCTCGCGCAGTAGCAGCCGCAGGTCAACCTCGTGCCCGCGGTCGGGTCCGCCGACCTTGTCGGGTGGCACGGCGACCGGGAACTCCGGCCGACGGACCCGCCGTCGCCAGCCGGACACCTGGTCCCGGTAGAGGATCTGGCGTACGTACGGCTCGGCGTCCCCCCGGATCCGTGGCCAGCGGGCGTACGCCTTGGCCAGCGCGGTCTGGAGCAGGTCCTCGGCGCCGTGCTGGCTGCCGGCCAGGGCGTAGGCGGCCCGCAGTAGAACACCACCCCGTTCGTTGACGAACGCGGTGAACTCCCCGTCGATGCGTTCGGACACCGGTCACCTCCGTTACTTCCGACGCCGGCGACCGCTGAGAATTTGCCCGTCCAGGAAATCTAGATGTTGACAAGATTCAGGCGGAGATGCATCTTTACATTGACTAGTTGGAGGTGTCCGTATGTCCCCCTCGACCCTGAACACCGCCGGAATCCTGCTGATCACCGTCGTGACCATCGCGTTCGGCGGACTGGCCCTGCTCCGGCACCTCGCCGGCCGCCACACCGGCTATCTGGACAACCCGGTCCGCCGGGGTCTCTGGACCGCCGGGCACGCGCACGCCGGGGTGCTGGTCCTCTTCGCCCTCGTGGCCCTGCCCTACATCGAGCAGGCCGATGTGGGTGACGGCACCCGTACGCTGATCCGGCTGCTCTTCGTCGCCGCCCCGATCCTGATGCCGCTCGGCTTCTTCCTCTCGGTGGTCCGGCCCCGGGACACCAAGCCCAACAAGCTCATCTGGCTCACCATCGCCGGCGGTGCCAGCCTCACCGCCGGCACCCTGCTGCTCGGGGTGAACCTCCTCTGAGCCGGTTGTCGTACCGGCGAAGGAGAATAGGCGGATGCGCTGGACCGTGCTCGACTCACCGATCGGTGAGTTCTCCCTGGCCACCGACGGCGAAGCCGTGTGCGGAGCGCACTTCGCGCGGGTCGCCGACGCCGCCGACCAACCGACCGACAGCCTCTCGGCCCGCGCCGTGGACGAGCTGCGGGCCTACTTCGCCGGCGAGCTGACCGCGTTCACCGTGCCGGTGCGGATCCCCCGAGGCTCGGAGTTCGAGCGGGCGGTGTGGCGGGAGATGACCGCCATTGGCTACGGGGAGACGCTCACCTACGGCGAGGTGGCCCGGCGGCTCGGCGATGCCTCGGCGGCGCGGGCGGTCGGCGTGGCGTGCAACCGGAACCCGGTGCCGGTGATCGTGCCCTGCCACCGGATCGTCGGCTCCGGCGGGAAGCTGGTCGGCTTCGGTGGCGGGCTCGACCGCAAAGTGAAGCTGTTGGAGCTGGAGGCCGGCGTGGCCCTTCGGCGCAGGTGGTCGTCGGCGGGCTAGCCGGTCAGGGTGCCGGACCGTAGGCCGGTGAGGAAGTCGGTCCAGCTGGTGGCGGAGAAGCCGAGGACCGGGCCGGAGCGGTCCTTGCTGTCGCGTACGGCGACCCGCCTGCTTCCGTCGAGCACCGGCCCCGCCTCGACACAGTTGCCGCCACCGTTGCCGCTGCGGGTGCTGATTCGCCAATCAACCGGTGCCAGGTTCACCGGTCTGGTCGTGTCCGTCGCCACCATTGTCAACTCACTCCAGACGCGCCTCGAGATCGAAGAGAAGTCGCTGCACGGCACCGTTGCGCAGTGCCATGTGCGAAGACGATCGTATCGCCGGAAGGGTGATTCAGCGTTGGTGAAAGGCAGCCGGCTGTGACCTTACCCCAACTGGCCCTGTCAGTCGGAAAGCCCGAAATGTGATCCAGACGCACGTCAAGCAATCGCTTGGCTTCGGTGGCGGGTTCGACCGGAAGGTAAAGCTGTTGGAGCTGGAGGCCGGCGTGGCCCTTCGGCGCAGGTGGTCGGCGTCGGGTTAGCCGGTCAGGGTGCCGGACCGTAGGCCGGTGAGGAAGTCGGTCCAGCTGGTGGCGGAGAAGCCGAGGACCGGGCCGGAGCGGTCCTTGCTGTCGCGTACGGCGACCCGCCTGCTTCCGTCGAGCACCGGCCCCGCCTCGACACAGTCACCGCCGCCACTGCCGCTGCGCGTGCTGACGTGCCAGGCGACCCTGCTTGGCTCGGTAGCGTCGGCCCAGGTCTTCGCCGTCATTGCTCACTCCAGACGTGCTTCCAGATCAAAGAGGATCCGCTGCGCAGCGCCATTGTGCAGGGCCGCGCAGCGTAGTCGATCGTAGCGCTGGAAAAGTGAGTGCGCCTTGTCTCCCTCGACCACGATGCTCCCGGCGGCAGTAGCGATGCAGCCGGTGGGCGGGTACGGCCGGCGCATCCGGAAGGCGTCAAAGGAACCGTTGGGGCTGGCATGTGCGCCTGCCTGACCAGACAAGATCGTGATCTCAACGTTTGGCCAGGTAGCCATAGACCGCAGGTGAGCAAGTTGCGCACGCATGACTTCCGGACTACCGACCAGTCGGCGAAGTGCACCCTCGTCTATGACGGTGGAGAACTGGACGGGTTCGGCATCAGTCAGTCTGCGTTGGCGGGCCATCCTGACCTCTACATAGCGGTCGATGTCGGCGGTGGAGGCGCTGTGGTCCCAGGCTCGGATCACAGCTTCGGCGTACTCGCGGGTCTGTAACAGGCCAGGCAGAACAGCGACCTCGAACGAGTAGATGTGCGTAGCCCTGCTCTCCAGCCAGACCCAGTCGATCAGCGCGCCAGCGAGGTTGGCGGTGAACCCGTCCCACCAGCCTTTCTGCCAGACATCTTGCGCCATCGTCTTGAGATCTTCCCGGCGCTTGGGGTCGTCGATGCCGCAGACATCGAGGTACGCCAGCACCTCGGGTAAGCGGGCGGCGACGAATCCAGACTCCATCCGGCTCAATGTGCCGGGGTTTCGGTTGACGTAGTCACCGACCTCTTTCAAGGTCAGCCCAGCCTTCTCCCGCATTAACGCCCGGAAATGCTCGAATCGGCTAAATCTTCCCTGCCCGAACGCCGGCCGTCGAGGGCGTGCCGGAAGGCCGCCATTGAGGTCGATGCCCCCTGAGCTCGTGAGCGATCTGTCCGGTATATGCCTGTTTTAGGGGTGACCGGGGTCATGGTGGGGGCGGAATCTCGGCGGGTGCCGGGGCGTTACACCATGCGTACGACCGAGGAAGCGCCCCGCCGTCAGCGGGGACGGCCGCCGGGAATGGTGGTGGCTGGCCGGTCGTTACATCTGGACCCGGCGCCGTGCGTGTCCCCCGCGAGACCCGCGGTCGCCGACCCTTCCCTTGGTTCTTGAGCGCCGGACGGTGCTTGCACCCCGCTCCCGACCCCCTTCGGGATGTGTGTGGGTGTCGACCCCCGAATGGAGCAACCCCCATGAACACGATTATGCGTCGCAGTGCACTTGGTATTGCTGGTCTGGCCTTCGGTGCTGGTGTGATGGCCAGCCCCCAGACCTTCGACACCACCACCGCTACCACCCCCGCCCCCGCCACGTCGGCGGACGCTACTGCCTCGGCGGCGGCGGTGCCGGTGGAGAAGCCGGACATGGACACGTTGATCCCGCACGGCACCCAGGGTGCGCAGTCCCGGATCGATTTGGGTGACGAGCAGACGGGCAACGTGAAGGCCATCATCGAGGCCACGAAGCAGGCCGAGATGGGCGAGCGGGCCGCCGTCGTGGCGATCGCGACCAGTTTGCAGGAGTCGAAGCTGGAGAACCTGGGTCACCTGGGTGCCCGTAACGACCACGACTCGCAGGGCCTGTTCCAGCAGCGCCCGTCGTCCGGGTGGGGCACGGTGGAGCAGATCACCGACCCCGAGTACTCCACGACCGCGTTCCTGGACGGTCTGAAGCAGGTTGACGGTTGGCAGGAGATGCCGTTGACCGAGGCCGCCCAGACGGTACAGGTGTCGGCGTACCCGTTCCACTACGCCCAGTGGGAGACCCAGGCCGCTGACCTCGTGGCCGAGCACTGGACCAGCTGACCCCAGCCCCACCGCAAAGAGACCAAACCCCAAGGGGGAAACAAGCTGTTGGCCGCCACCCGAACCGGGTGGCGGCCAACAGCCGTCTTCGGGTTGCCTCAGCGTGGGCGGCGGGCCGGTCGGTATCGGTGGGCGAGGTGGATGAGGGCGGCTCCGGTGAGGAGGAGCAGGGCGGCGATGGTGAGCGTGGTCGGCAGGCTGGGGCCGGTGGTGGGCAGGTCGGGTGGTGGTGCGACTAGGGCCATGCTGTGGGCCGAGCCGGCGGTGGTGGCGGTGACCGTGGTGTCTGCGGGCAGGTTGACGGCTATGGGTGTGCTGCTGTTGGTGGTGGTTCCGTCGCCCAGTCGGCCGTCGGAGTTGTTGCCCCAGGCGAGGATGGTGCCGGCGGTGGTGACTGCCAGGCTGTGGAGACTGCCGGCGGTGGTGGCGGTGACCGTGGTGTCTGCGGGCAGGTTGACGGCTATGGGTGTGCTGCTGTTGGTGGTGGTTCCGTCGCCCAGCTGGCCGTCGTCGTTGTCGCCCCAGGCGAGGGCGCTACCGGCAGAGGTGACTGCCAGGCTGTGGTCGCGTCCGCCGTCGATGGCGGTGATGGTGGTGCTGGCCGGCAGGTTGACGGCTATGGGTGTGCTGCTGTTGGTGGTGGTTCCGTCGCCCAGCTGGCCGTCGGAGTTGTTGCCCCAGGCGAGGATGGTGCCGGCGGTGGTGACTGCCAGGCTGTGGAGACTGCCGGCGGCGATGGCGGTGACCGTGGTGCCGGCCGGTAGGTCGACGGCTATGGGTGTGCTGCTGTCCGTGGTGGTTCCGTCGCCCAGCTGGCCGTCGGAGTTCAGGCCCCAGGTGAGGACGGTGCCAGCAGAGGTCAACGCCAGGCTGTGGCCGATGCCGGCGGCGATGGCGGTGACCGTGGTGCCCGCCGGTAGGTCGACGTCTACCGGCGTGTCGCGGCGGGTGGTGGTCCCGTCGCCCAACTCGCCCCGGTCGTTGTCGCCCCAGGCGAGGGCGGTGCCGGCGGACGTCACCGCCAGGCTGTGATCGTCGCCGGCGGCGATGGCGGTGACCGTGGTGCCGGCCGGTAGGTCGACGGCTATGGGTGTGCTGCTGTCCGTGGTGCTTCCGTCGCCTAGCTGGCCGAAGAGGTTGTTGCCCCAGGCGAGGGCGGTGCCCGCGGACGTCACCGCCAGGCTGTGGTCGTGGCCGGCGGCGATGGCGGTGATGGTGGTGCCGGCCGGTAGGTCGACGGCTATGGGTGTGCTGCTGTCCGTGGTGGTCCCGTCGCCTAACTCACCATCTTTGTTGTCGCCCCAGGCGAGGACGGTGTCGGACGCGTCACGTGAGGGCCCGTTCTGCGCGACCGTCGGCGACACGCTGAGCGTCTGTGCAAGCGTCACAGCCAGGGCGAGGCAGAACGCCCCGGTGACGACCCGACCTGCCCGGTGGGCTCGAACGCTACGACCGGCCCGGTGAGAAAGTCCCTGCATCGTCCCTACTTCCGAGCAGACAACATAAACCGATGGAATCGACGCCATTTTCATCGCTTATCCTCCGTTTTCAACGGAGAAACGCCCGTGTCACGCGAGCCGCCGCCGAAGAGCCGCCGAGGATCAGTGGAGCCGCGTCGCAGATCTGAGGTTGGCGGGAAGGAGCACAGCCCGGCGTGGGTCTGTTCTGGCGCGGGGTGAAACGCGCTGATGGGCGTCAGTTGGGGCTGTTGGTGGCGGTCTTCTCACGGCGCCCGGTGCGGGTCAGGCCGACGGCCAGAAACACGTACGCGGCCAACTCGATGGCGGCGGCCAGCGCGGGCAGCGGGGCTGCTATGAGCGGCGACGGCGTGATGGCGAACGAGATGGCCAGGGCGGAGGGTGGACCGGCGTAGACCGGCAGGTCCGCCTTGGCCAGCGCCAGGTCAAACTGTGGCAGGGCGGCGACGGCGAGAAGCGCGGCACCCAAAGCGGCGATCACCCGACTCCGCCGGAACAGTACGGCGGTGAGGCAGATCGCGGCCAGCCCGAGTACGAGTGGCGCCAGCATCACCGAGCCGGCGCGGACCACGGCCGCCGAGACCGGATCGGTTGAAGCGGAAGTCGACTGCTCCCCTGCGGACAGGTCGAGGGCGAACTCGCTGAGTCGGACGGCCGGATAGGCGGTGAGCAGCAGAACGGCGAGTACGGTGCCCGGGACGACCGGCCCGCGTCGCGGGACCGGCTGGTGGTACGCCGCCGGCCAGCGGCGTCCGGCCCAGAGCAGCAGTAGGGAAGCGGCCAGGGCCGCCCAGGTCAGGTCGAGACCGTCGGTGAGCATGACTGGCGGCGGAGAGTAGCCATCGGGTGCGACAACCAAGAATTGGTCACTGCCGTGGCCTATGTCGGCCGGAGCGGTGCGGTACGCCTCCACGACGAGCACGAGGAGCGCGGCCGGTACGACCCAGCGGGGTTCGGGCAGCTCGCCGAGCAGTGCGTAGCCCGCGAGCACCAGCAGGGCCAGGACCTCCGCGTGGCGCAGCGGAGGATCGCCGAACAGGACGCCGAGGACGTGGGTGGCGGCCAGTACGGCCGCCGTGCCGATCAGCGGCGGTCGTAGGCGCACCGCCGTCATGCTGCCACGAGCGGTGGCGGTGCGCTGCCCCGCGCCGGTGGGACTCCGCGCACGGCGACGAGGGGATGGGCCGTGCGGCCCATCCCCTCGTGGTGCGTCAGAACGTCAGCGAGCGATCTCGCCGGCGATGAACTCCTCGACGGCGGCGTGCGCGTCGGAGTCGGCGTACTGCACCGGCGGGGACTTCATGAAGTACGACGACGCCGACAGGATCGGGCCGCCGATCTTTCGGTCCAGGGCGATCTTCGCGGCCCGGACCGCGTCGATGATGACGCCGGCGGAGTTCGGCGAGTCCCACACCTCGAGCTTCAGCTCCGCGTTGAGCGGGGTGTCGCCGAACGAGCGGCCCTCCAGGCGAATGTAGGCCCACTTGCGGTCGTCCAGCCACGGCACGTGGTCCGACGGGCCGATGTGCACGTCGCTCTTGGCCATCTCGTGCGGGACCTGGGAGGTCACCGACTGGGTCTTCGAGATCTTCTTGGAGACCAGGCGGTTGCGCTCCAGCATGTTCATAAAGTCCATGTTGCCGCCGAAGTTGAGCTGGTACGTGCGCAGCAGCTCGACGCCGCGGTCCTCGAACAGCTTCGCCAGGGCACGGTGCACGATGGTGGCGCCGACCTGGCTCTTGATGTCGTCGCCGACGATCGGCAGACCCGCGTCCTCGAACTTCTTCGCCCAGACCGGGTCAGAGGCGACGAAGACCGGGAGAGCGTTGACGAAGGCACAGCCTGCGTCGATCGCGGCCTGCGCGTAGAACTTGCAGGCGTCCTCGGAGCCCACCGGCAGGTAGGCCACGACCACGTCGACCTTGGCCGCGCGCAGCGCCTCGGTCACGTCGACCGGCTGGGCGTCGGACTCCTCGATGATCTCGGTGTAGTACTGGCCGAGACCGTCGAACGTCGGCCCGCGCTGCACGGTCACCCCGGTGGGCGGCACGTCGCACAGCTTGATGGTGTTGTTCTCGCTGGCGACGATCGCCTCCGCGAGGTCCATGCCCACCTTCTTGGCGTCCACATCGAACGCCGCGACGAACTTCACGTCCGAGACGTGGTAGTCGCCGAAGGTGACGTGCATGAGACCCGGGACGCGCTCGTTCGGGTCGGCGTTCCGGTAGTACTCCACGCCCTGTACGAGGGACGAGGCGCAGTTACCCACACCGACGATGGCGACGCGGACGGAGCCCATAGCGTCTGCCTCCTTCTCCTTCATCACGGCCGCTCTTTCCTGGACTCTCCAGGCGGAGGCGGGCTGTTGTCTTCTGATCGGCCGCCGGCCGTCCCGGTGACCGGGGCTGTCGGGGCACGGCCGGAGCGCTCGTTGGCGATGAGCTCCTCCAGCCAGCGGACCTCACGCTCACAGGCATCCAGGCCGTGGCGTTGCAGTTCCAGGGTGTACGCGTCGAGCCGCTCGGCGGCGCGACCGAGCACGTCGCGGAGCCCTTCGCGGCGCTCCTCGATCTTGCGGCGGCGACCCTCCAGGATGCGAAGTCGGGTTGCCTGGTCGGTTCGGGCGAAGAACGCGAAGTGCACGCCGAAACCCGTGTCGTCATATGTCTCGGGCCCGGCTTGGGCGATGAGTTGGGCGAACCGTTCCTTGCCCTCCGCGGTGATCTCGTAGACCACGCGGCCTCGTCGGCTGGTCAGCGCGGGAACGTCCGAGGCGGCGGGTGTCTCGTTGGCCTCGGTGATCCACCCTGCCGCCTGTAGGCGGCGCAGGGTTGGGTAGAGGGTCCCGTAGCTGATGGCCGCTCGGATGGCACCGAGTTTCGCGGTCAGCTCCTTACGCAGCTCGTAACCGTGCATCGGAGCCTCCTGCAGGAGACCGAGGATGGCGAATTCGAGCACTGCCCTCCTCCTTACCCTGCTCACCGAGCACTAACCACGACGATGTATCGGACCGATACATCGTCACGCTAGCGGATTGCCGCAGGTGGGGCAAACCCCGCACCGCCGTGTCTCGACTACAGGTAGTTACCCCGGTCGCCGGGTGAGGCGACACCGCGTACTCTCGTGCTCATGCGTACGCAGCGCCAGGTGGTCGACTACTCGCTCCGGAAGCGGGCGGCGCTGCGGGACCTCCTGGCCAACCGGGTCAGCCCGGATGACCTCTGCGATGCCTCGCCCTACCTGAAGAACGCGGCCCGGTTTCACGGCGAGCCGACCGACGAGCGGTGCCCGATCTGTCGGAGTGAGAACCTGACACGCGTGCACTACATTTACGGCGATGAACTCCGGCAGTCCGCCGGTCAGGCCCGGAGACTGGTGGAGTTGCCCGCGCTGGCGATGACACTGCGTGAGTTTCAGGTCTTCGTGGTAGAAGTGTGCCTCGGCTGCGACTGGAACCACCTCATCGAGCAGTACCTGCTCGGGCGGGACGGGCTGGCGGAGAACGGGCCGGAGCAGGTCGCAGTGGGCGGGGTGCCCACCACGGACGCCCCGGGCGGGCAACGGAGGCGAGAGGCGCAACGGTGACGTCAGCACGATCGGTCGCTTCGGCCCAGCGGGCCGCCGCCCAGATCGATCGCCGATTTGACAGTCCGATTCGCCCTCTTGGTTGGCAAATAGGTGCCTTTGTGCGACGGGATGTCGTACTACCTGGTGCCACAACTCACGGCAAACCGGTGGTGGCGCGGCAGCGCTCCACCGCGACCGGCAGGGTGTGAAGAATGAACTCGTACGGCGACCCCAGCTCCTCGCGCGGGCGGGCCCAGATACCGGGCCAGCACGGCGTCCCCGGACGGGCCGACGACGCGTACCGGGCCTCCGATGGTGCGGCGCGCGGCCAGTCGGCCGCACCGGAGGGAACAGCGGGCCGCGCCTCGGTGACACCCCGGGGCGGCGCTTCCAGCGGCCGCGCCTCGGTTGGTGGCTCGGCGTCCGTCCCCTCCCAGGGCACTGCCGGCTCGGCCTCAGTCGGTCGGGCAGGTCGCGCCTCGGTTCCGGCATCGGCTGGACCTGGCCGTGCCTCGGTACCGGCGCCGTCCGCGCCCGGCCGCGCCTCCGTGCCGGTATCCCCCGCGCCGGGCGGCTCCGCCGGGCGCGCAAGCGTCGGCGCTGCGAGCGGCTCGGCCTCGGTTGGCTCGGCCTCGGTTGGCTCGGCGTCCGTTGGGTCGGCCTCGGTTGGCTCGGCGTCCGTGGGGCGGGCCCGAGCCGGCGCAGCGGCCGGGGGCCGGGCCTCGGTGCCGCGGGCCGGTGTCGCGTCGGCCGCCGGTGGTCCCGGTGGCCCGGGCGGCCCCGGTGGGTCGGGCCGATCCCGAAACGGTGGTCGTGACCCGAACGCCGTCGCACGGGCGAAGAAGCGGAAGCGGGCGAACATGTTGATCGCCTCGTTCGCGGTCCTCATCATGTTCGCCGGCCTGGGCGTTGTCGGCTTCACCTACTTCTCCACCGGCGTCGTCCTGCCCGACCAGATTCCCCTTCCCCAGTCGACGACGGTCTACACGAGTGACGGCAAGGGGCTGGTCGCGAAGCTCGGCAACGAGAACCGGACGCTGATCACCACCAGTCAGATGCCGCAGCACGTGCGCGACGCGGTCGCCGCGGCCGAGGACCGGAACTTCTACCGGCACTCGGGTGTCGACTACAAGGGCATCGCCCGGGCCGCCTGGAACAACTTCACCGGTGGCGACCGGCAGGGTGCGTCGACGATCACGCAGCAGTACGCGCGTAACGCCTACGAGAGCCTTGAGGACGACACCTACGCCCGAAAGGTGCGGGAGGCGATCTTCGCCTCCAAGCTGAACGACCAGTTCAGCAAAGACAAGATCATGGAAAACTATCTCAACGTGATCTACTTCGGCCGTGGTGCCTACGGGGTCGAGGCCGCGGCGCAGACCTTCTTCGGCAAGGCCGCCAGCAAGTTGACCGTCGGCGAGGGCGCGGTGCTGGCCGGGCTCATCAAGCAGCCGGAGAAGACCGCCACCCACAACGGCTACGACCCGGCGGTCAGCCCGGACGACGCGAAGTCGCGCTGGGACTACGTCCTCGACGGAATGGTGGCCGAGGGCTGGCTCGACGCGGCGGAGCGGCCGACCGAATATCCAGAGGTGAAGCCGCTGGCCGAGGGGGGCAACGGCTTCGGCGTGGCGACCCCCCGCGGCAACGTCATCAACTACGTGCGGGCGGAGATGGAGCAGTGGGGGCTCTGCACCAACACGGGAGCGGGGACCGAGGGTAAGCCCTCCTGCGGGGACGCGCTGCGCAAGGGTGGTTACAAGATCACCACGACCATCGACAACCGGATGCAGACCGCGATGGAGAAGGCAGCACGGGCGGGGGTGAAGGGCTCGGTCCTCGACGGCCAGCCGGATAACCTGATGGCCGCGGGAGTCGCCGTCGATCCCAAGACCGGCCGGGTGCTCGCCTACTACGGTGGGGAGAGTGGCGCCGATATTGACTATGCCGGCAAGAACACCCTGGGGGGCGTGCTCACCGGGGGCCATCCACCCGCCTCGTCCTTCAAGGTCTACACCCTGGCCGCCGCCATCGAGGCCGGCATCTCCGTCAACTCGCGGTGGGACGCGACGCCCTTCACGCCCGAGGGCTACGAAAGTCGCATTTGGAACGCGGGTCGAGACGTCAGTAAGACCTGTAACAAGTCCTGCACCCTCGACGAGTCGACGGTCCGGTCGTACAACGTTCCGTTCTTCCACGTGGCGGAGCAGATTGGCCCGGACAAGGTGGTCAGCATGGCCCGGCAGGCCGGCATCACCACCATGTGGGACGACGATCGCGAGCCGTTCAACCTGTTGGCGGAGAAGCCGGAGGACCTGGCGCCGGAGTATTTCGACCGGGTGGTGGGCTATGGCCAGTACGCGGTCACCGTCCTCGACCATGCCAACGGTCTCGCGACGCTGGCGAACGACGGCGTCTTCCACAAGGCGCACTTTGTGCTCAAGGTCGAGCAGAAGGACGAGAAGACCGGCGAGTGGAAGGTCGTCAGCGGGACCGGCGAGAAGCTGGACGGGCAGCAACGGATTCGCAAGGGCGTCGCCGATGAGGTGACCGCGGTGCTCAAGCAGATTCCGAGCAGGACCGACAACGCCCTCTCCGGGAGTCGGCCGGCAGCCGGGAAGACCGGCACCTGGGAATTGGACGGGACCGACAAGCACGAGCATGCCTGGATGGTCGGCTACGACGACAACCTGGCGACCGCGATCTGGATCGGCAGCCACAACACCGAGGAACCCGCGATCGTCGACAAGAACAACAGGAATATCGGCGGTAGTGGTCTTCCGGCGGCTCTGTGGAAACGGTTCATGGACGAGGCGCTGGACGGCGCGCCCAAGTCTGACCTGCCGCGCATCACCGGTGCCGGCGACGACAAGGCCGGTAACGGTGAGCTGCCGGAGGAACCAAAGTCGGACTGTAACGCGTTGTTCGACGTGTTCTGCAACAACGACGGCAACAACAACAACGACGACGGCAACAACAACAACGGCGGTGGCGACAACAACGGCGGTGGCGACAACAACGGCGGTGGCAACAACAACGGCGGTGGCAACAACAACAACGGCGGTGGCAACAACAACGGCGGGGATACCGGGCTCCCGCCACCGTCGAACGGAGGCACCGGACGCCCTGGGCGGGACTAGCTGGGCTGACGAGCGCCGTACCGCGCCGCCGCGCCACACCCGCAGGGGTGCGGCGCGGCGGCGCGGCATCGGCGACGTCCAGACCTGTCCTGCGGTGGTGGCCGACGCCCTCACGTCATCCGGGTGCACGACGGCAACGCCGATCTAGTGCAGGATGCACGTCATGAGCACGCAGACGACGGGCGGCACTGACAACTCCGCCGCACCGGACCACCCGTCCCGCTCCGACGGCTTTGTCCGCGGCGTCTCCGGTCTGATCGGCGGCCCGCTGGGCGACCACGCCGCCGCGCTGGACCGGCCGGTCGGGGGGGAGCGTCGGTTCTGGACCGCGGTGCGGATCGTCCTGGCCCTGGTCTGCCTGACGATGGCCCTGCACTGGGTGCAGAAGTCGCCCTGCCAGGACGGTGCCTGGACGAACAACGTCCAGTACACCCGCTTCTGCTACACCGACGTGCTCGCCCTGTACTACGCCGAAGGGCTCAACGAGGGCAAGGTCCCCTACCGGGACCACCCGGTGGAGTATCCGGTGCTCACCGGCTACTTCATGGGTGTCCTCGGCCTGCCGGTGCACGAGCTCGGCAGCGAGGACCCCGGCCTGAACCAGGCCATGTGGTTCTACAACCTGAACGTGCTGGTGCTCGGGGCGCTGGCGGTGGCCACGGTCGCCGTGATCCTGGCGCTGCGACGTCGACGACCCTGGGACGCGGCGCTCTTCGCGCTCGCCCCCGCGCTGCTGCTCACCGCGACTGTCAACTGGGACTTTCTCGCCATCGGACTGGCCGCGTTCGGTCTGCTCGCCTGGGCACGCCGGAAACCCGCGCTGGCCGGACTCCTACTCGGCCTGGGCGGAGCGGCGAAGCTCTGGCCGCTCTTTCTCTTCTGGCCGATCCTGCTGCTGGCCATTCGGAGCAGCCGGCTGCGGGCTGCGCTCACCGCGATCGGTACGGGCGCGGCGGCGCTGGTGGTGGTGAACCTCCCCACCGCGCTGCTCTACCCCACCAACTGGGGACGCTTCCTGGAGCTCAACACGGAGCGGCCGATCGACTGGGGCACCCTCTGGTACATCGGGCGCTACCTCGACGGCAAGTTCGGCGAGCCCGATGCCGGCCCGTTCGAGTGGCTGAGCAACAACATTCCGGTGCTGAACAACCTGGCGTACGCCCTGTTCTTCCTGGCGTGCGTCGGCGTCGCCGTGCTGGCCCTGCGGGCACCGCGCCGCCCACGCCTCGCCCAGCTCGCCTTCCTCGTGGTCGCCGCCTTCCTGATCTTCAGCAAGGTCTGGTCGCAGCAGTTCGTGCTCTGGCTGTTGCCCCTCGTCGTGCTCGCCCGCCCCAAGTGGGGTGCCTTCCTGGCCTGGCAACTCGCCGAGGTCGGCTACTTCGTGGCCTTCTACGGCGAACTACTGGGCACCTCCACCGGCACGCCGGTCTTTCCCGAAGGCGTCTTCGTGCTGGCCGCCACGTTCCGGCTGACCACCGTCGTGGTGCTTTGCGTGCTGGTCATCCGGGAGATCCTCCGGCCGGAGCAGGACGCGGTACGGGCCAGCTACCCCGATGACCCGGACGCCGGGGTCATCGACGGCGCACCGGACGCCCCCTGGGTGACCAGACAGCGGGCCTCCGTGGCGGCGACCTGACCGGCGCGGAGGCCGGTCACAGGCGGTAGACGACCACGTCGCCGATCTCCTCCCGGGTGATGCCGAGCGCGTCGACCGGCGCGTCGATGCTGAACTCCCACGGCGTGCCGGCCACCTGGTTCCGAGGGATCAGCACGTTACGAACGCCGAGGGTGCGCAGGTACTCGACGCTGCCCTGATCGGGGAAGGTGATCGTCACCCGACGTACCTCCTCGAGCAGGGTCGGGGTGAAGCCACTTCCGCCGTTGACGATGTCCTGGAAGTGGGTGGTCGACCAGAGCATGACCGGCTGGTCATGACTCTGGTCGCTCGGCAGCACCAGCAGTGGGCCGTCCACCGTGCGCATCGCCGCGGGCTGCACCGGAACGACCGGGTGCGGGGTGCGGTTCAGCCCCTCGACCGTCACCAACAGCAGCGGAAGCAGCGTGGCCAACCGCAGCCACGGGCTCGGCCAGGAGGGGATCCGCGCGGCGGAGATCTTCCGTACCCGGCCGGCGAAGGCGCTCACCGCGCCGGCCGCGAGCAGCCCGAGTAGCAGCGTCGTCCAGAGCATCAGCCGGCCCGGCGTACGAATGCCGTTCCATCCGGGTAGGTGCTCGAAGAGCGGCACGAAGGTGTACCGCCCGTCGAGGAATTCGGTGCCCATCGCCAGCACCATGCTGACCACGACCCCCGCCAGCAGCAGGAGCCGGTGCCGGACCCGCCAGACCGAGAAGAAGAGGCCGCCCAGGGCGAGCGCGTAGAGCACGTACCCGGGCAGCAACGTCATCTCCGGCTGCCAGGGCAGCGTCGCCCGGGCCCCCTCGTGTAGGTCACCCCAGATCCGTGACTCGGCAGGCGCGGTGAGGAAGCCCGTCGCGGGCGGGGAGAACCAGGCGAGGTCGGCAGCGGTCCGCTCCGCCTGCGGATGCAGCTCGGCGACGGTGAAGTAGGGGAGCGCCAGCATCCCCCCGACCGCGGCGAAGATCAGCCCGCCGACCACGTCGGCGGTGAACAGCCGCCGGCCGAAGGGGCGCCGCACCGGGTTGACGACCCAGCGCCGCAGGATCCAGGTCACCGTGGCGACCAGCCCGATCCCGGCGAGGACGTACGCGAACGGCAGCCCGATGCCGAAGCCGAGGCTCAGCTGCCAGGCGGCGACCAACCAGCCGGCGTAGACCCAACCGACTCGTCGCTTCTCCGGTCGGTAGCCGTGCCGTAGCGACCAGCCGTGCCCCCGGGCGAGCATGGCCAGCGCCAGCGGGATACCACCGTTGGAGACGACGTGCAGGTGCCCGGCCTGGGCCAGCAGCCAGGGTGCGTATGTGTAGGTCACTCCGGCGACCGCGGCACCGATGCGGCCCGATCCCAACTGCCGGGCCAGCACGTACGCCCCGAACGTGGCGAGGGCGTGGGCCAGCACAAACATGATGTTGTACCGGAGCAGGGCCGCTTCGGGGCCGGTGCCGATCATTCCCGCTGGGGCGTACCCCAGCAGGGTGTCAGAGAAGGCGAAGCTCCACCGTTCCGGGAAGAACGCGTTGGAGTGCAACAACCGGCCCGGGTCGGTCAACAGCGCGTGCCCGGACCAGGCCATCTGCCACGCCTGAAGGCTCGGATCCCAGTAGTCCTGGGGCAGGGTGTAGCGCGGGTAGCGCAGTGTCGGCCAGGTCATCGCGACGGCCAGGGCCAGCGAGCCGAGCGCCGCGAGCGTCCACTCGTGCGCCAGAAACCGGCCGACGGCGCGGGTTGCCCGGCCGACGCGGGTCGGCACCGGCGTCGGAGCGGGGCCGAAGGTTGCGAACGGGTCCCGTTTCTCCTTCTTACTCTTCTCGCTCTTGTCGTCGGTGCTCTTGTCGTCGGTGCCCTTGTCGTCGGTGCTCTCGGCGGCGGCGCTCCCGGCAGTGCTCTCGGCGGCGGCGGTGTCGGCCGTCGTGGGGCCGTCCTTGGGCGATCCGGCGTCACCCGGATCGGTTTCGAGCTTGTCCATGTCGGTCTTGGGCTTTCGGTCACCGGCGGTGCTGGCCGCCTCGGGATTCGGTGGCGGTGTGCCGCCGGAGCGTCCGGTGGTCATGCGGTCGGAGCCGGCATGCCGAGCTGCTCCCGGAGGAAGGTGATGTCGGCTGCCTGGCCGCCCGCCCCGCCGGGTGTCTCGACCACCACCGGGGCGCCCGCCGCGCGGATCACCGCCACCACCTGCTCCGGGTCGATCGTGCCGCCGGTCAGGTTGTCGTGCCGGTCCTGACCCGAGTTGAAGGTGCCCTTGGAGTTGTTGGCGTGGATCAGGTCGATCCGCCCGGTGATCGCCTTGATCCGGTCGACCAGCCCGAGCAACTCCTCACCGCCCGCGTAGGCGTGGCAGGTGTCCAGGCAGAACCCCACCTCGTGGTCGCCGATCGCGTCCCAGAGCCGGGCGAGTGCGTCCAGCCGGCGGGCGCAGGCGTTCGCCCCGCCGGCGGTGTTCTCGATCAGCACCGGCACGCCGAAGCCGCCGGATTCCGCTGCGTACGCGAAGGCCTTGCGCCAGTTGTCGAAGCCGGTGGCGAGGTCGTCGCCCGCGTTGACGTGGCCCCCGTGCACGATCAGGCCGCGGGCTCCGACCGCGGCGGCGGCTTGGGCGTGCGCCAGCAGGAGCTTGCGGCTGGGGATCCGGATGCGGTTGTTCAACGTGGCCAGGTTGATCACGTATGGCGCGTGCACGTAGAGGTCCACCTCGGCGTCGCGTAGCCGGTCGGCGTCCGTTCGTGGCTTCGGCGCCTTCCAGCCCTGCGGGTCGGAGAGGAAGAACTGCACGGTGTCGGCGGTTCGTGCGGTCGCCTCCGCCAGTGGGTCGGACGAATCGACGTGGGCTCCGATACGCATGCTGGGGAGCCTACGTCGAGTTCACCGACCGGCGGCGACCGCAGTGCGGCGACGCGCGTAGCCGGAGCGGTTAGAGATGCGTTACCGCAGCAATCAGTGGTCGTTGAACGAGGTGGGATGGACGGTTCTGCGGGCTTGGACTAGGGGATTGTCAGAGATTTACCGAATTCTCCGACAAGTCCAGCACAGCACGTATATGGTCGGGAAACAACATGATGAAGCCCCGCGGGGTGTCGCCGGTCCAACCTCATCGGTGTGGTCGTTCCTCCCCAGGTCCCACCCAAGGAATGCGGACGCGACGCCCCGCGGTCTCTGGTCACGGGGGGCCCGCCTCGACATCGATGTCCTGGCTGGGCCCCCCGTGAACCATGTCCGGTGGGGCTTCCACCGCCCCGGGCATGATCGTTCGGACCGGGTATCCTGGTCCGGTTGTCCACGTCCGGCCGGGTCCCCCCGGTTCCGGGTGGGCCACGACGCACGACCTCCTGTCACGGAAGGACCGTGGCCGCCTAGCCCATAGGAGGTGAGCACGTCTTGCGTCATTACGAGATCATGGTGATCCTCGACTCCAGCCTTGAGGAGCGCACCGTCGCCCCGTCGCTCGACACGTACCTGAACGTGATTCGGACTGCGGGTGGCTCGGTCGAGAAGACCGACGTGTGGGGCCGCCGGCGCCTCGCGTACGAGATCGACAAGAAGACCGAGGGGATCTACGCCGTCATCGACCTGCAGGCGACGCCAGCAGCGGTGGCCGAGCTGGACCGTCAGCTGCGGCTCAACGAGTCGGTGCTGCGTACCAAGGTTATCCGGCCGGAAGTGCGCTGAGGCGCACCCCGACCCCCAACCCCGACACCCCCGGATCAGCCTCGTCGGCATTGTCGGACGGCTCTGTAAGCCTGTACGGCGAGACGATGAGTGCGCGAGGAGATGGTCATGGCAGGAGACACCATCATCACGGTTATCGGTAATCTGACCGATGACCCCGAGTTGCGATTCACCCCCTCCGGTGCGGCGGTCGCCAAGTTCCGGGTCGCCTCGACGCCCCGGTTCTTCGACAAGTCGTCCAGCGAGTGGAAGGACGGCGAGCCGTTGTTCCTCTCGTGCACCGTCTGGCGGCAGGCCGCCGAGCACGTCGCGGAGTCGCTGCAGCGCGGCACCCGCGTGATCGTGTCCGGTCGGCTGCGGCAGCGGTCGTACGAGACCCGCGAGGGTGAGAAGCGCACGGTTATCGAGCTGGAGGTCGACGAGATCGGCCCGTCGCTGCGCTACGCCACGGCGAAGGTGCAGAAGATGTCCCGCTCGGGCGGTGGTGGTTTTGGCGGCGGTGGTGGCCAGGGCGGCGGAGGCAACTTCGACGACCCGTGGGCCTCGGCCGCTCCTGCTCCCGCACCCTCGCGTGGCGGGTCCGGTGGTGGCAACTTCGACGAGGAGCCTCCGTTCTGATGGCGCCGAGCGCCCGCAATCGCAAACCAGGAGCAAGGTCAATGGCCAAGGCTGCGGCACTTCGCAAGCCGAAGAAGAAAGTGAACCCGCTTGATAAGGACGGGATCACGTACATCGATTACAAGGACACTGCGCTGCTGCGCAAGTTCATCTCCGACCGCGGCAAGATTCGTGCCCGGCGAGTGACTGGCGTGACCTCGCAGCAGCAGCGGCAGATCGCCCGCGCGGTCAAGAACGCCCGCGAGATGGCGCTCTTGCCGTACACGGCGACGGCTCGCTGAGAGGAGGCGCCGACATGAAGATCATCCTGACCCAGGAGGTATCCGGCCTCGGTGCCCCAGGGGACATCGTGGAGGTCAAGAACGGCTACGGCCGTAACTACCTGCTGCCGCAGGGCTTCGCGATCGCCTGGACCAAGGGTGCGGAGAAGCAGGTCACGGTCATCAAGCGGGCCCGGTCGGCCCGCGAGATTCGCGACCTCGGCCACGCCAACGAGGTCAAGGGCCAGCTCGAAGGGTTGAAGGTGGCCCTCAAGGCCCGTGCTGGCGAGGGCGGTCGGCTCTTCGGTTCGGTTACCGCGGCCGAGATCGTCGCGGCCGTCAAGGCCGCTGGTGGCCCGACGCTGGACCGTCGCCGGCTCGAGCTGCCCGGGCACATCAAGTCGCTCGGCTCCTACCCGGTGCGGATCAAGCTGCACCCCGAGGTGACCGCCGCGTTCGACCTGAGCGTCGTTCAGGGCTGACACCCACCCGCACCACCAGGTCGGGCCCGCGTCGAGTACGGCGCGGGCCCGACCTGTATCTCGGTGCGGGCCCGACCTGGCGGCCGGTGGTCAGCCAGCCGGCTCCGGTTTTCTTTTATCCACAGGGTGTGGATGGCATCGTTCCAGCTCAGGACGGTGTCGAGGGGAAGCCTTCCACAGTTATCCACAGACTGTGCACAAGCTGCGCACATGCCTGCCCCCTGCTGTCCACAGGTTGTCCCGAGACTCGTCCACCGCTGCTGTTGAGGCGCCCACCTCGTCTTCCGTATGGTTGCCACCCGACCCGCCGCACGATGGCCCCCGATCGCCGTGCGGGTCGAGACGCCGTGACTCCGCGGTGGAGCTGGGACGATGTGTTGACGGTGTGAAGGGGGAACCGTGTCGGTCGCCGACGAGATGCCAGCCGAACCGCGTGCTGGCGGGCCGACGTCGGTGCCGGTGCAGCGGGACGGTCAGTTCGAGAAGACACCACCGCAGGACATCGCCGCCGAGCAGTGTGTGCTGGGCGGGATGCTCCTCTCCAAGGACGCGATCGCCGACGTCGTCGAGATTCTCAAGAGCAACGACTTCTACCGACCCGTCCACGCCACCGTCTTCGATACGATCCTCGAGATCTACGGCCGGGGCGAACCCGCTGATTCGATCACAGTTGCGGCGGCCCTGGCCGACTCCGGCGACCTGGTCCGTATCGGGGGCGCACCGTACCTGCACACCCTGATCGCCAGCGTGCCGACCGCGGCCAACGCCGCCTACTACGCCCGGATCGTCAGCGAACGGGCCGTGCTCCGGCGACTGGTCGAGGCCGGCACCCGGATCGTGCAGCTCGGGTTCGGTACCGCCGCCGGCGGCAGCCGCGATGTGGATGACGTCGTTGATCTCGCCCAGCAGGCCGTCTACGACGTCACCGAGCGGCGAGTCAGCGAGGACTTCGCCATCCTCGCCGACATGCTCCAGCCCACGCTCGACGAGATCGAGGCAGTTGGCGCCCAGAACGGAATGATGACCGGGGTGCCCACCGGCTTCACCGACCTCGACCGCCTCCTCAACGGTCTGCACGCCGGCCAGCTCATCATCGTCGCCGGGCGGCCCGGCCTGGGGAAGTCCACGGCAAGCATGGACTTTGCGCGGAATGCCGCGATTCGCGCCAATCAGGCTTCGGCGATCTTCTCGCTGGAGATGAGCAAGGTCGAGATCGTCATGCGACTTCTCTCGGCCGAGGCCCGGGTGCCCCTGCACGTGCTCCGCAGCGGTCAGCTCTCCGACGACGACTGGACGAAGCTCGCCCGTTGCATGGGCGAGATCAGCGAGGCGCCACTCTTTGTGGACGACACGCCGAGCATGAACCTGATGGAGATCCGGGCCAAGGCGCGGCGCCTCAAACAGCGACACGACCTGAAGCTGATCGTCGTCGACTACCTCCAGCTGATGACCTCGCCGAAGCGTACGGAGAGCCGGCAGCAGGAGGTTGCCGACCTGTCCCGTGGCCTCAAGCTCCTCGCGAAGGAGGTCGAGTGCCCGGTCATCGCGGTCAGCCAGCTGAACCGTGGCCCCGAACAGCGGACGGACAAGCGGCCCCAGCTCTCCGACCTGCGGGAGTCCGGTTCCATCGAGCAGGACGCCGACGTCGTCATCCTGCTGCACCGCGACGACTACTACGACAAGGAGTCGCCGCGGGCCGGGGAGGCGGACTTCGTCGTGGCCAAGCACCGGAACGGACCGACCGACACGGTGACGGTGGCGGCGCAGCTCCACCTGTCGCGCTTCGTGGACATGGCGATCGGGTGAGCCAGCCGGCAGACCGATGAGCGTCCAGAAGGACCCCGCTCCGCGGTGCCGCGGTGGGGCCCTCCGGACGCGTCGTACGGCTTTCAGCCGAGCAGGTCGCCCAGGAAACCCTTGTGCCGCTTGCGCCGGTAGTGCCCGTGGTAGCCGTAGTGCTGACCGTGGCTGCCGTAGGCCGGGGCCGGAGCCGGGGGGTAGCCGTGCGTGGGCGGCGGTGGCGGCGGCACGGTGCCGTAGCCGGGCTGCTGCGGGGGAGGCTGGGGCGGGTACCCGCTGGGCTGGACCGGTGCCGGAGCGGCTTGCTGCCGGTTCCAGTTAGCCTCCGCCTCGAACAGCTTCTCCAGTTCGCCGCGGTCGAGGAAGATCCCCCGGCACTCGCTGCACTGATCGATGACGACGCCACTGCGTTCGTACTGGCGCATCTCGCCGTGACACTTGGGACAGGTGAGGCTCATCATCCGACCGTACCTGGTTGACCTAAGCGGTCGCGGTCAACATGGCGGTCACCTCGTCGTCGGAGACCTCGTGGAAGTCGTCGTAGTAGGCGCTGACCGCGGTGAAGTCGGTCGGGTGCTGCGGGCAGACAACCTGGTCGGCCTCGGCGGAGAGTAGCTCGTACGCCTCCTGTGAGCCGACCGGGGCCGCCGCCACCACCCGGCGGGCACCGAGGTGGCGGGCGACCTGGACCGCGGCGCGGGCGGTGGCGCCCGTAGCGAGGCCGTCGTCAACGATCAGGGCGGTGCGGTCGGTGAGGTCCAGTGGTGGGCGGTCGGCCCGGTATAGCCGTTCCCGGCGATCCAGCTCGGCCCGTTCCTGGCGGTCCACGTCGGCGACTTCCGCCGGGCTGAGCCGGCTGGCCATCCGTTCGTTGAGCACCTGCGCCCCACCGGGACCGATCGCACCGAACGCGACCTCGGGCGCCCCGGGAAGGCCGAGCTTGCGGACGGTGATCACGTCGAGCGGGGCATCGAGCCGGCGGGCGATCACCTCGGCGACGGGCACTCCGCCGCGTACCAGACCAAGAACGATGACATCCGGTTCGCCGATGAGCGCGGTGAGCCGATCGGCGAGCGCCCGACCCGCGTCGTTGCGGTCACGAAAGGTGGTCACCTCTCAGGTGTACGCCGTGCGAAGCAGCTCCGTGGCGGGTTGCTGGATTCCGGCGGGCGAGTGCGGGGGCCCAGATCAGGAAGGCGAGGGGGTAGAGCAGGTAGCCGAACCGGCTGGCGGGCATGAGCAGGAGCGCGACGAGAAGCCCGTAGCCGCAGACGAGCGACGCGGCGGCGGCCGTACGTGGCGGGCGGCGGGTGAGTCGGAGGGCGAAGACCAGCCCGACGGCGAGCAGCAGTCCGCCGGTGAGTAGCCGTCCGGCGGGCAGCGCGGTGGAGATCAGGTGGCCCGGGAGTGGGGACTGGGCCGGGCTGGTGACCAGGCCTTGACCGAGCGGGAAGCGGAGCACGTTCTCGACCAACGCGTCGGGGTCGATCAGCAGGACGGGCAGCAGGGCGATGGCCGGAAGCCCCAGGGCGCCGGCGAGGACCCGCCGGCCGGACCGTCGGGTGGCACCCCAGACGGCCAAGACCACCACGACCGGCCAGGCGAAGAGTTTCAGGGCGGCGGCCAACCCAACGGCTGCTCCGGCCCGGCCCGGCCGGCCGGCGGCGGCGAGGGTGAGCGCGAGCAGGCAGAGGGCGAGAACGGGCAGGTCGTCGCCGCCGGTAGCGAGGGTGAGCGCGCTGACCGGCAGGATCGTGGCGGCCTGTACGCCGCGCAGGATGCCGCTACCAGGCGGGTGCGGGTCGCGGGCGTCGGCTCGCCAGAGCGTGCGCCCGGCGAGGGCGAGGATGGCGACGGTGGCGAGCGCGAACCATACCCGGGCGTCGGTCAGTGCGGTGTCGACGATGGCGCGGGGCAGACCGAACAGGGCCATGCCTGGTTGGTACGGGGTGTAGCCGAGTAGCTGCTCGCTGGTGGGGAGCGCGGCGATCGCCTCGCGGCTGAGATAGGGGGTACCGGTCTCAATCAGCCGCCGCCCGGAATCCTCAATGACAATGACCTCCTCCTGCGCCCGGTCAGTGCGTCCGAAGGCCCGTTCGGTGCTCTGCCAGAGCACCGGCAGCAGGACGGTGGTGGCGGCGGCGAGCCCGGCGACCACCCAGCGGGTGGAGAGCCCGGTCAGCGGGGAACCGGGGCGGCGCCGCCAGATCAGAAGCTGGGCGGTGGCGGCGACGGCGGCGACGAGGTAGCCGGCGGTGGCGACGCTGCCCCACGCGCGGTGCGGGGCGAGGGTGGAGGTCAGCGTGGTGGCTGCGGCGAATCCGGCCGAGGCACCATAGAGGGCCAGGTCGACGGCGAGACCACCGGCAGCGTGGTCCAGGGCGGGCCACCCACGGCGCACGGTCGGAGTGGCGCTGGTCACGCGGTCAGTTTTGCAGATCGACGGCGGCGGGTCAGGCGGGCTGGGAACGACTGCGGGGGTACCTGGCCGGCGGCCGGCGGGAAGGCGGACGACCGTACCGAAACCACCCCCGGGCGGCTTCTGCGATGGCAGGACGCTGGCGGCCAACCGGCGGCTCGGGCCGGGCGGAGCAGCGACTAGACTCGCCGCCGTGACGGATTCCGCGCAGCTCACCCACGTTGACGCGGTAGGCGCAGCCCGCATGGTCGACGTGTCCGCCAAGGGGGTGACCGGCCGGCTGGCCATCGCCGCCGGTCGGCTCCGCACCACCCGCGAGGTCGTTGACCTTCTGCGCGGCGATGGTCTGCCCAAGGGAGACGCCCTCGCCGTTGGCCGACTCGCCGGGATCATGGGCGCGAAACGGACCCCGGACCTGATTCCGCTCTGCCACCCGATCGCCCTGCACGGGGTCACCGTCGACCTGGCCCTCACCGACGACACCGTCGAGATCACCGCGACCGCCCGGACGGCCGACCGCACCGGCGTCGAGATGGAGGCGCTCACCGCCGTCGCGGTCGCCGGCCTGGCCCTCGTCGACATGGTCAAGGCGGTCGACCCGGCTGCCACGGTTGACGCGGTCCGAGTCCTGCGCAAGGAGGGCGGAGCGACCGGCGAGTGGGTCCGCCCCGAGGACCGGCCGTGATCCGGGCGCGGGTGGTCGTCGCCTCCAACCGGGCCTTCGCCGGCATCTACCGGGACACCAGCGGCCCGCTGCTCGTCGCCGGCCTGCGGGAGCTGGGTTGCGCGGTGGACGAGCCGGCCATCGTGGTCCCGGACGGCGACCCGGTTGGCGCGGCGTTGAGTGCCGCCGCCGCCGAGGGGGTGGATGTCGTGGTGACCAGTGGCGGCACCGGCATCAACCCGACGGACCGTACCCCGGAGGTGACCCGGGCGTTGCTCGACCACGAGATCCCGGGCATCGCGGAGGCCATCCGCGCGTACAGCCGGGATCGCGTGCCCACCGCGGTGCTGTCCCGGGGAGTCGCCGGTGTCCTGGGGCGGACGCTGGTGGTGAACCTCCCCGGCTCGACCGGGGGCGCCCGCGACGGGCTGGCCGTGCTCGGACCGATCCTCGCCCACGCCGTCGACCAGCTCCGGGGCGGTGACCACTGATCGGTTCGCCGGCACACCGAACCAACGGTTACGTCGGCGCCCCGATACCCTCGTCGGGTGAGCATGGAAGCCGCAGCCGCCGACCCCGTCGCTCCGCCCCCACCCGCGGGCTGGGAGGAGGCGCGTTCCCGGGCGTACGCGGTGGGTCGAGCTGCCGCGCTGCCGGTGGTGACTCGGCCGCTCGTTGACCTCGACGGGCATACCCTGGCCGAGCCGTTGGCCACCCGGACGCCCCTACCGGCGTTCCCCACGGCCAGTGTGGATGGCTGGGCGGTGCGGGGCACCGGCCCGTGGCGGATCGTGGGCCGGGTCCTGGCCGGCGGTGTCCCGGCGCCACTGACCGAGGACGGCACCACCGTCGAGATCGCCACCGGTGCGATGGTTCCCGAGGGTGCCACCACGGTGCTGCGGGTGGAGGAGTCGAGCCGTACTCCGGAGGGGTTGGTGGCCGGCACCCCGCGTCCGATGCCCGAGTGGCGTCTGCCGGGTGAGGAGGCCGCCGCCGGAGAGGAGCTTCTTCCGGTCGGAACGCCGGTGGACCCGGCGGTGATCGGGTTGGCCGCCTCCTGTGGGCACGACACCCTGCGCGTACGGCGGCAGCCGCGCGCGGCGCTGCTGGTCTTCGGCGACGAGCTGTTGACGGCCGGGCCACCCGGGGCGGGGCAGGTCCGGGATGCGCTCGGTCCCGCGGTGCCGGCATGGCTGCGCCGGTACGGGTGTGCGGTGCGCCCCTCCGACGTGGTCGGGCCGGTGGCGGACACTCTGTCGGCGCACGTGGCGGCGCTCAGTGCTGCGCTCACCCACGCCGACCTGGTCTGCACGACCGGCGGCACGATGCACGGCCCGGTGGACCACCTGCACCCCGCACTTGAGGCGTTGGGGGCGGAGTACGTGGTCAACACCGTCGCCGTTCGGCCCGGCTTCCCGATGCTGCTGGCCCGGGTGGTCGGGGCCGACGGTCGAATACGCTTCGTCGCCGGGCTGCCGGGTAACCCGCAGTCCGCGATTCTCGCCCTGGTGTCGCTGGTCGCACCACTGCTGGCCGGCCTCGCCGGCCGGCCTGTGCCGGTGCTCCCGCAGGCGGTGCTCGCCGAGCCGATTTCCGGGCGGGGCGCCTTCACCCATCTTGCGCTGGTCCGGCTGGATCGAGTCGCCGGAACCGTCCATCCACTCCGGCACGTCGGCTCGGCCATGCTGCGTGGCCTGGCCGGAGCCGACGGGTTCGCGGTGATCCGCCCCGGCGTGTCCGGCGAGCCGGGCGACCGGGTTTCGGTCGTGCCGCTGCCGTTGCTGCCGGGGGAGCGCGGGTCGTGACCGCCTCGACCGTGGTGTTCGGCGAGGTTACCGAGCGGCCGCTGGACCTCGCCGAACACGAGGGCGCGGTGGCAGACCGGGCCGCTGGCGCGGTGGTGTCGTTCCAGGGTGTTGTCCGGGATCACGACCATGGCCGGGCGGTGGTCGCGCTGACCTACGAGGGGCACCCGAGTGCCGAGCGGGTGCTGCGCGAGGTCGCTGCCGAGATCGCCGCCGACCCCGAGGTGTACGCGGTGGCCGTCTCGCACCGGGTCGGGCCGCTGGAGATCGGCGAGGCAGCGCTGGTGGCGGCGGTCAGCACCGCGCACCGAGCCGCCGCGTTCGCCGTCTGCGCCCGGCTGGTCGACGAGGTGAAGGCACGGCTGCCGATCTGGAAGCGGCAGGTGTTCGCGGACGGCACCGAGGAGTGGGTGAACTGTCCCTGACGCCGTCCGGTCACGGACCGCTGGTCAGCGGTCGTCGGTCAGCGGTCGTCGGTCAGCGGCGGCTGGCCAGGGTGACCGGCCGGCTTGAACGCTCGCCGTAGAAGGCCGGCTCGGCCCCCGGGCGCCAGGGCAGTGCGGTGACCAGCACGATCAGCGCCAGGGCCAGCGAATTCTCCATCAGGGCGCCGAAGAGACCGTCCTGATAGTGCGACACCTCGGGCAGCTGGTGCTCGTACGGCCAGATCGGCGAGACGAGGAAGAGAAGATAGAGGACCACGGCGGCGCCCCCGTGTCGGAGCCCGGTCAGCGTCGGGTACCAGATCGGGGAGCGCAGGCCGTTCACGTCGGGTAGGCCGCTCAGACCGGCTCGGGTGGCGACCCCCCGGCTGGCGTCCCGGCGGCGGACGGCGGCGTCGGCGAGCACGATGATTGCGGGGATCACCCAGACGAGATGGTGCGTCCAGGAGATCGGGCTGATCACACTGGTGGTGAGCCCGACCAGGGTGAACGCCGTCAGCTCGTCGCCGTCTGCGCGCGCGTTGGCGGCTCGGGACAGGCCGAGCGCGAGAACCAGGATCGCGAACGTGAACCAGAGCAGCCCGGGGGCCTCGATCGAGTCGTAGAGGCGGGCGAGCAGGCCGGCGAGCGATTGGTTGGGGGTCATGTCGGCGGCACCGACCCGCTCGGTCTGCCAGAGCACCCCACCGAAGTAGGCCCGGGACTCGGGGCCGACGATGGCGAACGACCCGATCGTCACGGCCAGAACTGTGCCCACGGCGGTGGTCGCCGCCCGCCACTGGCGGGTGATCATGAGATAGGCGATGAAGAGGGCGGGGGTCAGCTTCACCGCGGTGGCGAGGCCGATCCCGACGCCGGCCCAGGCACCGCTGTAGACGAAGCGCAGCAGCGGGCCGTCGGTGGGAGCGACGTGGGCGCTCCGGCGGGATCGCCAGCGCAGGCCGACCAGGTCGGCCATGATCAGTGCGAACAGGAGTAGATTGACCTGCCCGTAGCCGAGGGTTTCGCGGGACGGTTCAAGGGCTGCGGCGAGCGGCGTCGCGAGCGCTACCGCGTACCACAGGGGATAGTTGAGCCGGTCGGCGATCGGGCGGAGCAGCGCGGTGAGGACCACGGCCAGCGCGGCGATGCTCACCACCGCGTTTACCAGTCCGGCCAGCCCGACCGGAAGGTGTGCCATCGGGAGCATGGCGAGCCCGGCGAAGGGTGGGTAGGTGAACCCAAGGGTCGTGTCGGGCGCGATGAATTCGTACAGCTCGTGGCCGTTGGCCCACCACACCGCCGCGCCGTGGTAGATCTTCATGTCGAAGAAGTTGTACGGTCGCCCGAACGCGCCGACGGCGAGCCAGGCGGCGTACGCGACGGCGGCCACGACTCCGATCCGGACGACGGTCCTGAGATCGAGCCCCCGCGGGACGCGGCGAACCGGGGCGAGGCGGCGCACCCGCCGACGGAGAGTCGTCGGCATCGAGTGGCCACCCCCGTACCAATATCGTCCTAGCCGTCCTGGTCCGGTACGGAGCCTAGAACGGTCCCTCACGTGTTTGCCTCCCGCGTTATGTGACCGTGTCCGATCCCACACTGATTTTTGACATTTCCACCAGGTTAACGCCGGGTGGGCGGTACGTCGGATTCACTCTTCGTCCGACGGGGCCACGACGGGGAGGGGTCGACGCAGGTCAGCCAGGGAAACGTCGAGCCGTCGCTGCCGATCGTACGGCGATCCGGGCCTGTCGGCGGGCGGTACGGACAGCTCGCGTTGCCCAACGCTGGGAGTGGTCGAGCCGCTGACCGGCCCGCCAGCGTAGCCCTGGCTTTCCTTCGGTGTCTGCGGCGGCCAGCAGCAGCCCACCGAAGAGGCCGAGGTTTTTCAGGAAGTGCAGTTGGTTGTTGACCCGCAACGCCGGATCCGTGTCAGTCCAGAAGGGATGCTCGGCAATAGTACCCGGCACCAGAGTGCCGGCCAGAACCAAGGCCGCCGGTCGGGTGAGTCGTCCGGTGGCGAGCAGGAGGCCGGCACCGAACTGCACGGCTCCATTGGCGCGGACCAGCGTCTCGGTGTCGGTGGGAACGCCGGGAACAGCTCGTCGCAGCAGGGGTGCGACCCGGTCGGTCATCGGTGTGGCGGCGGGGGCGAGCCGGCCCGGGGCGGCGAGGCTGCGGGCCCCCTCGACCACGAGAATGCCACTGAGCATTACTCGGGCGAGGGAGCGTACGGGTGTCATGGGTCAGTCATACCCTGTCGGATCCGTCGTCACCCCGGCAAACGACCGATCCGAATCGGTCACGCGACTCGCCCCGCCACGCCGAATCGCGTGACCGCCCCGGATGAGTCATCGCCGGAGGGTAACGTCCCCGGCGTGACGACCATGCGGCTACGGCCCGAGGAACCGGCAGATACCGGTGCGGTTCGTCGGGTCCTCGCTGGCGCGTTCGCCCGTCCGGATGTCACCACCCCGCCGGAGATCGGCCTCGTTGACGAGTTGCGCGGTAGCGCGGAGTGGCTGCCGTCGCTGGCCATGGTGGCCGAGTACGGGGGTGAGGTCGTCGGCTACGCGCTGCTTACCCGGGTGCGGGTTCGCTCCGACCGCGACGACGTGGCCGCGCTCGCTCTCGGACCGGTGGCGGTCGCCCCGCACCGGCAGCGCATCGGGCTGGGCAGCGCGGTGGTGCAGGCGGCCCTGGACGCGGCCGTCGAGCTGGGTGAGCGCCTCGTGGTGGTGTTGGGTGATCCGGCCTTCTATCGGCGGTTCGGGTTCGGCCGGGCCGACCGGCTCGGCCTCACCAGCCCCTGGTCCGGGCTCGGCGAGCCCTGGCAGGCCCGAGTGTTGCCCTCGGTCGACGGCGGCGCGGAACCGCCTACCCCGGGCGAGGTGATCTTTCCTCCGCCGTGGGCGAAGGTGTGAGTCGACGGGCTACGCCGGCTGGGTGCGGAGGTAGCGGCCGAAGTGCGGCACCGTGAAGGCCACCGTGCCGCGTTCGCCGGAGTAGATGAGGCCCTTTTTGATTAGTGCGTCCCGAGCCGGGGAGAGGCTTGTGGGCTTGCGCTCCAGCGCGCGGGCGATCTCGGCGGTCGGCACGGCGGCGTCCATGTCGTCCTGGGTGCCGTCGTCCTCACCGTCTACCAGGGAGAGGGTCGCCATCGCCCGCATGTATTCGCGTTCAGCCGGAGTGGCCCGTTCGAACCGGGAGCCGAAGAAGCCCACCGCCAGCTCGGCCTCGGCGTCCGGCGCCGCCACCCGGACGTCGGCGGCGGTGATCGGTGAGCGGGGGGCGTGATCCCAGGTCGTCTTCCCGTACGCCTGGACGAAATAGGGGTAGCCGCCGGACTTTTCGTAGAGCAGGTCGAGCGCCTTCTGCTCGTACTCGATCTCCTCACGCTCGGCGGGCAGGCAGAGCGCCTGGTCGGCGGCGATCCGGTCGAGTCGATCGATGCGCTGGTAGCGAAAGAGCCGTTCGGAGTACGACTTCGCTGCGCTGAGTACGGCCGGTAGGTGCGGCAGGCCGGCGCCCACCACGATCAACGGCGCCCCGAGCTGGGACAGCTCATGGCAGGCGGCGCAGAGTGCGGAGACCTCCTCCGGGGCGAGGTCTTGCATCTCGTCGATGAAGACGGCGATGCCGGTGCCGACATCGGCGGCCACCGCGGCGGCGTCGGTCAGTAGCTCCACCAGGTCGATCTCGATGTCGCCGGAATCGGCCCGCCCGCTCGCGGCGGGGACATCGATGCCGGGTTGCCATCGGTCCCGCAGCCGGGGGGAGGCTCCACCCCGACCACTCGGGGCGGAACGCTGTGCGAAGGCCTTCAGGACGCCGAGGAAGGCATCGATGCGGTCCGGAGCACGGTGCCGGGGGGCCAGCTCGCGCACGGCCATGTGGAGGGCGGCCGAGATCGGACGGCGCAGCGACTGGTCTGGTCGGATTTCGATTTTGCCGCTGCCCCAGAGCCGGTTGATGGCCTGCGACCGCAACGTGTTGAGCAGCACCGTCTTACCCACGCCGCGTAGCCCGGTGAGCATCAGGCTGCGCTCGGGTCGGCCGCGCGCGATTCGCTCCAGGACGATGTCGAAGACGTCCAGCTCACGCCCTCGCCCGGCCAATTCGGGCGGGCGCTGCCCGGCGCCCGGGGCGTAGGGATTGCGGACCGGATCCACGCATCGGAGACTATCGGGTTGTCTAGCAACGGGGCTAGACAACGGTAGATGGGGCTACCGGCGTGTCGCGAACTCCGGTGTCGAGCCAAATCTAGGTCTATCTAGCCCCGTTGCTAGACAATCCTAGATTTGGGAATCAGTACATGCGTAGGCAGAGTACGAAGTCCAGCGCGTCGTCCGGGTTGTCGTGCACGTAGTCCGCGTTCGTACGTGGTTCCAGGACATCGCAACGGTCACTGTCGGTCGTCGCCGGAATTCGTCGCAGCACCTCGTACGTGTCCGGACCACATGGAACACTGCGCAGCCTGGCGTCGTCATCGGTACCGTCGTTGACCACGCAGTCACCCGGCGCGAAGTTCTGCCGGTCCTTCGAGTCGCTTGGAGCCCGACCCGGAGCCGTCGAGGTGGGGAAGGGCGACGTCGATGAGTCGTCGGCCCTGGTGGAGAGCTCGCAGGCCGCCCAACCGGTCAGGCCCAGGCAGGGGCAGAGCCCCAGCAGCACCACCAGTCCGATGATCAGAGCGATCCGGCCGCCGGAACGCTTCGGGGGCGTGGGGGACATGCCCGGACCGCCTGGAACGCCCCACTGACCAGCGACCGGCGGCGGCACCGGAGGACCCGACATCGGACCGGGTGGTGGGAACTGGCCGGGCGGTGGGAACTGACCGGGTGGTGGGAACTGATCGGCTCAGCGTTGCTTCAGGCAGAGCACGAAGTCGAGGGTGTCCAGGTCACTGTCGAAGAAGAACCAGTTGGTGTAGCCGCCAACGGAGGCGCACTTCGTCGCGGCGTCCTCCTCGCCGGTGGTCGGGCCGTCGACGCGGAGCAGCACCTCGTACGTCTGGGGGCCGCACTCGGTGATCAGCAGCTCCGGCTTGCCGTCGACCGGCCCATCATTGCGGACGCACTCGCCGACCTCGACGAAGCGAGGGTTGGCCGAAGAGTCCGGGGCGGCGACGTTGGGTGTTGGGCTCGCCGACGTATCCGGTTCAGCCGAGGAGGCCGAGGTCGTGATGCTCGGGTTTGGGCCGGACCCCGATGCCGCCGGCACCTCGTCGTCCCCGGTGCGGAACCAGAGGACACCTGCGCCGGCGCCGAGGAGCAGGAGCGCGACGATGCCGAGTACCGCGACCAGCGGTCTGCGGCGCCGAGGGGGGAACGGCCCGTCACCGTAGCCGGCCGGTGGTTCGTAGTCCGGCATGCGCATCCTCCTGCGGGAGTGGGAGCGGCTGGACACTCGGGGTGCCGCCGCCTTCGCCACCGTGGTGTGGCGGGTGCGGTTCAGATCAGACGGAGCTGGCGGTCCTTGGGGCGGCGGGGTTCCGGTTCACCGAGGCGTTCGAAGAGTCCCGGGTCAATTGTGGACAAGAATGGGGAGGGGCGACAGTCGTACTCGGTGCTGTGCCGGAATCGCCGGGCGGCATGGCTGAGGTAGAGCCGATCCTGCGCGCGGGTCACCCCAACGAAGAAGAGGCGTCGCTCCTCGGCGACCGCGTCATCATCCGGCTCGCTACCGGGCCAGCGCAGGGGCAAGAGTCCGTCCTCGGCGCCGACCAGGAAGACCACCGGGAACTCCAACCCCTTGGCGGCGTGCAGAGTGAGTAGGGTGACCGCCTGCGCACGCGGATCGAGGGCGTCCACCTCCGCCCCCGTGGCCAACTGGGACAGGAACAGGTCCAGGTCGTCGCCGCAGCGCCGAGCCAGTGGGGTGAGCAGGTCGACCGCCACCCGTACGTCGGCCGGCCCGACGGTGCCCGAACCGTCGAGGGTGGGGGTGGCGAACCGTTGCGCGACCACCTGTCCGGCGAGCCGAACCCGGGCCGGCAGAGCGCTGTCAACGTCGCCGGTGTGCCGCAGTTCCCGGGCGATGTCGGCGACGCCGGGGCGGTCGCGGAGCCGGTCATGGGAGCGCTTTTGTACCGGGATATTCGCCCGGGACAGCGCGTCGACGATCGGCGCGGCCTGGGCGTCGGTGCGGTAGAGCACCGCGATGTCGGAGAACGAGAGCGTCGTCGAGGCACCGTCGATTCGTCCCGAGTCCAGTGAGCGGTGCGACAGCCCACCGACCAACTCGTCCACCGTACGGGCGACGAAGGCGGCTTCGTCGGCGACGGAGGCGGCCGCGTACCGGCCAAGCAGGGGGGCCTCCGGGTCGAGCCGGGCCGGGTCCAGCCGACGGCCCCGGACCAGCGACGAGGGAGCGATCGCCTGTACCGCGGCGGCCAGGATCGGTGCCGACGAACGGTAGTTGCGGTTCAGCCGGACCAGCCGGGCATCGGTGAAGTCCTGCGAGAAGCGCAGGAAGTAGCGGACGTCGGCACCCCGGAAGGAGTAGATCGCCTGATCCGGGTCGCCGATCGCGCAGAGGTTCCCGTCGGCGGGGCTGAGCAGCCGGAGCAGCTCGTACTGCACCTCATCGACGTCCTGGTACTCGTCAACGAAGATCCATTGCCACCGGTCGCGGTAGGAGTCGGCCAACCGCCGGTCGGCCCGCAGCAGCGCCAGTGGCAGGGTGAGCAGCTCGTCAAGGTCGATCAGGTCCTGCTTGCGGAGCAGCGCCAGGTAGGTGTCGGGGTCGTCACCGGCCTCGGATCGGGCGGCGGCGCGGTCCGCGTCGTCGGCGATCCGGAAGTCCACCGGCAGCCCGGCGGCCTCACGGTTCTCCCGCAGGATCTGTAGGCCGACGGAGTGGAACGTGCCGACGGTGACGTCCTCCGCGACCGGCCCGAGCAGTCCGTCGAGTCGGTGCCGCAGCTCCTCGGCGGCTCGCCGGGTGAAGGTGATGGCCAGGCAGCGCTCCGGGAAGACGTTCAGCTCCGCGCAGAGGTACGCGATTCGGTGCGTCAGCGTACGGGTCTTGCCGGTGCCCGGACCGGCCACGATCAGCAGTGGTCCGCCGGGCGCGGACGCGGCCACCCGCTGCATCGCGTCCAGCCGGTCGAGCAGACCCGTGCCGACCTCCTCCATTCCGGACAGCATCGGCTCGAAGGGCTCGTGTGGCGAGGGGGGTGGCGCGATCGGCGGCGGGGGTGGGCTGGCCCGCCTCGGCTCCGGTTTCGTCGCCGGGCGACGGGCCTTCGGTTTCGGGGTCGGCTCCGTGGGCCGGCGCTGCTCCGGCACGGCGGGTATGTCGAAGAGCGTCTCCTGCGCCGCCGCGCCCCCGCCGGGGCGGAGTTCGGTTGGGTCGAAGAGGGTGATGACGCCGTACTCGCCATCAAAGCCCGACACCCGGCGGACCTCACCCCGGCGAAGCCGGCGGATGCCCTCGGCGAGGAGATCGCCGCCGACCCGGTCGATCTCCGCAAGCGGCGTCCGGGTGAGGATCTCCAGCTCCGGACCGAGCGCGGCGATCAGGTCGTTGAGCTTGCCCGCGACCTTCTTCGATCGCGCCCCCACCGTGTTGATCTCCCCGAGGAGTTCGGCCAGCGGCACCAGGTGGGTGACGTCACGGGCGTGCGCCGGCCGGTGCCCCGGGGGTCGGTCGGCCAGCTCCTCCACCCGGTTGAGGACGCCGACGGTCAGCGGCTTGCCGCACTCCGGGCAGCGCCCGCCGGCTGCCCGGGTCTGCTCCGGTGCCCAGTTGACGCCGCAGAGTCGGTGGCCGTCCGCGTGGTACTTCCCCTCCTCCGGGAAGAACTCGATCGTCCCGGCCAGGCCGTCGCCGGTCCGCAGCGCTTCCCGGATGGCGAAGTAGTCGCGGGCGGCAGTGAAGACCGTTGCCTCTCGGGCGAGCGCGGGCGGGGAGTGGGCGTCGGAGTTCGACACCAGCTGGTAGCGGTCGAGGCTGCCGACCCGCCAGTTCATCTCCGGGTCGGAGGAGAGGCCGGTCTCCACCGCGAAGATGTGCTCGGCCAGGTCGGCGTAGCAGTCGGCGATCGCATCGAAGCCGGACTTGGAGCCGAGGGCAGAGAACCATGGCGTCCAGATGTGCGCCGGTACGAGGTAGCCGTCCGGGCTCGCCGCAAGGGTGATCTCCAGCAGGTCGCGGGAGTCCAGGCCGAGGATCGGCCGGCCGTCCGAGCCGAGGTTGCCGATTCGTCCGAGTGCCGTGTTGAACCGGGCCACCGCCTCGAGGTCCGGTAGGTATACCAGGTGGTGCACCTTACGCGTCCGGTCGTCGCGTTTGTAGATCGTGGAGATCTCGACGCTGAGCATGAACCGTACCGGGGCGTTCTCCGCCTCGTCGGCGAGTCTCGGCGGTAGCCGGCGTGCGATCTCCCGCTCGGCCTCCGGAGCGAGCCGGTACAGGCCCGGCTCCGCCGGGTGCAGGGTCTCCCGGAGGTGGTCGTACCAGGCCGGGTGGGTGAAATCGCCGGTGCCGAGAACGGCGACGCCCTTACGCCGAGCCCACCAGGCGAGGTTCGGCAGGGTGAGATCGCGGCTGCAGGCCCGCGAGTACTTCGAGTGGATGTGTAGGTCCGCGACGAAGGACGGGAGGCCACCGGGGGGTGCGGCGTTGATCGGAGGCACGAGGCATCTTGCCATGAAGCCCGCGCCCTACGCCCGCCGCCACGCGCTCACGTGAGCTGCGCTATGCCGAACGTAGTTCGACGAGGGTGATCTGTGGCTCGGCACCGACACGGACCGGGGGACCCCAGAAGCCGGCGCCGTTGGTCACGTACACCTTGGTGCCGTCGACCTCGCCGAGGCCGGAGACCACCGGCTGCTCGAGCCCTACCAGGTAGTTGAAGGGTACGAGTTGCCCGCCGTGGGTGTGCCCGGAGAGCTGCAGGTCAACACCGTGGGTGGCGGCCTCGAACGCCGCGAACGGCTGGTGGGCGAGGAGTACCACTGGTCGGTTCGGGTCCCGATCGCCGAGGGCGGCGGCGTAGTCCGGCGGGCCAGCCACCCCGGTGCCGGCTGCCTCGACGTCGTTGACCCCGGCCAGGTCGAGTACCCCGCCCCGGGCCTTGATCTCCACCCGGTGGTTCTGTAGGACCCGCAGGCCGAGGCGGTCCACCTCCTGCACCCACTCCTCCACGCCGGAGTAGTACTCGTGGTTGCCGGTGACGAAGTAGCTGCCGTGTCGGGAGCGCAGGTTGCGCAGCGGTGCTGCCGCCTCACCCAGCTCGGCGACGGAGCCGTCCACCAGGTCGCCGACGACCGCGACGAGGTCGGCGTCCATCCGGTTGATGGCGGCCACGATCCGCTCGGTGTGTGCGCGTCCCCGTAGTGGGCCGAGGTGGATGTCGGAGACGGTGGCGATGCGGAGGCCGTCCATGCTCCGGGGTAGCCGGGCGAGGGGGATCTGCACCCGGTCCAGCTGGGGTGGGCCGAGGGCGGTGCGTACGCCGTAGCCGGTCAGGCCGGTAGCGGTGAGCCCGGCGAAGATCGCCGCCCCACGCGCGAGGAGCAGCCGGCGGGACGGATCGTGGTCCGGTTGCCCGTCGACGGGCGGTGCGGTGGCCGGTGGTTCGGCCGACCCGCCGGCTACCACCAGGGCCGGTTCTGGCACCGGGGCGGTCGGCGTGGCGGCGGAAACCCGGCGACGCAGCACCAGCCGGGCGACCAGCATCGGCAGTTCCAGGGCCACCAGTAGGAGCAGCAGGTAGAACATGACCGCGAGCCAGAGATAGCCCGGCCAGGCGAGCCAGTACGCCCCGGCTTGGGTGCTGATCAGCGTGGCCGGGACGAGCACCGCGAGTACCAGCATGGTGACGCCGCCGATGCGTCGCGGGAGCCCCGGTCGAGTGGTGTCGCGTACCAGCCGCTTCCACAGGTAGAGGTGGACCAGGCCAGTGACCAGGGCCAGGGCGGTGACGAACCCCAGTACCGCGAACAAGGCTGTGCCTCCCTCAGCCGCCCGCGAAGGGGGGCAGAACGTCGATTGTGGTTCCCGCGGGCAGCGGTGCCTGCCGATCGTGCCAGTTCACCCCGTCAACCAGGAAACTGGCAACGCCCAGTACCGCGCGAAGTCGTTCGCCGTGCCGGTCCGCGATGTCGGTCAGGACCGCGTCCAGTGACCGGCCGGCGGGCAGGTGCTCCTCGACGCGGCCGGCCGCCGCCCGGGCTCCGGCGAAGTAGCGGATCGTGAGGTTCGCGGTCATCCGGTCGGGCCGGTCGTCGGTTGTTGGCCCCCGCAGGTCGGACATGTCAGCCCCCTATCGCGGACATCGATCGGTCGGGTTGCAGGAACCCTGGATCGTCGATGCCGTGGCCAGCCCGTTTACCCCACATTGCGGCCTGCCAGCGGCGGGCGATCTCGTCGTCGTCGGCCCCGGCGCGGAGGGCTCCGCGCAGGTCGGACTCGGTCGTGGCGAAGAGGCAGTCGCGGACCTGGCCGTCGGTGGTGAGCCGGGTGCGGTCGCACTCTCCACAGAAGGGCCGGGTGACGCTGGCGATCACGCCGACCCGGGCCGGGCCGCCGTCGACCAGCCAGGTCTCCGCCGGTGCCCCGCCCCGGTGGGCTGGGTCCGGCACCAGGGTGTGTTCGGCCCGCAGCATGGCGAGGATCTCGTCGGCGGTGACCATGGTCGACCGGTCCCAGCCGCGTTGGGCGTCCAGCGGCATCTGCTCGATGAATCGCAGCTCGTAGTGGTTGTCGAGGGCGAAGCGCAGCAGCGCGGGCGCCTCGTCCTCGTTGACGCCGCGCATCAGGACTGTGTTGATCTTTACTGGGGTCAGCCCGGCCTTGGCCGCGCCGGTCAATCCGGTAAGCACGGCGTCCAGCCGGTCTCGTCGGGTCAGCCGGACAAACCGTTCCCGGTCGAGGGTGTCCAGCGAGACGTTCACCCGGTCCAGGCCGGCGGTGCGCAGGGCCGGTGCCACACGGTCCAGACCGATGCCGTTGGTGGTCAGCGAGATACGCGGCCGGGGGGCCAGCGCCGCGACCGCCGCGACGATGCCGACCAGGCCGGGCCGGATCAGGGGCTCACCACCGGTGAACCGCACCTCGGTCACGCCGAGCCGCCGCACCGCGATCCGGATCAGCCGGATCACCTCGTCGTCGTCGAGGAGCTGTGGCCCGGCGAGCCAGGGCAGGCCCTCCGCCGGCATGCAGTAGGTGCAGCGCAGGTTGCACTTGTCGGTCAGGGAGACGCGCAGGCTGCGGGCGACACGGCCGTGCCGGTCAACGAGGACGCCAGCGGTCGGTCGGGCGGAGCTCACCTGTTGACGGTAGCGCGCCCGAGCCGACCAGAGCGCTCCGGGCGGTGCGGGCGACCGCTTCGCGGTAGGCCGCGCCGAAGAGCGCGGTGTGCACCAGTAGCAGGTGGAGCTGGTGCAGCGGGATCCGCTCCCGCCAGCCGTCGGCCAACGGCCACACGTCGTTGTAGGCGGTGCGGATGTGGTCCAGGTGCGGTGCGCCACCGAAGAGCGCGAGCTGCGCGAGGTCGGTCTCCCGGTTGCCACCGTGTGCTGCCGGGTCGACCAGCCAGATCCGGTCGTCGTGTCCCCAGAGCAGGTTGCCCGGCCAGAGGTCACCGTGCAGCCGGGCCGGCGGTTCGTCGCCGCCGAGGGCGGCGGCCCGGTCGGCGACCCGCTCGACCAGCTTTCGCTCCACCGGGCCGAGCGCGCCGTTGTCGACCGACATCCGCAGGTACGGCAGCAGCCGGCGCTCGACGAACCACCGTGACCACGGGCCCTCGTCCCGGGTGTTGTCCGCCGGTAACGTGCCGATGAAGCCCGGCCACTCGGCGCCGAAGGCCGGGGCGCCGGCCCGGTGCAGGGCAGCCAGTTCCCGGCCGAACCGCTCGGCGACCCTCGGGTCGGGCTCGCCGGGTTCGACCCACTCCAGCGCCAGCAGGTTTGGCAGCGCCACGATCACCTCCGGTACGGCGACCGCGTTCGCCTCCTGTAGCCAGCGCAGCCCGGCCGCCTCGCTGGCGAAGAAGTGCGCCGGCTGGTGTCCGGTGGCCGACTCGGGCCAGGTCTTCGCGAAGATCGAATGCCCGTCGTCGAGGGTGAGCCGGGTGGCGGTGCAGATGCTGCCGCCGGCGACCGGCGTCTCCCGGATCCGCTGGTGGGTCCGGAAGGTCGGCAGATGCTCCGGGTGGGCCCGCAGATACGCCAGATCCATGCGTCGGACGGTAGTGGGTGGGCCGGCCGAGGGTGGCGGAGGCCGAGAAGTTGCCGAACCAGCGTAGCTACGCACCGTAGCTGTGGATGGACCGAAGGTTGTCCACAGGGGTGGACGGTGGTCACAAGCGGAGCGCAGGCTGCCGAAATGGCCTCGACCGAGCTCCCCCGGTTCTCCGTTCGCTCCCGCGCAGACCTGATCGCCGCCGTGCCCTATCTGCTCGGGTTCCATCCGGCGGAGAGCGTGGTCGTGGTGGCGATGCGCGGCCCACGGGTCACCTTCGCCGCGCGGGCAGACCTCGCGGACCTGACCGGGCCCGTCGCTGCGGACAGATCCGCCGGGGCAGTGGACGGTGCACCCGCTGCGGGCGGGCCTGCCGAGGTGGCCCGACACCTGGCGGCCGTGGTTGCCCAGCAGCCCACCGACCGCGCGACGGTGCTCGGATACGGGCCCGCGTCCCGGGTCACCCACGCGGTTGACGCCGTTCGGCAGGCCCTCGCCGAGGTCGGGATCGGGGTGCTCGACGCGCTCCGAGTCACCGGTGGCCGCTACTGGTCGTACCTCTGCCAGGAGCCGGAGTGCTGTCCGCCCGACGGCACCGCGTACGACTCGGGCACGAGCCAGGTGGCCGCCGCCGCGGTCCTCGCCGGTCAGGTCGCTCTGCCCGATCGGGCGGCTCTCGTGGCCCAGGTGGCGTCGGTCGAGGGCGACGAGCGAGCTCGGCTGCGGCGGGCTGCGCAGCGGGCGGGGCGGCGCTTCGCCGACCTGGTGATCCGGGTGCCCGGGGCCAACCGGTCGGGCGGGCGGTCGGTGCGGGCGGCGGGGAGCACCGCGATCCGGGCCGCTCAGCGTCGGCACCAACGGGGCGAACGGCTCGACGATGACGAAGTGGCCTGGCTGACCTGGCTGCTGACCGACCTGACGGTGCGGGATCTCGCCTGGGAGCGCACCGACGGGCGGGACGCCGACATCGCGCTCTGGGCCGACGTGCTCCGCCGGGCCGAGCCGGAGCTCATCGCCGCCCCCGGTTCGCTGCTGGCCTTCGCGGCATGGCGGGCTGGGGAGGGGGCGCTGGCGGCGGTGGCGTTGGAACGGGTGCTCGCCCCGCATCCCGACTATTCACTCGCGCTGGTGGTGGACGACCTGCTTCGGCGTGGTGTGCCCCCGACGCGTCTGGCCCGGTGGCCGGCCGTCGCGCTGCCCGGCGTGGTTCGTCCCCGCCCCCGGCGGGGCCGGCGGGGTGCCCGCTGACCGGCCGGCGGGGTCCCGGCCCTCGGCGGGCCGCTGTTCGCGCAGGTGGGCGCGAGGGCCACGCCGGCTCGGCCGGTACCGTAGCCGAGTGCGCAGGTACGCGGCGGTGGTGCTGGCCGGAGGTGCGGCCCGACGGATGGACGGTGTGGACAAGCCAGCCCGTCCGGTCGGTGGCCGCCCGATGCGGGACCGGGTGCTGGCCGCGGTCACCGACGCCGCACCGCGAATCCTGGTGGGCCCGGGGGTTGGAGCGCCGACCGGTGTGCTGATTACCCGGGAGTCGCCGCCGGGCGGGGGGCCGGTCGCCGCTGCCGCGGCCGGGCTGGCCCGGCTGCCCGCCGATGTGGACCTTCTCGCTCTCCTCGCCGCCGACCTGCCGCTGCTTACCCGGGAAGCGGTTCGGGAACTGCTGGGCCACCTCGACGGCGAGCGGGGCGGGGACCAACCGGCGGCGGGCCCCGGTGGGATTGACGGGGTGTGTTTCGTCGACGACGCCGGGCGGCGGCAGCCGCTGTGCGGGGTGTGGCGGGTCGCTCCGCTGCGGGCCGCGTTCACCCGACTTGCCACCCAGCGCCCCCTGGCCGGGGCGTCACTGCGGGCCCTTCTACCGGGGTTGGCCGTACGCGAGGTGCCGTGGCGTGGGGATGGCCCCCCGCCCTGGTTCGACTGTGACACTGACGAAGATCTACGCCGGGCAGAGGAGTGGGTGCGATGACGACGATGGACGACTGGGTGACAGCGGTCTGCACCGAGCTTGGCCTCGACCCTGCTCGGGTGCCGGTGCCAGCGGTGCTCGACCTGACTCGGGAGGTGGCGCATCAGGTGTTGCGCCCCGGCGCCCCGGTCGCCGCCTACCTGGTGGGCGTCGCGGTCGGCGGGGGCGCGGAGCCGGCCGCTGCCGCAGCCCGGATCCACCAGCTGGTCGCCGATTGGCCGGTCGAGCTGGGCGCGGTGGGTGAGCCCGGAACCCCGAATGACCGGGCCCACCCACCGGGGCAGAGCTGACTAGCTGTTCGGTAGCCAGGCCAGGCTCTGCCCGGTCGTCGGGTCGGTGGCCCGCAGGCCCGCGTCCGACACCGTCCAGAGGGTGTCGCCGACGAGTAGCGAACGGCTGATCCCCGCATCCGGGTGGGTCACCTCGCCCTGGTCGGTGAGGGTGTCCCCGGAGACCCGCAACAGGCGCAGCCCGGCGTTGACCGGGACAGCGAGTAGCCCGGTGGATGCGTCGTACTGGAAGGCATGCGGGTCGTGCTCGGCGGCGGACCAGGCGTGCGGGCGGTGCCAGCGGTCCAGCCGGAGCGGTTGGGCCGGGTCCCGGACGTCGAAGAGCGAGACCTGGAGACCCTGTATGCGTCCGTCGAGGTCGGCCTCCTGCCCGATGCCGAGCAGCCGACCCTCCGCGACCGGGTGCAGGTACGCCGAATAGCCGGTGATCTTCAGCTCCCCGGTGACCCGGGGGGCGGCGTGGTCGCTCAGGTCGAGCGCGTAGAGCGGGTCGGTCCGCCGGAACGTCACCACGTACGCGGTGTCGCCGAGGTAGCGCACCGAATAGATCTGCTCCCCCGGGCCCAGGCCGGTGACCGCCCCGGTCAGGGCCAGCACCGCGCCCTGTCGACGCAGCACGTGGACGCCAGACTCCGAACCGCGCTCGTCCCGGCCTACGGTGGTGGTAGCCACCCGTAGGTGGCCCTGCCACTGCGACAGGGCGTACTGGTTGATGAGCCGGCCGGGCACGGTGCCGGCGGCGACGTATCGGGGGCGGCCGGTGGCGGTGGTGTCGAACTGGTAGATGTCGGTGACCGACGTGCCGATCTGATCGGGCCAGCGGCCCGGTGTGGGCGGTTCCTCCAGCTGCCGCCAGCTCGCCAGGTAGAGGCTGTCGCCGGTGCTGTAGACGGTGTCCGCGTCGGCGGCCACGCTGACCGGGTCGCCGTCGGTGAGCCGGTCGGCGGTGAGGTCGAAGCTGAGCACGGTCAGCATGGCGGAGCCGGTGCCGGTGTGCGGGCGGCTGAGTCGGTCGCAGGCAACTCGATCGCTCCCGTGCTCCGCTCCGGCCGTCCACTCGTAGGCCGGCAGCCACGCCTCGATGCCCGCGGCGGCCACCGTGGCCCGGTTCGCCTCCTGACGGGCCGCCTCGTCGGCCGTCGCGGGCAGCTCCGGGAAGGTCACCCGGGGGTAGGACTGGACCACCACCCGGACCGTGCTCCCGGTCTGTCGGGCGTCCAGGGTGCGACCGTTGATTTCGTAGGTGCTGATCACCTGGGGCGGGCCACTCAGGTCAACCAGCAGGAGCCGGGCCGTGACGGGCTCGGGGCGGAAGCTCGTTCTGGCCGGCTCGCTGGCGGTTTCTTCGCGAGCGACGTCGCTCGCTGGGCGGACCATCGGTGCCGCATCGGTGAGGACCAGGGCGTGGTCGCCGTGCAGGAGCAGGTCGTACTGGCCCCAGTGGGAGGGACCGCTGATGTTCAACCGCCCGGTGAACCGGTTGGTGGCGGGGTCGACGACGCGGAGCACGCCCTGGTTGATGGTGATGATCCGTCGTCCGTCGGTCTTGACCAGGTCCGGCTCGTCGACGCCGGGCTGGTAGCTGTTGGTGACCGAGTGTTGCTCGGCCGACATCGAATCGGCGAGGTCGGCGGTGGCGGCCGGAGAGTCCACTGCGGTCCGGTGTTGGAGCATGGGCCCGCCGGTGGGGAGCCCCCATGGGCGGACGGCGGCCGCGGTGGTGGCGCGCAGTTCGGCCAGCGCGTCGGCGCAGGAGTCGAAGGAGACCAGTTGTAGCGGTGACCCGGGTCCGCTCGGCGTCATACTCGGTGCCGACGTGCGCGTAGCCGTGGCGCTACCCGCGAGCAGGAGGAGCGCGAGCAGCGTGCCCGCGACAACGGTAGGACGGCGTACTGTCATGCCTCCTCCGACGGCTCTGGCCGGCCCGCGGTTCCCGTGGGGCCTGCCGGCCCCCGCTCGGCGGCGAAGCTCGCCGCCAAGGAGGCGGCGGCGGGCCCCGGGACGGTTGCGGCCAGCAGTGCCGTTGGTCAGTCGGGGGATGGGCCGACGCCGGGGGACTCGACGAGCCGGGAGAGCACGATGGTGCTGCGGGTGGAGGTCACGAAGGACTCGGCCCGCAGTCGTTCCAGCGCGGCCTCGAGGTGGGCGATGTCGGCGGCGCGGAGGTGAACGAGGGCGTCCGCCTCACCCGAGACGGTGTACGCCCCAACGACTTCGGGGTGCCGGCGGGCCGCGACACCGATCTGCGGTGGCGTGGTCCGGCCGGCGCAGAACAGCTCGACGAACGCCTCCGTGGTCCAGCCGACCGCGGCCGGGTCAACGACGGCGGTGAATCCGCGGATGACTCCGGTCGCGCGAAGCCGATCAACCCGCCGTTTCACTGCCGGGGCGGACAGGGAAACCCGCTGTCCGATGTCGGCGTAGGACGCACGGGCGTCGGCGACGAGCAGCGCAATGATTCGCTGATCCACTGCATCTATCTGCAATGTTCTGCCTCCAGGAAGCAAGATTCGTGGCTGTTATCGCTGTTCGACGAAACCTACCTTGGTAATCGTGAACCAGCAGCGAGTGCCGCGAAAGCGGATATATCTCATGTGCTCGCCGAAGCACTTCGCGGTTGAGTACGCCATCAACCCGTGGATGGATGTCACCGCCGCAGTCGACGCGGAGTTGGCGGTCAAGCAGTGGGACGGGCTGCGCGAGACGCTGGTCGGGCTCGGCCACGACGTGCGCCTGCTCACCCCCCAGCCGGGGTTACCCGACATGGTGTACGCGGCCAACGGCGCGTTCGTCGTCGACGGCACCGTCTACGGCGCGCGGTTCAAGCACGCGCAGCGGAGCGCCGAGGCCACGGCCCACCGCGCCTTCTACCAGTCTCGCGGTTGGCACTTCATCGCCCCGACCGTGACCAACGAGGGTGAGGGTGACTTCGTCTACCTGCCGGCGGCGCACGGTGGTCTCGTCCTGGCCGGCTACGGCTTTCGGACCGAGCCTGCCGCCCATGCCGAGGCGCAGGAGGCGTTGGGACGGCCCGTGGTTTCGGTGCGGTTGGTCGATCCCCGCTTCTACCACCTGGACGTGGCGCTGGCCTCGATCGATGACAGAAACATCGCCTACTACCCGGGCGCCTTCTCCACCGCCAGCCAGAAGGTTCTGGCGCAGCTCTTTCCCGAGGCCGTCGTCGCCGATGACGTCGACGCCCTCGCGTTCGGTCTGAACCTGGTCAGCGACGGACGCAACGTCGTCCTGAACAGCGAGGCGACCGGCCTCGCAGACAAGCTGGCAGCCGCCGGCTACCAGCCGGTGCCGGTGGCGCTGGCGGAGTTGCGAAAGGGCGGCGGAAGCGTGAAGTGCTGCATCGCCGAACTGCGCCACTAGAGCGGCTGCGCCGCTCCCGCTCAGCCGAGCGTGGCCAGCTCGGTCAGAAGCACGTTGGAGAGTAGCTGGCCGTCGAGCTGGACCTCCCGGAGGTACCACCGCTGCTGCGGGGTGCGCGGCTGGTTGAACTGCCACACGCCGCGGGGGCTGTCAACCCGGCCGATCTTGCCGAGCGCGAGGTTCACCGCCGGTGGGGTGGGTGACTCGCCAGCACGCCGGATCGCCTGGTTGAGGACGTGTGCCGCGTCGTACGACGCCGTCGCGTACGCGGTCGGCGAGGTGCCGTGCTTCTTGCGGTACGCCGAGGCGAAGAGCCGGTTGGCCGCGTTGTTGAGGTCAGGCGAGTAGTTCAGGGCGGTCTGAATGCCGAGAACATCCGTCTCGTCCTTGAAGCTTGCCAGGACGTTGCCCTCGGTCAGGAAGCCTGGGGCATAGATGGGGCCGGTGTACCCCTCCGCGCGGAGCTGCTTGAGGAACTCCACGGCGGCGGCTCCAGCGAAGAAGCAGAAGACGCCGTCCGGGTCGCGCTTGAGAGCCGTGGCGATGTCTCGCCGGTAGGCGCTCTTGCCCGGGGTGCCGGAGATCTCCTCGGTCCAGGTAACCGGATCTCCGATCCGGGGATCGGACTTACCGAATTCCTGTTGGAAGCCCCGGAGTACGTCCTGGCTGGCCGGGGACTCCGGCATGATGATCGCCAGCCGCTCCGATGGCGCGAGTGCCTCCTTCAGGTAGTGGCCGAGGGCCCGACCGACCTCGTCCAGCACGTACGACGTGCGCCAGATGTAGACGACGCTCTGCAGACTGCTGGGGGAGGCGTTGGATCCGACCAGTGGCACCTGTGCCTGCTCCACCTTGTCCCGGATGCCGAGCATGACGGCCGAGCTGACGACACCGGTGAGGGCCAGTACGCCCTGCTTGAGCAGCTTTTCGACCGCGGCCTGGCCGGACTTCGCGTCGTTGCCCTCGTCGACGGTGACCAGCGAGGTCGGGTGCCCGCCGAGCTGCCCCTCGTTGAGGTCCAGGAAGAGTTGGAAGCCGTTGGCCACCTCGGTCCCGACATCAGTGAGGTCACCGGTCTGCGGTATGAGCATGCCGATCTTGATTGGGCTCAGCGGAGCGTCGGTCTCGGACTCACTGCTGTCGCCACATCCCGCCACGAGTCCGGCCGTGCCAAGCGCAGCCAACAGCTGTAGGGCGCGCCTGCGGTTTACCTGTGTCACCGGTTCCCTTTCCAGAGTCTGGCCGGGCGCATCCCTGCCCATCCGGCGTTCTACCCGCTCGACAACGCTGCGTCAACTTACCGGCGAAGTCCCGGTGAGGGACCGTAACGCGAGGACGACCTCCGGCCAAGCCGTTGACTCTGGGTCGATAAGGCCAAAATGCTCGCAATTGGTGAGCTCGAGGAGGTGGACGTTGCCGCCGGTGGCGCGCCTGGCCGCGACGAACTCCCGGCTCATCGTGATGGGCACCTGCTGGTCGAGGACACCGTGCATAACTACTGTCCGTGATTTGGATGGCGGCAACGAACGCGGATCACAGGCCGTGTAGCGGTCCGGCACCTCGGTCGGGCCGCCGCCGAGCAGTGCGGCCACCGCACCCGTGTCCAGGTCCAGCCGGTAGGCCTCGGCCAGGTTCGCCACCGGGGCCAGGGCGAGGACCTCACCGACCACGGCGGGCAGGGTAGCGGCAGCGTAGAGTGCCAGCTGCCCACCGGCCGAGTGACCGATGAGGATCGGCGGGCCGGCCGCCATCGCGCCGGGGAACGCCTCGGCCGTCAGCCGGGGCAGCTCGGACACCCCGGTCAGGATGTCGGCCATTGTCCCCGGCCAGCCACCGCCGGGCTGCCCGGTCCGGCGGTACTCGATCTGTGCCACCGGGTAGCCGAGCCGGGCCAGCGCGGTCGCCAGTGGTGCGGTGTGCCGGCGGTCGTACTCCGCCCGCCAGAAGCCGCCGTGCACGACGATCACCAGTCGCTGGGCCGGTCCGGCGCCGGTTGGCCGGCGCAGATCCGCGACCTGGTCCAGATGGGGGCCGTAGGCGACGGTGACGTCCGGGGCCGGCGCGGGACGGGTGAGCACGGCACGCGGGTCGCTGGACATGCCCGTGACGGTAGCGGGTGGCCCCGATCGGCGCTGGTCGTTGGTCCCGGGGGGCATCGGGGCCGGCGGCTGGGGAAAGATGGGTGCCATGACCGAAGCGCAGTCCGCAGGACAGAACGACGTGCAGGACCAGGCTGACGAGCAGGGCCAGGACGATGCTGCTCGGACCGGCACCGTGGTGGTGGTGGGACCGGACGGCCGTCCAGTCGGCACGGTGCAGACCGACGAGAGCCAGGAGGACCCGGCTCGACTGGTCGAGCAGCCTGCCAAGGTGATGCGGATCGGCAGCATGATCAAGCAGCTGTTGGAAGAGGTCAAGGCCGCCCCGCTCGACGACGCCAGCCGGCACCGGATGCGGGAGATCCATGAGCGGTCCATCGTCGAGCTCAAGGAGGGGCTCGCCGTTGAGCTGCGGGAGGAGTTGGAGCGCCTCGCCCTGCCCTTCACCGAGGAGAAGGCGCCCAGCGAGAGCGAGTTGCGGATCGCCCATGCGCAGCTTGTTGGCTGGCTGGAAGGGCTCTTCCACGGCATCCAGGCGGCCTTGGTCGCCCAGCAGATGGCGGCCCGGGTGCAGCTGGAGCAGATGCGCTCCGGTCGGCAGGCACTCCCCAGCGGGCCGGGCGGAATCGCGCCCGGCATGCCCGGGATGGGGCAGGCGGCGGGCGGCGAGGGGCACGGTACCGGTCAGTACCTCTGATCGGTGCGGCCCGGGGCCGCTGTCAGCGGGTCAGCAGCCGATCAAGGTATACGGCGACCCCGTCGTCGTCGTTACGGAGGGTGGCTTCGTCGGCAGCCGCGTGAACCGCCGGGTGTGCGTTCGCGACCGCCACCCGGGCCCAACCCGCCCAGGAGAACATCGGCAGGTCGTTCGGCTGGTCACCGAAGACCAGAACCTCCGCCGGGTCCACGCCGAGTCGTTCGGCGACCACCCGGAGCCCGGTCGCCTTGTCCACGCCGGGCGGGCAGATCTCGATGAAGCCCAGGCCGGCCTGGGTGAGCGAGGCGGCGTGCGGTGGGATGACTCGCTGGGCTACCTCCAACAGCTCGTCAGTGTGGTGGTCGGCGGTACGGGCAAAGGCCTTGATCACTTTGCCGGAGAGGCATTCGGCGCGGCTGCGCGACTCGAACAGGTCCGGGTACGGCCAATTCGCGTGGTAGTCCCCCCAGAGCGGTGCGTTGTGTTCGTCTGACGACTCCACCATGACGGTCAGCGGGCCGACCGTTGCCTCCAGCTCGGTCAGCAGCTCCGCCAGCACCGCGCCGGAGAGCCACTCGTTGCGCAGCACCAACGGCCCGTCCGGGTCGCTCTGGTCCACCACCCGGCCGCCGTTGGCCATCACCAGGAAGTCGGCGGCGCGGATGTCGTTGCGGGTCAGTTCGGTCAGCCGTGGTCCGCGACCGGTCGCGCCGACCATCGGAATGCCGGCGGCGCGCATCCGGTCGAGCACCTCGTGGGTGTACGCGGAGACGGTGTTGTCACTGCGGACGAGCGTCCCGTCCAGATCGGTGGCGATCAACTTGGGTAGACCCGGGCGGCCCATGGCTCCTCCTTCGCCCGTCGCCGTCGCGGCCAGTCGTCACGCTGTGTGATCCGGCGTTACGGCGGGCAGCAACCGTACCTCGCGGAGGCAGTCGTAGCCATGGCTTACCGGCGAATCCGGTGCCAACGGGTGGTATGGCGGCGGTGCCGGGACCAGTGGTCGGGCAAGCCCGAGGCGAGGTGGCGCCGGTGGCTCAGCGCAGCTCGATCAGTCCGGGCGGACGAACGGGGCCGCCGGGCCGACGGTGAGGTCGGCGGGGGGCGGCAGGTCGTCCGCCGTGGCACTGCGGCGAGAGCGCAGTCGTCGGGCCGGCGCTGCCCCACCGGCCTCCGGCACCGGACCGGATCCCGGGTCGAGCAGCAGAGCAGCCCCGAGTAGTGCGCAGGCCAGGAAGGCGGTGACCATCCCCCGTCCGTACTCGATGTCGAAACCCTCCTGGCCGCGGTAGTAGATGGCGCGGACGTCCGCGTCGCCGATCGTGGCGGCCCCGGCGACCAGCACCGTGAGCAGAGCGGCCGCCAAGACCAGACCGGCGATGCGGGCGTTCGGCCGGGCGGCACCGGTGCCGCGCAGGGCGAGGGCGACCAGCACGGCCAGACCGAGGAGGCCGACCAGGTAGGCGGTGCCGAAACTGCCCACCTCGTCGACTGTTTCCGGTATCCGGATCGGACCACCGGCCGGGCCGCCAGTGGGCAGGTGCAGTACCACCCATTCACCCACCAGCGAGGCCAGCCCGGCGGTGGCTCCGAGCCCGGCGAGAACGAGGGGCGGGCGCCGGTCGCGGAGGAGCCGGGTGACGCGCCGACGGCCCGGTGGCTGCGGATCGGCCCCAGCCGACTGCCCGACGGTGATGCCGTTGGACCGATCTTCCTGTCGGGGGATGGGCTGCTCCGGATCCATCGGGAACCTTTCGGATCGACGATTCTGAGCCGCATCATGGCACAACCAACCAGCTGTCGGGGCCGGACAAATCGCGCCCGCCCGCCCACCGGCCGCTGCCCGCCCACCGGCCGCCGCCCGCCCGCCCACCGGCTGGCTCGCCGGCCGGGGCGGGGCTCCCCTCCGGAACCTCGGGTACCGGCAGAATAGGGCAGTGGCCATGGAGATGAACCGGGAGCGGTTCGAGGAGCTGGTTGGTGACGCGCTCGACGAGGTACCCGAGGAGTTGCTCAGCCTGATGAGCAACGTGGTCATCCTGGTCGAGGACGCCCCACCCCCCGGCGAGGAGCTACTCGGCCTGTACGAGGGGCACGCCCTGACCGACCGCGGCTGGGACTACTCGGGAGTGCTACCCGACCGCATCCTGATCTACCGCAACCCGATCCTGCGTATCTGCGACACCGAGGAGGAGGTGGTCGAGGAGGTGGCGATCACGGTCGTGCACGAGATCGCCCACCACTTCGGCATTGACGACGACCGTCTACACGAGTTGGGCTGGGGTTGAGCCGCCCGGCGACTGGTCTCAGCTGAGGTCCCCGCTACGTAGCCGGGCCAACCAGGCGGCGGCGTCAACATAATCGGTGTCGACCGGCCCCGATGGAGTAGGGGTCGGCCGTTCACTTCCGCCGCCGGTCCAGCGGTGCCGGGGATACGACCCGAGGAAACGCACCCGGGCGCAGACCCGACGTAGTCCCTGTAGCGCCTCGCCGAGCCGGGCATCGGCCAGGTGACCGGTGCAGTCCAGGAAGAACACGTACCGTCCGAGTGCCTCGCCGGTTGGCCGGGACTCGATACGGGTCAGGTTGACCCCACGCACGGCCAGTTCCATCAGCACGGAGAGCAGCGCGCCCACCCGGTCGTGGGCGATGTAGACCGCCAGCGACGTCACGTCGTCCCCGCTGGGCAGCGGCGGCGGTCCCGGCCGGGAGAAGAGCGCGAACCGGGTCACCGCGTCCGGGTGGTCGGCGATCTTGTCGGCCAGTACCGTGAGCCGGTGTCGGGCCGCGCCGATCGGGGCGCAGATCGCCGCGTCGAACTCGCCGGTCGCGGCCCCGACCGCCGCCGCGCCGTTGGAGAGCACGTCGACCACCACCGCGTCGGGCAGGTGAGCGTGCAGCCAGGCCCGACACTGGGTCGATGCCTGGGGATGAGCGGCCACACTGCGCACCGCACCGAGGTGCCCGCCGGGACGGGTGGCGAGCACGAACTCGACCGGCAGGATCACCTCTCGCGTGATCACCAACGGCTCGCCCTCGGCCACCTCGTCCAGCGTCACCCCGACCGCGCCGCCGATGGAGTTCTCCAGCGGCACCAGCGCCGCGTCCGCGGCCCCTACGCGTACGCTCTCCAGCGCCTCGCCGACGCTGCGGGCGGGCGTCCGGCTGGCCCGCCCGGCCGCGGGGATGGTCCGCAGCGCCTGCTCGGCGAAGGTGCCCTCGGGCCCGAGGTAGACGAAGCGGATCGGCGGTGTTCCCGGCATGGCGACAGCCTACGTACCCGAGCCGGCGTCGCAGGCCAGGGTCCGGATGCCGGTCGGGGAGGTGACGCGTACCTCCGCTGTGCAGACATCGGTGCCGGCGGTGACCAGGCGTGGTGTGGTGCCGGAACCCCGGCTGACGACCTGGAGTGGTTCGTAGCCGGTGACGGCGAGGACGGTGTAGTGCCAGTCGTCGGCGCAGAGCGGCCCGGTCTGTACCCGTACCTCGGCGTCGGCGGGGAGCAGGTCCTGTCCGCGTACCAGGGCGGTCACCTGCTGGCTGGACGGACCGGCGGGGCACCGGACGGCGACCGGTGTGCTGCTGGCCGTCGGGGTCGGCGCCCTGGTTGGAGGCGGCGCCGCAGCGGTGGTCGAGGTGTCGGTCGGGGTGGCCGAGGTGGACCGGGCTGTTCGGCTCGGCTGGGCATCCCGCAGCTCGGGCGGGGTGCCGCAGCCCAACGTGAGCAGCGCCGCCACGAGCCCGGCCACGGTCGCTGCCGGGGTCTTCGACCGGCCACGCCACATCGGCGATCCGCTCCGGGGCCGGTGGGCGGTCGAAGCGGGAGCAGCGGGGCGGGGCGGGCCGGACGGCACGGACGCTCCTCACATCGACATGGATTAGCGCAGGCGGATGGGAAACCCATCGTAGGAGCGTCCGCTGGTCTGGTGAAGCCTTAGCAGGATCTGGTCTCGCCCGAGGTCAACGCGACATCGGCCCTGGCTGGGTGCGGACGCGGTGCCCGGCCCGGTCGAGCGCCGCGACGGCCTGATCGAGGCGGACAGCCGGGACCAGCAGATAGTCGGTGTCGTGGGTGGAGAAGGCGACCACGGAGACGCGGGCCTCGGCCAGCGGGTCGATGAGGGCAGCCAGGCCGGTGGAGAGCGCGAGGTCAGAGGGGCCGACCATGCGTAGGCAACGCCAGGTGGTCTCGGTCTGTGCCGGTGCGCGTGCTGCGGGACAGATCACCGACACGCCGTCGGTGGTCCAGCTCACCGTGACCACGTCATCGTCGCTCAGCCCGCCCGACAGGCTGGGCGGCAGGGCAGAGCCGGCTGCCAGACGGCAGACAGCGTAATCACCCGGCAGCAGAGCGATATCCAGCATGAGGGCACCTTACGGCCTCGGATGGTTCCTACCCAGCACACGGCGTGCGGCGCACGCCACATGCCGTGCCCGGGGTCAGACCTCGGAGAAGAATGTGAGTGAACCGACGACTACGCCGGCGCGGTGAACCGGGGTGGAGATGGCGTCAACGGTGGCGTCTGGTGCGCCCGCCGACACCCCTTTGATCCGGAGTAGCCCGCGGGCCAGGCGACCGGAGGTGATGGCGAGTAGCGGTGGGATCTTGTCGAGTTCCGGTTCGGTCAGCTCGCCCCGGTTGGCGGTGAAGTCGAGTAACCGCAGGCTACCGTCGAGTAGCGGATGCCCGATCATGTCCAGACAGTCGCCGACGAAAAGCAGCTGGGAGCCGGAGGCAGAGACGGCGACCACGCGAGTGTCCGCAGCGATGAGCACGCAGGGTTCGTCGGCCCGGGAGACGGTCACGGACCAGGAGGTGACGTTGTCGTACTCCTGCTCCGCCGGTGCCCCTACCGCCGGCACGCGGACTTCTGAGAGCGAGAGTTCGACGTGGGCCACCGCACCTCCTAAGTAAACCGAGACAGTCTGTCCACGCTAGCGTGACCCAACGTATCTCCGCTGACCGCGCCGGCAATCGCCAGCTCGCTGGCGGTGATCTGGGCCGTGTCCTACCTGGTGGGAAGGGCGGCAGAGAGTGGGCCGACGGCGGCGCGGCTGACGGGCGTCGATCGCACCCGGGCCGCGCTTCGTCCCCACCGACGGTACCGCCGGCGCACCGGCTTGTCAGCTTCCGTCGCCATACCACCGGTAGTCGGCCGCCGGGCGATAGCTGCCGTTGCGCCAGGTGCCCGGGTGCTGCGCGACCCGGGACAGCTTGGCCGCGGTTTCCGGGCTGATTCGGTTCCCGGCGGCGACGAGGAGCCGGTCCAGTTCCCGGTGGGTAGCCATCAGACAGTCCTCTGGGAGGCCGTACACGCTGATGACGCCGGAGCCGACGAACGTCAGCACCGGCGTCACCGGGATTGGTAGCCCGACCGCGCTGCTGAGGGCCTTGCTCGCCCGCTTGGCGTCCTTACGGGCCTCTGCCACGTAGGCCGGACGCTTGCCGTTGATCTGCACGACCTCACCGGCCACCATCACCCGGGCCCGGCCATGGTCGACGATGGTGACCGCGTAGAGCCCGCTTGGGCCGATCGCGAGGAAGCCGGCGCGTTCGCCGTCGGCATCGTCGTGGAGCAGGTCAATCGGGTCGGTGCGTGGCCATTCGATCACGTGCCAGGCTGGACCGAGTTGGTCGAGCCGGCCCAGAGCCCGTGCTCCGGCCGCCTCCAGCCGCCGGGCTCCCCGCTCGGCCCGTCGACGACGGGCCCATTCAAGGGGAGAGGAGCTGGGTGGTGCGAGAGCACCCGGGTTCTCCACCCGGGGGTGCGGCACCGCCATGGGCGGCAGCGCCCGGGCGGAGGGTGCGGCTCGGCGAGCAGGGTAGACAGTCATCGCGACCTCCGGCAAAAGGTCCCTCGAAGTTATGTCCCCGCTACCCTACGTTGCTACTCCCCCGACTCGGCAAGTTGGAGCGCCGGAGTGACTGCGGATGAATGCCACGTTCATCCATCGTTGTTTTGCCGGATGCCGAGACCCGAGGCTCTAGGCTGCGATGGTGAGCCACTACGTGGACAGTGAGGTTGGTCGCCTCGGCACGGTCATGCTGCACCGTCCCGGGCCCGAGCTGGCCCGGCTCACCCCCCGGAACAGCGGTTCGCTGCTCTTCGACGCCATCCCCTGGGTCAGCCGCGCGCAGGAGGAGCACGACGCGTTCGCCGCGGCACTGCGCGAGCGCGGCGTGGAGGTGCTCCACCTGGCAGAGCTGCTCACCGAGACCCTCGCCAGCGACGACGCTCGGGGTGAGCTGACCGAGCAGGTGCTGCGCTCGCCCCGGCTCGGCGACCAGCTACGCGCCCGGGTCGCCGACCACCTCGCCTACCTCGACCCGGCCACGTTGGCCAGTGTCCTCATCGCCGGCCTCGCCCACGAGGAACTGCGGATCAGCCGGGAGCGCCCCGGTGGCCTGGTCTACCAGCTGATGGACCGGCACGACTTCGTCATCGACCCGCTGCCGAACCTGCTCTTCACCCGCGACTCCTCGGTCTGGATCGGCGGCCGGGCCGCCGTCACCAGCCTGGCTATGCCCGCCCGCCGGCGGGAGAGCACGCTGACCGACGCCATCTACCGTCACCATCCACGTTTCGCCGGCACCGAGTTCGCGTACCGCCCGGGGATGGAGCATCTGGAGGGCGGGGACGTGCTGCTACTCGCCCCCGGAGTGCTGGCGGTCGGGGTAGGCGAGCGGACCACGCCGGCGGGTGCCGAGCGACTTGCCCGCCAGGTCTTCGCCGCGGACCTGGCCCACACCATCCTGGTCGTGCCGATCGCCCAGGAGCGGGCCACCATGCATCTCGACACCGTCTGCACGATGGTGGACGCCGACACTGTGCTGATGTACCCGAACATCGCCAGCGCGCTCGTCGCGTACACGGTGATCGCCGGGACGGACGGCGATGATCCACGGGTGGAGGGGCCGGCGCCGTTCCTGCGGGCCGCCGCGGATGCGATGAACCTGGACCAGCTCCGGGTGATCGACACCGGCCTGGATCCGGTTACCGCCGAGCGGGAACAGTGGGACGACGGCAACAACACCCTTGCCCTGGCGCCCCGGCTCTGCGTCAGCTACGAGCGGAACACGGAAACCAACGCGCAGCTCGAGCGAGCCGGCATTGAGGTCGTCCCGATCGCCGGCTCGGAGCTGGGCTCCGGGCGAGGAGGCCCCCGGTGCATGTCCTGCCCGCTACTCCGCGCCCCCCTCGCCGGGGAGACCGAGCCGGCCGAGGGGCGGGGCCGCGTTACCGCACTGAGCTGACGCAAGCCGGGGAGGCCTCCGCCGGCCGCGCGGACCTAGCGGAGGGTGAGCTGGCGGCCGAGGAGACCGTGCCGCGCGCGACGGGCCGCCGCGTCCAGGGGGGCGGCGGCTGCGAGGGTCGCGCCGTAGCGTTCGGCGAACTCCGCCACTGGCTGCTCCCAGTGGCCAGCAGGAGTCTCCTCAGGAAGATCCCAAACCGGCACGAGGCGGCCGTGCGCGCGGAACATTCCGGCGAACTTCGTCTCCTCCCCCAAGGTCAACGTGCCGGCCGCGCTGAGGTGGGCCAGCGTGTCCAATGCGGCGTCCTCGTCGTCGGGGAGCACCCACCGGACGTGTGCCTTCTCCGGGACCTGGCACCAGTAGGCCGCGCGGGCCGCGGTGAGCCGCACGGTCGGGTAGATCGCGGCGTCGGCCCGCTCCAGCGATGCCTGCACGGTCGGATCGTTGGCCGCGCCCGGGTCGAGCCAGAACTCGAAGCTCTCGTGCAGGCTGATCTCCAGCGGAGCATCAACCAGCACGTCCGGCAGTCGGGGCCCCGGGCCGGGCAACGGCGGCACGCTGACCTGGCGGCCGGGCTCGGTACGTAGTGCGCAGAGCAACGCCTCGGCCAGGTCCCGGGAGACGTCGCCGGACTGCTGATGCCGCTGGAGGCCGAGCAGGACCCGGCCGGTTGGCTGCACCATCGCCGGTGCCGCCACCGGCAGGACGGTGGCCAGCAGGACGTCCCGCTCGCCGAACTCGGTCACCAGGTCGGGGGCGAGGCGCAGCGGCGCGGTGGCGGCCGGCACCAGCTCGCGTAGGGCAATCCACTCCGGCTCGTCGGTCAGGCCCTCGAAGGGGCGGGGTACGAAGACATCCCGAACCTTCTCCCGTTTCCTGGTGGGGTCCGTGGCCCGCTGGCTCTTTCGACGCTTGCTCACGGTCGGACAGCCTAGAGGGCGGCGTGGGATGGTGGGGGTCGGACCCACCCGGCCCCGCCGGTCAGGCGACCACCAGGTTGTCGCTGGAGGTAAAGCCCTCCCCGGGATCCGGTCGGTCGCAAGCGTCGCCGACGAACGGCTCGGCCTGCTGGCCGGCCGGCTCGAACGCGGCCCAGACGCTCTGGCCGAGGCCATCCCGGTCGACGCCCCAGCAGCTGGACAACCCGGCGACGATGTGCAGGCCACGGCCGTCCGGTGCGTCGGGGTCGATTGCCCGAATCCGTGGTTCGACGGAGGCTCCACCGTCGGTCACCCGCAACTGGATCCGCGGGCCCGTCGAGGTGGGGCACAGCCACCACCCCACCCGGACCACCCCGCCCGGCAGTGGGTCGGCGTGCCGTACGGCGTTGCCCACCAGCTCCGCGAGGACCACGACGAGATCCGCGAGCAGCGCTGCCGGTACGGCGGCACCCAGCTCGTCGGCGAGCCAGTGTCGCGCCTGTCGCGCTCCCGCCCCGTCGTGGGGTACCACCACGCACCACGTTCGTTCGGGACTATCCGTCAATACCGTCGCCCCTTCACGCCTCGCCACCCTTGGTCACCCATGGGGCAGCCGTACCTCTGCGACCGTACCGCCACCGATCTTCGGTCGGAGGGATACCCACCCATTTTGTTGTTCAACGATTCGGCGGACCAGAAAGAGGCCGAGCCCGGCTCCGGGAAGGCGACGGTGGTCGCGGGAATCGCCCTGCCAGTACTGGTCGAACGCGCGCTCCACATGCTCTGGACGGATGCCGATGCCCTGGTCGGTGACGCGGACGGAGACGGTCTGTCCATCGGCACCGGCGGTGACCGTGATCGGGCTGGCGGGAGGCGAGTACTTGGCGGCGTTCGTGCACAGCTCGGTGACCACCGTCGCCAGACTGGCCCGGTGACCGAGCGCCCGGGGCAGCCCGACCGGCGCGGTGAGGGTGATCCGGCGCCGCAGCTCGGCGGGGAGATCGGTCACCGCCGCCCGCAGGGCGTCGCCCAGGTCGTACGGGGCGGGCGGCATTCCGCCGGGGCCCGCCTCGGCGGTGGAGGAGAGGAGCCGGTCAACGAGACGGGCCAGTTCGTTGGCGCGCTGCCCGATCTTCCGGGCGGCCAGCTGCCGGTCGGCGTCGGTCAGCGCCTCCCAGTGGTCGGTGAGGGTGTCCGCGTACCCCTTGATGACGGTCACCGGTGTGCGTAGCTCGTGACTGGTCACCGCGACGAAGAGGTCATGGTCGGTGACGTTCTGCTGTCGGTTGGTGATGTCGCGGAAGGTGACCACGCGCAGCGTTCCCGGCCCCGGTAGCTCTCCCGAGGTGACCCGCAGCCAGCGACCGTCCGGCAGCCGATGGTCGAGCGCCTGCCCCGGCGGCGGGAGGGGGAACGGCACTGTCTGGCCGAGGACGTCGGTGACCGCCTGGCCGGTGATCTGGGCGGCGGCGGGATTCCAGAGTCGGACGCGGGCCTCGCGGTCCACCACGGCCAGGCCGTCGGCGAGCGTGGCCACGATCGGCCCGTCGACGTGCACCGGCAGTCCGCACTGGTCGCCGTAGAGGTGGGCGACGCAGGAGGCGACGTAGGCCATGACGCATTGGTGGTCCGGGCACGGCTGGTCCTCGTCGGCGGGATAGAGGGCGTGCAGGCTACCCACGATCTGCCCACCGATCTCGGCGCGGGACACCACCATCTGTGACCTCGCCGGGCCGGTGAGCTTCGTCCCGAGCCTGCCGGTGAGGCGGCCGGTGTCGAGCTGGTGGACCCGGGGTCCGGAGAGCAGGCAGACGGCGTCCGGGTCGTCCACCGGCAGGGGGTGGCCGAGGGCCCATTCGACCGTGCCGGTGGCGACGATCACCCGTCCGCCGGTCGGGGCGAACTCGACGAAGGCCATCCCGGCGGCACCCAGCGCCTCCTGGGCTACCCGGAGTAGCTGGTTGAGTGCCGGCACGCCGGCCTCGCCGGAGTTGATCATCTCGATCACCGCGGTGTGGCCGTTGATCAGAGCAGAGAAGTCCGTGCGTCTCGGCATTCCCCGAGTGTGCCCCGCCGGTCGGATTCGGGACAGGTCCGCTGGTCCCACGCTCAGCCGTGCAGTCGGGTGAGCGTGGGGGCCGGCCGATCGGTGATGATGCCGTCCACCCCGGCGGCCAGCACCAGCTCCAGGTCGCTGGGGTCGTTGACGGTCCAGACGTACACCTGGTTACCGGCTGCCTGTAGCGCGGGGACCAGGGAGGGGCGGGCACGTACCAGCGCGATGCCGGGGCCGGCGATCCGGATGCCGAACGGCAGCCTCAGCCGTAGTCCGCGCGGCAACCTGTCCAACAGCAGCACGGTGGGCAGCGTGGGGGCCAGCATCCGGAGTCGCCGCACCGCCAGCAGCGAGAACGACATGACGGTGACCTGGAGCGGGTGGTCGGGCCTCGGCACGGTCAGCCCGTGCCGGTCGAGCAGCGCGACCAGCCGTCGCTCGACGTGTCGCCCGTACCGGGATGGGTGTTTGGTCTCGATCAGCAGCCGGACCGGCCGGCTGACGGCGCGGACGGCTTCCAGGAGCCGGTCCAGGGTGAGGAGCCGCAGGTACGACTCGTCCAGTACCTCGTCGCCGTCGGCCAGTGCGGCGGGACCTGGGTGCCAGGACCCGAAGTCGAGCTGCTCCAACTCGGCGAGCGTCCGCGTGCTGACCGGGCCGTGCCCGTTGCTGGTGCGGTCCAGGCGACGGTCGTGCACGCAGACGAGGTGCCCATCGCGGGTCAACCGAACGTCGCACTCCACCCCGTCGGCGCCCTCGTCGAGGGCTCGCAGGTACGCGGCCAGAGTGTGCTCCGGTAGGTCGTACGACGAGCCGCGGTGGGCGAAGACCAGGGGATGGCCCATGGCGTGCGGTTACAGGACCTTGCCGGGCTGTCCGTCGCCGCCGACCACGGGCCGTCCGGTGGCAGCCCATTCCCCCATTCCGCCTTCGACGTTGCGTACCTGCTCCCAGCCGTTGCGCAGGAGGTAGGTGACGACCTGTGCGGAGCGCCCGCCAGACCGGCAGATGACGGCCACCTCGCGGTTGTCGGGAACTTCGGCCAGCCGGGTGGGCAGCTGGGTCATCGGCAGGTGGTGGGCGTTGGGTGCGTGACCGGCGAGCCACTCGTCGTCCTCACGGACATCGAGCAGGTACGCGTCGTCGGTAATCTCGGGCACGGTCACGGTGGGTACGCGGGGTCCGAACACAGCTTCCACCTTAGGGGCCGCGCTCTCCGGGTGGGTGTTGCCGGTTGGTCAGAGCTGGGTGACCCACCGGGGGTTGGCCTGGGCCCACTGCGGCACCCGCTGGTTCTGGACGGCGGTGAAGAGCCCGCCGCCGCCTTCCTGGAGGATGACGTACGAGACCTGGTCGATGGTCTGTGGGTAGGACGGCATCTGGATTCCGCGTAGGGCGTCCGTCGGCAGGTCCCGTAGCGCGAGAACCAGATCCGCCAGGGGCACGCCGTTGGTGTCCACCGTCAGTGAGCTGCCGACAGCTCGGATCACCTGGTCCAGGCGGACCGGGTTGTTTCGGATCGAGGTCTCGGAGGCGCGTTGCAGTACCGCTCGGAGCAGTTGCTGCTGGTGGGTCTGCCGGTCGTAGTCGCCGTTGGGTAGGTCGTAACGCTGGCGGACGAAGTCCAGCGCGGTGCCGCCGTCCATCTCCTGGCAGCCGGGGGTGAAGACCCGGTCGGTGTGGATCGAGCGGAACTCGGTGTCGACGCACATGCGTACGCCGCCGAGGTGGTCGATCACGTCGCGGAAGCCGGAGAAGTCGACCACGGCGGCGCCGTCGAAGCGGATGTCGGTGAGCTGGGTGATGGTGGCGGAGAGTAGTCGGGTGCCGGACTGTCCTCCGCCACCGTGCTGGTACGCGGCGTTGATCTTGTCTTCTCCGCCGCCGAAGCCGTGGGCGGCGGGGATGGTGACCCGCAGGTCTCGGGGTATGGACATCAGGAACGCCTCACGTCCACCGGCCGGCACGTGCACGATGAGGATGGTGTCCGATCGCCGGTCGGCGGTGCTGCTGCTACTCCGCCAGCGGTCGGTGCCGACCAGCAGGTAGTTCAGCGGTCCGTTTAGGTCCGTCTGGCCTCGTCGGGCGCCCGAGTCGAGTAGTTCTTCCCGGGTCACCATCTTGTCGTACCGCTGGGTGAGCCGGTGGAGGCCGACGGCGGCGAGGCCGGCCAGGAGTACCAGCGCGAGGCCGAGGCCGAGTAGGAGGCGGGCCCAGCGTGGTCGTCCGCGCCGGACGCCCGCGTCGGCCCGCTCCCGTCCGCCCTTCGACCTGGACGTGGTTCCTCCCCGCCACCGTCTGTGAGTGATTCTCACGTCAGGTTACGGTCCGGCGGGTCACCGGCGGGTCCGTTCGCCGGATCCCGATCTCGTCGGCCCCGAACGGGGGATCAGCTGCCGGCGTCGTTCTCGTTCGCCGCTACCCAGTCGGCCATGCTGTCCGCAGAGATGGCCTGGTACATCGCGAGCGCCTGCTCCCGGTCGGAGACCACGACCGACTCACCGTTGATGGTCTGGCTGCCGTTGTGTGGGCTGGTAACGAAGGTCAGGTTCTCCCCACGCAGGTTGCGGAACTGGAAGGCCATGTCGACCAGGGAGAAGCCCTCGTCGACGGTGACCGCGGCGGTCACGGCCTTGAGGAAGTCGTTCAACTTCACCGGGTTGGTGAGCGTTCCGGTGCTGGCCGCCTTGTTCATCAACGCGCGGAGGAACTCCTGCTGGTGCCGCATCCGGTCGAAGTCGCCCCGGGGGAACTGCTTGCGCTGCCGGATCCAGTCCAGCGCCTCGGCGCCGTCCATGTGGTTGACGCCCTCGGTGAAGGTCCGGTAGGGCTTGTGGATCGAGGTGATCGTCTTTTCCACCGTGAGATCAACACCGCCGAGCGCGTCCGTGACCTCTTCGAAGCCGCCGAAGTCGATCGCCATGACATGGTCGAGGCGGACATCGGTGAAGCACTCCACGGTGCGGACCGCCAAGGGGAGCCCACCGAAGGCAAAAGCAGCGTTGATCTTTTTCCGCTGCCCCGAGCCGCAGTCGGCGCTCGCGCTCTCCGGGATCGGCACGTAAAGGTCACGGGGGATCGACACCAGGTACGCCTCCTGGTGGTTACTCGGGATGTGCATCACGATGATCGTGTCGGCGCGCCACTCGCCGCGTTGGTCCATCGGCGCGTCCGGATCCCGTGAGTCCGTGCCGACGAGAAGGATGTTCAGCGCGCCGTCAACCGTCTTGACCGGCCGGTCGTCGGTGGCCCCCGAGGGGAACGGATTGGTCCGGGCGAGATCGTTGTCGAGGCCACGGGCGTAGACCCAGGCTCCGGTAGCGGCGAGCAGCGCGAAGACCAGCACGGCGACTCCGGCCACCAGCGCGATCCGACCCCAGCGAGGGCGTGGGCCACGCCGCTCCGGTCGGCCCGGTCCGGGACGGCCACCTGGCCCGCCCGGTCCACCTGGCCCGCCCGGTCCACCTGGCCCGCCCGGCCCGCCTGGTCCGCCCGGTCCGCCCGGTCCACCTCGGGTCGGTCCGGAAGGCGCGGGGTACCAGTTTGTCTGCGCGGGGCGGGCACGTCCGGTGGAGGAGCCGTCCACCCGCGCCCGCCCGGTGCTGCGAAGCAGGTGTGGGAGCGGGTAAGCGGCGGCGGTGGTCGCTGACATGCGAGTCAGGGTACGTCGGGAAGCTGTCAGCCAGTGGTGCCCGAATTCGCGACGAGCCGCCGGGAGCGGCTACCCGAGCCGCTCGCGGAAGTACGCGATCGTGCGGTGCAGGCCCTCCCTGGGCGTAACTTCGGGCTCGAAGTCGAGGAGTTCCCGGGCGCGGGTGAGATCCGGTCGGCGCATCTTCGGATCATCGGCAGCGCGGGAGACATAGGTCACCTCGGAGCTGCTCTCGCAGAGCGACACGATCGACTCTGCCAGCTGGCGCATGCTCATCTCGTGCTCGGTCCCGCAGTTGACCGGCCCGGTCTCGGTCGAGTCCAGCAGCAACAGGATGCCCCGCACCAGATCGTCGACGTAGCAGATGGAGCGTGTCTGATCTCCGGTCCCGTGGACGGTGATCGGCTCGCCGCGCAGGGACTGGGCGATGAACGTCGGGATCGCCCGGCCGTCGTCGGGCCGCATCCGGGGACCGTAGGTGTTGAAGATCCGGACAATGGCGACGTCGGCCCCCCGGCTCCGGTGGTACGCCATCGTCGCCGCCTCGGCGAACCGCTTCGACTCGTCGTAGACGCTCCGGATCCCGATCGGGTTGACGTTTCCCCAGTACGTCTCCCGCTGGGGGTGCTCCAACGGGTCCCCGTACGCCTCGGAGGTGGAGGCCAGCAGGAACCGGGCGCCGTCGGCGACCGCCCGGTCCAGCAGGTGCAGGGTGGCGACCGAGCCGACCCGGAGGATCTCCACCGGCAGCTTCTCGAAGTCGGTGGGGCTGGCCGGCGACGCCATGTGCAGAATGGCGTCGAACCGCTCGGCGAGCGCGGGGTGGTGCTCGGGCAGACCGTCGGAGATGTCCGCCTCGACAAGCGTGAAGGTCGACGTCTCCGCCAGGTGGGCGACGTTCTCCTTGGCGCCGGTCACGAAGTTGTCCACCGCCACGACCGTGCAGCCACGGGCGAGGAGGGCGTCAACCAGGTGTGAGGGCACGAAGCCTGCCCCACCGGTGACGAGGATGCGGTGACCGGGGCCGAAGCGTTGCACAACCTTCATGGCGGCCAGCCTACCGAGCGACCGGTTCGCGCCCGGCGCGGAAGGGGCGGGCCGGGGCGTCGACGCCCCGGCCCCCCCCGGGATACCTCAGTGCGCGCCCGCGCCGGTGAGGGAGCGAACCTCCAACTCGGCGTAGCGCTGATCGTCGCGTTCCTTGGAGATCACCGTCCCGAACCAGCCGCAGAGGAAGCCGAACGGGATGGAGAGCAGGCCCGGGTTGGACAGCGGGAACCACTGCCAGTCCTGGTCGGGGAACATCGCGGTCGGCGACCCGGAGACGACCGGGGAGAAGAACACCAGAAAGACCGCGGCGAAGAGGCCGCCGTAGATGGCCCAGACTGCGCCGCTGGTGTTGAACCGCCGCCAGAAGAGGCTGTAGAGGATCGCCGGCAGGTTGCCCGACGCGGCCACCGCGAAGGCGAGGGCGACCAGGAAGGCGACGTTCAGGTTCTGCGCGAAGATGGAGAGAACGATCGAGATCGCGCCGATCACCAGGGCGGAGATCCGCGCCACGGCAACCTCCTGCCGCTCGGACGCCGTGCCGTTCTTGACCACGTTGGCGTAGAAGTCGTGCGCCAGGCTGGACGAGGAGGCCAGGGTCAGGCCGGCGACGACCGCCAGGATGGTCGCGAAGGCAACCGCCGCGATGACCGCCAGTAGCGTCGCGCCGCCCAGTTCTCCACCGAGGAAGTCCACCCCCAACGCCTCGGCCAGCTGCGGCGCGGCGGTGTTCCCCGCCCGGTCCTGCGCGGTGATCGCCTCGCTTCCCACCAGCGCCGCGGCGCCGAAGCCGAGGGCGAGCGTGAGTAGGTAGAAGGTGCCGATGATGCCGATTGCCCAGAGGACACTCTTCCGGGCGGCCTTCGCCGTGGGCACGGTGTAGAAGCGGATGAGGATGTGCGGCAGACCGGCCGTGCCCAGCACCAGTGCGACGCCGAGAGAGAGCAGATCCAGCTTGCTGTAGAAGGTTTTCAAGGCGTCGCCGGGTGTCTCGACGCCGTAGCGCAGCCCCGGTTCGAGGAAGGCGGCGCCCTTGCCGGAGGCGTCCGCCGCGTCACCGAGCAGGCCGGAGAGGTTGAACTTGTACTTCGCCAACACCAGCAGGGTCATCACGACGGCGCCGCCCATCAGCAGGAACGCCTTGACAATCTGCACATAGGTGGTGCCCTTCATGCCACCCACCGTCACGTAGGTGACCATCAGCGCACCGACCATGATGATCGTTGCGATCTTGGCGGCGTCCGCGTCCAGGCCGAGGAAGGTCGTGCCTGGCTTGATGCCGAGCAGCAGGGCGACCAGCGCCCCCGCACCGACCATCTGGGCGAGTAGGTAGAAGATCGACACCGTGATGGTGGAGGCCGCGGCGGCCGTCCGCACCGGACGCTGCCGCATCCGGAAGGCGAGCACGTCGGCCATCGTGTAGCGGCCGGAGTTGCGGAGCAGCTCGGCGACGAGCAGCAGCGCCACCAGCCAGGCGACCAGGAAGCCGATCGAGTAGAGGAAGCCGTCGTAGCCGTAGAGGGCGATGAGGCCGGCGATGCCGAGGAACGACGCCGCCGACATGTAGTCGCCGCCGATCGCCATGCCGTTCTGGAAGCCGGAGAAGGAGCGGCCACCCGCGTAGAAGTCGGTGGCGGTCTTGGTCTGCCGGCTGGCCCACACCGTGATCGCCAGCGTCACCGCCACGAAGACGAGAAAGAGCGTGAGGGTCAGGTTCCGGGCGGTGCTGTCGCCCGCCTCAGCCGCGAGGACCGTGGTCATGGGTCACCTCCCCGATCTCCGCGCGGATCCGGTCGGCGACCGGATCGATCCGGCGGGCGGCGTACCGGGAGTAGAGCCAGGCGATCAGGAAGGTGGAGGCGAACTGGAGCAGACCGAAGACCAACGCCACGTTGACGTTGCCGATGATCTTCGTGCCCATGAAGTCGCGCGCGTACGCGGACAGGAGCACGTAGAGGGCGTACCAGAGGAAGAACGCGATGGTCATCGGGAAGACGAAGCCGCGCAACGCGCGCCGCAACCCGGCGAACTCGGCCGACCGTTGCACGGCCAGATAGCGCTCCGCCGCCGACTCGGCCGGGGTGGACGCGGGTGTTTCCGTGGACATCCGTGGCTCACCACCTTCAGGTATCAGGGGTTTCGCGCACGGTAGGGAATGCGCTACCGCCCCGGAAGGCGACGATCGATGCCGGTCGTCGGTTGCGCCGAGCGGCGCGGTAGCTGCGCTCAGTGACCTGGGTCACTCCGGTGAACGGTCGGCCGGCTCTCCGCCTGCCCGGTCGACCATCGCCTGGATCCGTTCGACCATCGCCTGGATCTGGCCGACCACCGACTGGTCAGGTCGCGCCGCCCCCGGTGATCTCGCGGTACCGGCCTCGGTAGTGCAGCAACGGCTCCGACTCCTCGACCAGCTCGACGGCGACGATGGTGGCCTCCACCAGCAGTGCCCAGCCGTACTCCCGGGCGCTGTCGAGTCGGCACCCGGTCCAGCCGCCGGCGTCCGACGGCACCGGCCCGTACTCGGTGTCGGTCCAGTCGTCGGTGGCGAAGAGGCCGCCGGGCGAGGGGAAGAGCCCGGCGAACCGGTCGGCGAGCTGCCGGTGCGCCGGGCCGAGTGGCGCGACCGCGAAGCGACCGGACGCCTCGACCGCCGCCCACAGCTCCGACTCTGGGTCGATCAACCCGAGCAGCCGGTCCGGTTCACCCTCCGCCACCAACGTCGACGACACCGTCAGCCCCGCCGGTCCGGGCGCCGTCCAGAGCGTCACCGGCGTCGCCAGCCGACCGCGCAGCCGGCGTGCGGGGGACCGCTGGCCGGCGGGAACGGCGAACGGATCGGTGTGGTGGATGTCGGCACCCGGCTCATGATTCACGTGGAACATTCTGCCGTCCCCGGCCCGCGCCCAGCCGACGAAGCGTTCCCGCAGCCCGCCCGGCGTCTCATTCCAGTGCAGCGGCGCGAGTTGCGTTGCCGCCTCCGCCAGCACCGTTCCCAGGTATACGAGGAGCGCCGGCCGATCGTGCCGGTACTCCGCCAACAACGCGAGCCGGGCGGGCTGGCAGGGCCAGGGGGCGCCACACGCCCGGCACCGCCAGAGCGGACGCATCGGCACGTGCGGCACGCCCCGGCGCGCCACTGGAGGCCGCGCTCCGCTCACCAGCGGCCACCGTTGGCCCGCCAGGTCTGCGCCGGGGTCAGCCAGCCGGCTCGGCCCGGTCGGGGCGACGCCACCGTCGGCCAGCTGGCCCACGCCGGTGGCTGCCGTGGCGGGGCTGGCACCCGTCCCACCGCCGTCGTGCCTCGCGGGCTGGGTGCCGCCGGCCGGCCCCTGCCTCGGTACGACCGCACGTTGCGTCGGAACAGTGTGAGCATGGGTGCCTCCTCCTGATCGGGGGTCGCCCCGACCGGGAGTGACCGGGGCGACCCGACGCAGGACCGGCCACCGGGTCGTCGCCTCCACCAGCCGGTCCGCGCAGCTTCCACCCTGGACTCAGCGGCCGGGGCAGGGGAGGATGCCAGTGCTTACTACAGAGCGCGGTCACGTACTTACCAGGTAGGTGAGCGATGAAGTTCGAGATGTGGATCCGGGCGCTGAAGGCCGCCCGGGCCGCTGCCAACGTTTCTCAAGAGGGGCTGGCAGTGATGATCAAGTGGAGCCCGTCCTTGATCGCCGCCATCGAGACAGGCCGACGTCGTCCGACCATGGAGTTGGCGGTCGCCGCAGATGATGTGCTGGACACAGGTGGCCTCCTAGCCGAGCTACTCAAGGAAGCCGACCAGGAGCGAGGCCCCTCCTGGTTCGTGGCGTGGCGGGGCTACGAGCAGCAGTCGACCCGGTTGCGCGCCTTTGAACCGTGTCTGGTGCCGGGCATGCTTCAGACTGAGGAGTACGCCCGCGCGGTAATTTCGGCTGGTGGGCTACAGCAACCTGCCGCAGTAGACGAGCTGGTCGCCATCCGCATGGAGCGCCAGCGACTGCTGTACCGGGATCCTCCGTTGTCGCAGGTGGTCTTCCTGATGGACGAGATGGCGATTCGTCGACCGGTCGGTGGCCAGGCTGTGCTTGACGTGCAGCTTGACCGGCTGCTGGAGGTGGCCGAGCTGCCGCAACTCCGGCTGCATGTGGTGCCACTCAGCGTCGGCGAGCATGTCGGCCTGTCCGGGGGCTTTGTGTTGGTCGAGCTGACCGACGGCGAACAAGCGATCTATCTGGAAAATGCTGCCCGCGGGCACGTGGTCAACGACCCTGAGACGGTCCGTTTCATCAACCGCAAGTGGGATAGCGTGCTGGGCGAGGCGTTGTCCACAAGCACTTCGCTGGACATGATTCGAAAGCTGAAGGTGACGTCATGACTGCTGTTGAACCGCGCTGGCGCACGTCAACCCGCTCTGGGGATACCGGGGGCAACTGTGTCGAGGTGGCGGACAATCTGGCCGGGGTGGTGTTGGTGCGAGACAGCAAGGACCGGTCTGGCCCTGCGCTGACGTTCGGCCCCGAGTCTTGGCGCATGTTCATCGCCGCTGCTCGTCCCCGCTGATCGGCCGCGGTTCACCGGGCTTCCGGTGCGGTGGCCGGGTGACCGGGACAGGACGCCCGGCGACCGAAATGTGCGGTCGCCGAGCGGCTTCGAGCGTTGATCAGGGTGCCAGCAGGAGATTCCCGTTCGCTGAGTTGTCGTCCTCGGCGCCGTCCGGCTCCGGGTAGGGCCAGCCTTTGCCGTCTCCGCTTTCCGTTCCGGTGTGGCCCCAGACGATGGTGGCCTTCCACTTGCCGGGCTGCGCGCCGTCGAGCGCGGACTGCGGCGCGGACAGTGGAAGGTCGACAACGGTGTCGGCGCCCGCCGCCAGTGCCGGCAGCCAGCACAGGTAGCGCGTTCCGTTGGGGGTTTTCGATGTCTCGCACGTTGCGGGTAGCGAGGTGACCGTGACCCCGGTCGGCAGATCCACCGTCAGATAGGGATCGCTGGCCTGCCGCGGCCCTTTGTTGCGGACGGTCAGGCGCAGCGTCCCAGACGCCGTGTTCGCACCATCCGGCACGAGCCGAGTGTCACCCCCACTGATGGAGAGGTCGGTGACTCGCGGGTTCGGCCGGAACGTGCTCGGCCCGCTCGACTGGTAGAAGCTCTCGCCCGACCAGGAGTAGGTCCGCCACTGCGACTGCGCGAACCCCTCCACGATTCCTTCGCCGGCCGCGTCCAGGACCTCCACCTCGACGAAGGTGTCCTTCACGCGGATCCCCCTAATCCAGGCGATGTCGCCGACGTGCCCGGTCACCAGACCCATCGTCACGATGGTGTCGGAGGCGTTCCGGTCGAAAGCGAGGACCCGTGACTCGCCCATCTCGACTCCGGTGCAGTTGATCAGTGCGGCCGTCTCCTGCGCTCCGTCCCGGTCGAGGTCATCGTGGACGACGTCGAGGATGTTGACCTGGAGTTCCGAGTTGGGCGCGAGTTGGGCGGTGCCGTCGGAGAACTTCACCTGTCCTGCCGGGCAGTGTTCCTTCAGGTAGTCGGGCCAGGCGGGAAGCTCGAGAACGGCGTTACCGAGCTCCGTCTTCCCGATCTGGCCGTCCGGCGGTGGTGCGCTGGGCGTGGCCGACAGGGTTGGGGAGGCTGACGAGGTGGGGGAGCTGGAGGGAACCGGAGCGGTCGGGGTGTCCGCTGGTAGTGCGGGTGGGTTCTGGTCGGTCCAGGTTGATGCGATCGCTGGGGTTGCGGCGAGGATCGCCACGGCTAGGACGCTGGCGGCGACGATGCGCGTGGTTCGGCGGCGGCGGGCGACGTGCTGTGCGGCGGCGGCGCCGGCGGGGGCTGCCAGGGGGCCGCCGGTGGTGTATGCGGTGAAGATGTCGTCCAGGTTTGGGGTGTCGTCGTGCTCAGGCATTGGTCTCCTCCGTCCCCGAGTCGGAGAGTGCGACGGCGAGTGCGGTGCGGCCCCGGTGTAGCCAGGACTTCACAGTGCCGGTGGCGGCTCCTTCCTGCTCGGCGATCTCGGTGATGCTGAGATCGGCCACGTGGAAGAGCACGATCACCCGGCGCTGCTTTTCGGGCAGCGTGGCGAGTGCGCGGGCCAGCGCTACCCGGTCGGGGCTCGGTCCTTCGATGACGTCGTCGCGGCGGAACCGGGCGTGGGCGCGGGCGGCGCGTAGCCGGCGCCAGCGGTTGCGTGCGACGTTCATCGCGACAGTGCGGATCCAGGCTGTTGGGCGGTCGTAGTGGACCAGTTTGTTCCAGCGGGGCCAGGCCCGGCTGAATGCCTCCTGGACCGCGTCGCGGGCTTGGTCGATGTCGGCGGTGTAGGCGTACAGCTGCAGCAGCAACGGTTGGAACGTAGCGGCGTAGAACTCCTCGAAGCTGTCGCCCGTACCCGCATCCGCACCCGCCGTGGCCGTGGGCGTGGGCGACCGTTCCTCCCGGGTGTCACCGGGATCGTGCATCCTGACCATCATGCTGGCGCCTCCCCTGCTGGCTGGCCGCCTGACCGCGGCTCTACTCAGCAGACCCGTTGCCGCCGCTGATGGTTGCGGCTGAGCCAGCCTGAGTTCTCAGCGGCGGGGCGTGACGGTTGTCAGGAGTTCGGGCTGGCGGTGGTCCAGCACGTCGCCGGCCAGGTGAGCGCCGAGCAGCGCCGCACCCAGCCCGTACGCCGTGCCGACCGGCAGGGCCAGCCAGAGCCAGATATCACCGAGCAGCGCGGCGGCCACCACCATCGGGAGCACCGCGACCGCCGAGGCGAGCATGGACAGGATGGCCAGGGAGCTGCGGGCCACCCCGGCGCCGCTGTTCAACGCGAACGGGTTGCTCGTCTCGGGCAGCGAATACGCCCCGAGCACCGACAGCAGGGTGTTGACCGCGAGCCCGGCACCGTAGGTGGCGAGCAGGCTCCCCGCTGTGAGACCGATCCAACCCGGCCGACCCAAGAGCAGGGCGAGCACCCCGGAGATGATCACCACCAGGGGTAGGAGGTAGAGCGAGAACGCCGCCATCCGGGCCCGCAGCTCCACCGCGCCCGGCACCCCCACGACCACGTGCGCCGCGTACGCGCTGCCGTCGAAGCCGAACTGGTTGGCCAGGGTGACGGCGGCGAGCACCCCGACGAAGACCATCGAGAGACTGACCAAGACCGGGGACGAGGTTTCCGGGGCGCCCCCGCCGGTGTCCCCGGTGAGACCGGCGCTGCCGACATTCAGCATGACCGGGACGAACAGGCCGACCACGGCCAGTGTGATCAGGTTTGCCCGCCGGCGGGCGTCCCGCCACCAGTACCGCGCCTCCCGTGCCACCAGCGCGCCGAAGCGGCCCCGGGGGAGCCAGCTCAGCAGGCGAGGGAAGAGCTGTGTGACGGCGGTGCCGGTCGCACTCGGCCGGGTCGACGCCCGGCCGCTGCTCACGGTGCCGACCATCGCCGACTCCAGCGAGCGAGACCACCAGGCCAGCAGCGCCACCACGGTCAGTGCCGTGATCAGCAGCTTCGCCGGTGCGGCCCAGACCCGTCCCTGCGCGACGTCGATGCCGATCGTCCACGGCGCGCCGAGCGGTGTCCAGCCGACCACGGCCGCCACCGCGGCGAGCCGGTCCCAGTCCGCGTCCCGCAGCGCGGCGATGGCGGCCAGCTGCACCGGCGCGATCACGGCGGCGGCCCCAGCCAGCAGGACCGCGGCCAGGTCGCGGACCCGACGAGAGCGCAGCATCGTGGCGAAGGCACTGGTGACGGCGCGGGCAGCGGCGACGCAGAGCAGCAGCCCGGCCAGCACCCCGACTGCCTGTGTGAGGGCGGCCGACCATCCGCCGAAGGTGCCGGCGGTGAGGATCAAACCGGTGGAGGCCAGCAGTACGGCGACCGCCGGAACGCTGACCAGCGCTGCCGCGAAGAGGCCGGTGACCAGCGTCCGACGGGGCAGCGGAAGCAGCGCGAACCGGGCCGGATCCAGCGTCTCGTCTACCCCGAAGAAGATCAGCGGCAGCACGAGCCAGCCCAGTACCACCAGCCCACCACCGAAGGCCGCCAGCAGCGTCGCGTACTGGCCGTTGTCGGCGAGGCCCGGGGCAGCGAAGAGAAAGAAGCCGAAGGCGGCGCACCAGAGTGCCACGAACGCACCGAGCGCGAAGAGGCCGACCCGCCAGCCCTGGCCCCGAAAGTTGTTGCCCAACACGCGCAGCTTGAGGCGGACGAAGTGCCGGGCACGGACCGGCCGGACTGTCGCCGCGCCGGTTACTGCGACAGCCACGCCAGCTCCTCGCCGGTCGCCGTGCGCCCGCCGACGACGGTCACGAAGACCTGCTCCAGCGTCTGCTCCCCGCGGACCTCGTCCAGGGTGCCGACCCGCTTGATGGCCCCGTCGGCGAGGATCGCCACGTGGGAGCAGAGCCGCTCCACGACCTCCATCACGTGACTGGAGAAGACGACCGTGCCACCCCCGGCGACGTACCGTCCGAGAATGTCTCGGATCAGCGCTGCCGACACCGGGTCGACCGCCTCGAACGGCTCGTCCAGCACGAGCAGCCGGGGCCCGTGCAGCAGCGCGCAGGCCAGGCCGATCTTCTTCTTCATGCCGGCCGAGTAGTCCACCACGAGGGTTCGCCCCGCGTCGGCGAGCGCGAGCACGTCCAGCAGCTCCGCCGCGCGCTGGTCGACCACCGTCGGATCCATGCCTCGCAACAGGCCGTGGTACGCCAGCAACTCGGCACCACTGAGCCGGTCGAAGAGGCGTACGCCGTCGGGCATGACGCCGAGGAGCTGCTTCGCCCGTACCGGGTCGGCCCAGACGTCGTGGCCGAGCACCCAGGCACCGCCGGCGTCTGGCCGGAGCAGGCCCACAGCCATCGACAGCGTGGTGGTCTTGCCGGCGCCGTTGGGCCCGAGTAGCCCGTAGAACGAGCCGGCCGGCACGGTCAGGTCGACGCCGGCCACAGCCGTCTTCACGTCGAAGCGCTTCACCAGACCGCGCAGCGTGAGGGCGGGGTGCTCTGCTGTCATGCGTACGACCGTAACCGGTGGCCAGCCGGCCTTCCCACCGTGGTGATGACTCTAGGAACCCGTGCAACCGGGCTGTTTCCTCGCGGGTGACAGGGGTGGAACCGAGAAGGGAGGCCGTGGTGAATGCGGAAGACAGTTTTGAGGAGTTCTACCGCAGCACTCGACATCGCGTCGTCACAGTGCTCTACGCACTGGGCGGGGACCTGGGTGAGGCTCAGGACGCCGCCCAAGAGGCGTACGTGCGGGCCTGGCAGCGCTGGTCGAAGATCAGCGCGTACGACGACGCCGAGGCATGGGTACGAACCGTCGGGTATCGGCTGTTGGTGAATCGCTGGCGCAAGATTCGTAATGGTTTGTCCGCATATCGCCGACACGGTGCGGATTCGGCCACCGGACCGCCGTCAGAGGACACCGTGGCGCTGGTCGCGGCGCTGCGACGGCTGCCAGCCGAGCAGCGGCAGGCGGTTGTCCTGCACCACCTGGCGGATCTGTCCGTCCTGGACATCTCCAAGCAGACAGGTACGCCGACGGGCACCGTCAAAGCCCGTCTCGCCCGTGGGCGAAAAGCCCTCGCCGTCCTTCTTGACACCTCGTTTCCGGAGGAGGTCAGTCATGCCTGACCCGCTCTTCGCCGAGCTGTACGGCAATACCGAAAACCTGAACTGGGATCCCGCCGGGCAGGTGCGCGAACGGGGCCGGCGGCGTACGCGGCGTACCCGCCTCGTCGCCGGCCTGGCGAGCGTGGCCGCGGTCGCCGTGATCGCCACCAGCGCCGTGGCCCTTGCCGGAGTCCCGGACTCCGCGCCACCGGTGCCACCCGCGACGAACAGCCCTTCGCCCAGCCCGACCGTCAACCCGACGCCGTCCGTGCCGCCCACCCCGAGCCAGCCGCCGCAGACCACCGGCCAATCGACCCCCAACCCCCTGTCGCCAGATATTCCGGCCGCGGCCATGCTTCGTGCCACGGATCTCCCGTCCGGTTTCGGGGCCGAGGGCGACAACCTTGACGGCGACTGGTCCTACCACGCGGGGATCTCGTATCACTGTGCGGAAGGCGGACAGGTTTGGCCAGGAGAGAAGGCATATCGGGGTGCCGTCTTCCGCAAGGAGCGCGAGCAGGCGGTGATAGAACGCGTCATGCGCCAAACGGAGGAGACTGCTGCGGCCACCGTGGAAACAGTCCGGCAGGAGGTGACCGGCTGCGTGCCCCGGAGTGCGGAAACCCTGGGGATGGAGATCATCGATTCCGGCCTCGCGGGCGACGAGTCGTTGCTGATCGGCTTGACCGAACAGCATCTGACGGCTCGTTGGCTCTTCGTACGGGTGGGTGAACTGGTGGCCCAGGTGTGGCTCAGCGGCGTAGATCCGGCCGAGGACCAGCGAATCGCGGAGCGCACGGCAGCTCGGCTCTGTGCCGGTACCGACGCCTGCTAACGATGCGTAGCCAGGGCTCCTCGCGTGTCGGAGCCCTGGCTACGGCCGGAGGGCTTCGGGTGCGTGCAGGCGGAGCATCGTGACGCCGACATCAGTCGGGACGCGGCGGTGGGTGGCGATCGACACCGCCACCATGACGGTGAAGGCGAGCGGGACCGTCCAGGCGGCTGGCTGCGCGACGAGCGTGGCCGGCCACCCGGTCAGCGGTGGGCCGAGCACGGTCACCAACACCGCCCCGACCGCGGCGCCGCCGCCGACAAGCACTCCGGCGGCGGCGCCGCGGTCGGTCAGTCCCCGCCACCAGATGCCCAGCACCAACAGGGGGCAGAAGCTCGACGCGGCCACCGCGAACGCCAGCCCCACCACCTGTGACACCTCCAGCCCGGAGACGTTGAGCGCGAGCACCGTGGGCGCGCCGGCGGCGAGCACGGTGGCGAGTCGGAACCCGCGTACCGAGCCGCGTCGCAGCACGTCTGTGGAGACCACTCCGGCAACGCTGGTGAGCAGGCCGGAGGAGGTGGAGAGGAATGCCGCGAAGGCCCCGGCGGCGACCAGTGCCGCGAGGAGCCGGCCGGTGGTGCCGTCACCCAGCGCCGCGTTGGGCAGGAGCAGCACCACCGCGTCGGTCTCCCCGGTGAGCAGCAGGTGTGGGGTGTAGATCCGGCCGAGTGCCCCGTAGAGGGTCGGCAGCAGATAGAAGGCGCCGACCAGGGCCAACACCACCAGGGTGGTGCGGCGGGCGGCGGCGCCGTCCGGGTTGGTGTAGAAGCGCACCAGCACGTGCGGCAGGCCCATGGTGCCGAGGAACGTGGCGAGGATCAGCGAGTAGGTGGTGAACAGGCCCCGGTCGTCGGTCCCGGCGGTGCTGGGCAGCAACCAGTCGGCCGCGTCGGTGGCGGTCCCGATCACCGCGGGCACCGGTTGCCCGGCCGCAAAGGTTAGCTCGTCGCCGGGGCGTACCTCCTCCAGCTGACCGTCGGGCAGGGTGAGGGTGGCGGGATGTTCGACCACGACGGTGGTCGCGGTGCGGAAGGTCGGACCCTCGGGTGGGGTGATGGCCGGGCGGGCGTCGGCCTGCCACTGCAACACCAGGAAGATCGCCGGTACGGCGAGGGCGGTCAGCTTGAGCCAGTACTGGAACGCCTGGACGAAGGTGATCGCACGCATGCCGCCGAGCGCCACGTTCGCGGTGACCACCGCCGCGACCAGGAGGGCGCCCGCCGGGTAGGGGGAGCCGGTCAGGGTGGCCAGGGTCAGCCCGGCTCCGTGTAGCTGCGGGACGAGGTAGAGCCAACCAATGAAGATCACGAAGATGGTGGCGAGGGTGCGGAGCCGCCGGGAGCCCAGCCGCAGCTCACAGAAGTCGGGGAGGGTGAACGCCCCGGAGCGGCGTAGCGGCGCGGCGACGAAGAGCAGCAGAGCCAGGTAGCCGGCGGCGAAGCCGACCGGGTACCAGAGCATGTCGACCCCGAATTTGAGGATCAGACCGGCGACGCCGAGGAAGCTCGCGGCCGACAGGTACTCCCCGCCGATCGCGGCGGCGTTCCAGGTCGGGCTGACGGCCCGGGATGCCACCAGAAAGTCCGAGGTGGTGCGGGCGAGCCGCAGACCGTAGAAGCCGATCCCGATGGTGAGCAGGGTGACTGCGACGATCGCCGGAACGACGTAGCCGTTGCCCACTCAGCGCTCCGGCCGCTGGATCAGGTCGGTGAAGTCCTGTTCGTTGCGCTCGGCCAGCCGCACGTACGCCCAGCCGACCGTGACCAGGAACGGGAAGGAGAGCACTCCGAGCAGCACCCACGGCAGGGCAACCCCGAGCACGGTGACCCGGCTGACCGACGGCGCGATGGCGAACAGCCACGGCAGGCCGCCCAGCCCGATGGCCACCACCAGCCAGAGCCGCAACGCCAGGGAGAGCTGCGCCCGGACGAGGCCGTGCACCAGCGCCTCGCCGACCCGGGTCTGCTGGGCGAGCTCGGTGCGGGGATGCTCGCGGCGGACCACATCGGCCAGCACGATGCGGGTCCGCGCGGGAACGCGGTCATCGGCGGCGACCACTTCGGCAGTCTCGCTCGATCATCGAGAAAGTCAAGGTCTGCACCAGCGCCTGTGGACAAGCGCGACGGGCCTGTGGACAACTTGTGGACAAGTGGTTCTTGCTGTGGATAACCACGAGGATGGCCGGGCTGACCTGCGGTGGGACGTCAGGAGGGGCTGTGCGAAGACACAGCCTCGGGGTCGGTGCGCGCTACGCTCCCGCCGTGCTGCTCCCCCTCGTGGCCGCCGTCGCCGGTGCCGGCTGGGGGATGCTGCTGCCCGGGCTGGTCGACCGGTACGCGGTCGCCTGGCCGGAAGGTCGGCCCAGACCGGCCTGGCGGACCACCTGCCCGGGTTGCGCCACCGCGAGGCCGCCCTGGTGGCGCGCACCCGGGCGATGTCGGGCCTGTCGCCGACCACTCACTGAAGGATGGGCGGTTACCGTGCCCCTCGCCGCCGCGGCCATCGCCACCATGGTGATCGGTGTCGGAGTCACCTGGGCACTCCCGGCGTTCCTGCTGCTCGCTGCCCTTGCCGTGCCGCTGGCTCTGGTCGATCTACGGGTGCTGCGGCTGCCCGACCCGTTGGTGGGGGTCGCCGTCGGCGGCGGGCTCGTGCTGCTGGCGCTCGCCGCGGTGGCCGACCAGGCTGTCCCGGCGTTGGGCCGGGCCGTACTCGCCGCCGCGCTCTGCGGGGTCGGCTACCTAACGCTCGCGCTGCTGCCCCGCTCCCCACTCGGCTTCGGCGACGTGAAGCTCGGCGCGGCGCTTGGGCTCTACCTCGGCTGGCTGGGATGGCCGACCGTGGCCGTTGGGGTCCTGCTCGCTCCGCTGGTGAACCTTCCGCTGGTCATCGGCCTTCTGGTCACTGGTCGTGCGGACCGGCGGACCCCCATTCCGTACGGTCCGGCGATGCTCGTGTCGGCGATCGCCGCGACAGTGGGCTAGCGGTGTCCATGGGCTAGCGGTGTCCATGGGCTAGCGGTGTCAGCGGGCCCAGCCCTGCTTGGCTGTTCGGATCAGCTTCTCCTTCAGCTCGCGGGTGTGCCGCCTACTGACCGGCAACTCGGTCGAGCCGACCACCACCACGTAGCCGGAGTGCGCCAGCCGTAGCTCCGCGATGAGCCGTAACTGGACGAGGTAGGACCGGTGGATTCGGACGAAACCGGCGTCCGCCCACCGCTCGGCCAGGGTCGCCAGGGACACCCGGACCAGGTGGGAACCGTCTGTGGTGTGCAATCGCACGTAGTCACCCTGCGCCTCCACCCAGCGCACCGCCGAACGGGGCAGCATCCGGGTCGTCCCGGCGAGCTCGACCGGGATCGCCGGATCCTCCTCCCGGGTCGGCGTCGCCAGTTGCGTGGGTACCCGCCGCGAGCCGATCACCCGGCGCAGCGACTCGGCCAGCCGCTCGGCCCGGACGGGTTTGCGGACGTAATCGATGGCGCCCAGGTCGAACGCGTCCACCGCGCCATCGTCGTAGGCGGTGACGAAGACGATGGCCGGCGGCCGGGCGAAGCGTCGCAGTACCCGGGCCAGCTCCATACCGTCCAGGCCCGGCATTCGGATATCGAGGAAAACCGCGTCCACGTCCCCGTCGCGGAGCACCCGCAACGCCTCGGTGGCGTCACCGGCGGTGTGCAGCCGGGCGACCCGAGGGTCAGCTCGCAGGTGGTACGCCAGTTCGTCGAGGGCCGGTGGCTCGTCGTCGACCGCCAGGACCCGGAGGAACCCGATCACGAGCCGGCCCGTACGCCGGGATGGAACTTCGGCACCCGCATGCTCACCCGTGTACCCGAGCCGGGGCCGGTCTCCACGACCAGGCCGAACCCGTCTCCGAAGGCCGCCCGCAGTCGTTCGTCGACGTTGGAGAGGCCCACGTGTGCGCCCGGCGCCCCAACCGGGTCGCTCCCGGCGGCGGCCAGTTCGGCGATGCCGGCGGTCAGTGCGGCCGGATCCATCCCCACCCCGTCATCCTCCACGGTGATATGGCACTCGGTACCCGCGTCGCGGGCCTCGACGCTCACCATGCCGGTACCGGGCTTGCCGGACAACCCGTGTCGGACCGCGTTCTCGACCAGCGGTTGCAGGCAGAGGAACGGCAGGGTTACCGGTAGCACCTCGGGTGCGATCTGGAGTCGCACCTGGAGCCGGTCGCCGAACCGGGCCCGTTCGATGGTCAGGTAGCGGTCGATGGACCGCAGCTCCTCGGCGAGAGTGGTGAACTCGCCGTGCGCCCGGAACGAGTAGCGGGTGAACTCGGCGAACTCCAGGATCAACTCCCGGGCCCGGTCCGGGTCGGTGCGGACGAAGGATCCGATCGCGGTCAGTGCGTTGTAGATGAAGTGCGGGCTGATCTGGGCCCGCAGCGCGCGGACCTCGGCGCGGGCCAGCCGCTCCCGGGAGGAGTCCAGCTCGGCGAGGGCGAGTTGGTTACCGGCCCAGTGTGCGGTCTCCAGCGTCGCTTGAACCAGACCGGGTGCGGGCACCCCGTCCGCGATGGCCAGCAGCGCACCGACGACCCGCCCATCCGCGCTGGTCAGCGGTACGACGACGGCACCCCGGACTGGGCAGTCCACCCGGTCGCAGGGCAGCTCCGCCTCCTTGAGGACGGTCGATCGGCCGGCCGTCACCACGCGACGGGCCGCCGCGACGAGCTGGGTCTGGTGGTGCGCGCCGCGCCCGTCGAGGGCGAGTAGCCCGGCGGTGTCGGTCAGCGCCAGCCCGACCGCTCCCACCAGGGCACGGAGGTGGCGTGCGGCCTTCGTGGCGTTGCCGGCGGTCAGTCCGGCGCGCAGCGGCTCGGCGGCCAGCCCGGCGGTGTGCAGCACCTCGTAGGTGGCCCGCTGGGTGGCAGTGGCGATGGTGCGGTGGCCGCGCGGACGCAGCACCGCGACGAGCGCCGCCGCCAGCGCGGCTACCAGACAGATGACACCGACGACGGCGGAGAGGCTGCCAGTCACGGGGTGAATCCTGGCCGGTGCCGGCCGGTGGTGCCAAGGGCGGTTCCCGGCGGAGGCGCCGCCGGCCTAGTACGCGCCCTTGCGGGCGAGCACCACGCCGACCGTGCGCCACAGGATGCTCAGGTCGTACGCCAACGACCAGTTGTCGACGTAGTAGAGGTCAAGGCGGACCGCCTCGTCCCAGGAGAGGTCAGAGCGGCCGGAGACCTGCCAGAGGCCGGTAATTCCAGGTTTGACCAGGAGGCGCCGGCGTACGTCGCCGAGGAAGTCACCGTCGTCGGCGGGCAGCGGGCGGGGCCCGACCAGCGACATCTCACCCTTCAGCACGTTGATCAGCTGGGGCAGCTCATCCAGGGACGAGGCGCGCAGGAAGCGGCCCACCGGGAAGACCCGCGGGTCCCGCCTCATCTTGAACAGCATGCCGTCGGTCTCGTTCTGGTCAACCAGGCTGGCCAGCCGCTCCTCGGCATCCACGTACATGGTGCGGAACTTCCAGACCCGGAAGGTTCGCCCCTCGTGGCCCACCCGGGGCTGCCGGAAGAAGACCGGACCCCGGTCGGAGATCCGGATCGAGATCGCGATCGCGAGGAAGACCGGTAGCAGGATCAGCAGGCCGAGGCCGGCGGCCACCCGGTCGAGCAGATTCTTCGCCAGCAGCGCCGGACCGGAGAGGGTCGGCTCCTCCACGTGCAGCAGCGGCAGGCCCTCGATCGGCCGGATGTGTACCCGGGGCCCGGCGATGTCGGTCAGCTGCGGGACCACGGCCAGATCGACTCCGGAGCCTTCGAGCTGCCAGGCCATCCGGCGCAGCTCGCCGGGCTCGGCGCTGGCCGACCCGCAGACCGCGATCGTGTCGCCGCCGACCTCGCGAACCAGGGCGAGGAGGTCGCGCCCCGCGTAGACCGGGACCGGGGTCTCCACACCCCGGGCAGCCGCGTAGCCGTCGGTGATGTGGATGGCGACCGGCACCAGGCCGGCGGCGGGGCTGCGGGTGACCTGGCGGTGGACCTCCAGGCACTCCGGCAGGGTGCCTACCAGGACCATTCGGTGGCCGGCCAGGCCGGCCCGGCCGGCGTTGCGCCGGATCACGTGCAGCACGAATCGGGCCAGGATCCGGACCAGGAGGATCAGCAGCAGAGCGAGGAGTAACGCGGTTCCGACCGAATATCGGGACAGGTCGGTCTTGGTGGCGAACGCCAGGAAGGAGACCGTCGCGCAGACCGCCACGCCGGCGCGGAGAACACGCTTGAACTCATCCGGGCCGAGGCCCAGGTACCGCCGATCGTAGGAGCCGTTGAACCAGAGGATCACCACCCAGCCGAGCGGCAGCAGCACGCATGCCAGGGTGTAGAACCAGGCCGGATCGTTGTAGAACCCGGCCCGCGCCTGGTCGAAGGCGCGGATAGCGGTGAAGCTCGCGAAGGCGGCGGCGGCGAAGTCCAGCAGAACCAGGAGCGCGGTGTAGGGGCGGTGCCAACGGGAGACCCGGCGGTGGCTGCGGGCCCAGGCCGACCGAGGTACGCCGTTGTGGGACGGCGGTGTCGGCGGCTGGATTTCGAAGCTGTCGACGTGCCGCACGGTTCTGCTCCGGCCTCCGTTGGTTACCGGGCGCTGGAGGCTTGTCGTCACCTCATCCATGTCCTCCCGCAGGACGCGAACCGCTCACTCGGAGTGAGGGCTCGCGTCGCCCACCGCTTCAGTCTCCCATGCGTCACCCGGACCCGAGCGCGGACCGGTAGGACCTCGCATCAGGGCTGTGCCGGTTGGCAGCTGGCCGGCTCCGGACCATTACAGAAGCCGGGACCGGGCCACTATACCGATGGATGACCGGTCGGATGGAACCCCAATCCCGACGTTCGTCGCGCGCGGGCGGAATCCTCGTGGTCAGAAGTGAGCACCCTCACTCACCGTACAATTCGAGACAACCGTCGGTCCGCGAGTGGCTTCCCGCCGGTCTGGCAACCTGGACAGTACTGGAGGCTGGAGTCAGCGAACGAGACCTCCCGTACCGTGTCGCCGCAGACTGGGCAGGGTAACCCGGTTCGGGCGTGCACCCGCAGGCCGGAGCGCTTCTCGCCCTTGAGCTCCGCGGCCCGTTGCCCCACCGATCGGGACACCGCGTCGCCGAGCACGTCCCGGGTGGCCGCGTGCAGGGTGGCGAGTTGTTCGTCGGTCAGCCGGGTGGTCAGCGCGAACGGTGACAGTCGCGCCGTGTGCAGGATCTCATCAGAGTACGCGTTACCCACCCCGGCGAGCACCGTCTGATCGGTGAGCACCCCCTTGACCTGACCCTTGCGGCTACGGAGCCGGTCGGCGAAGGTGGCCGGGTCCACGGCGAGCGCGTCCGGACCAAGTCGGGCCACCCCGGGCACCGTCGCCGGATCGGTCACCAGGTAGACGGCGAGACTCTTCTGGGTGCCGGCCTCGGTCAGGTCGAACCCGGAGCCGTCGTCGAGACGGGCCCGCAGCGCCACCGGGCCCTTGCCGGGGCGCAGCGGGGTGCGGGACGAGAACTCCTCCCGGAAGTGCAGCCAGCCGGCGCGGGCCAGGTGAACGACCAGGTGCAGGTCAGCGCCGAGCACCAGGTCGAGGAACTTGCCGTGTCGCTGGGCGTGGACGACCGGTTGGCCGGCCGCGGCCGTGATCGCCGGGTCGTACGTCTTCAGGGCGTTGATCGCCGAGATCTCCAGCCGGTCGACCCGTCGGCCGACGGCGCGTTGGCGCAGGTAGACGGTGAGCGCCTCCACCTCTGGTAGTTCGGGCACCCGCCAACGGTAGCCTCCAGTTCCATGAAAATCGTGGTGGCGCACAACCGGTACCGGGAGGCTCAGCCGTCTGGCGAGAACACCATCGTCGACGCGGAGATCGCCCAGCTGACCGCGGCCGGGGTCGAGGTGCTGCCGTTCCTGCGGAGCTCCGACGAGATCCCGTCGATGCCCCGGTCCGCGAAGGCGCTGCTGCCGATCTCCCCGATCTACGCTCCGCGGGCCCAGCGGGAGCTGGGTCGCCTGCTCGACGAGCACCGGCCGGACGTGCTGCACCTGCACAACCCGTACCCCCTGCTCTCGCCCTGGGTGGTGCGCACCGCGCACCGGTACGGCGTGCCGGTGGTGCAGACGGTGCACAACTACCGGCAGGTCTGCTCGTCCGGGCTGTACTTCCGGGACGGGGCGATCTGCCAGGACTGTCGGGGGCGGGCGTTGGGCGTACCGGCGATCGTGCACCGCTGCTACCGGGGGTCGCGGGCGCAGAGTGCGCTGATGGCGACGACGCTCGCCGCGCACCGGGGCACCTGGCGCTCGGTGGACCGATTCATCGCCTTGACCACGTCGATCGCGGAGCACCTCCGGGACTACGGCATCCCGGAGCAGAGGATCGTGGTGAAGCCGAACGCGATCCCCGACCCGGGTGTCCCGGTGCCGCTGGGCACCGGCTTCCTCTTCCTCGGCCGGCTCAGCCCGGAGAAGGGGCTGGACCTGCTGCTGGAGGCATGGCGTCGGCATCCGGACGGTTCGCTCGGCCCGCTCCGCGTCGCCGGCGACGGTGAGTTGCGACCCCTGGTGGAGGAGGCGGCGGCCCAGCGGGCGGATGTGACCTTCCTCGGTCCGCTGGACCGGGACGGGGTGCACGCCGCTCTGGTGGCGAGCGCGGTGGTGCTGGCCACCTCCACCTGGCACGACGTGCTGCCGACCGTGATCATTGAGGCACTGGCCGCCGGTCGGCCGGTGCTCGGCACCGCCCTCGGCGGTATCCCGTTCCTGGTCGGTGCCGACACCGCCGAACCCGCCGGCTGGGTCGTACCCCCGAACCCGGCCGCGTTGGCCGACGCGCTACCGGCGGCCGTCGCCGAGGCCGCCAGCCGGGCATCGGCCGCTCGGACCCGCTACGAGCGCACCTTCCACCCGGACGTGGTCACCCGCCGGCTGCTCGACATCTACGCCGACACCGCTCGGACGGCCGAGTCGGACCGTCGGTCAGCGCAGTGAGGCCCGGGCGGCGAAGGCAATGCTCGCGAGCAGGAAGCCGCCGTTGACCGCGGTGAAAGCGACGATCAACCAGGTGGTCAGGCTGGGCGCGAAGAACAACACCAGGGCGGCAACGAAGATCACCGCGCCGTAGTCGCGGGTCAGCTTCACCAGCCGTACCAGCGGCGAGGTCGAGGTGACCATGCTGGTCGCGTTCGGCCCGGCCTGCATCACCGAGGTGACCAGGTTCACCATCCAGGTGCCGGCGAACGCCGCGATCAGCCAGGCGGGAGTCGACGGTGACTGCGCGACAGCGGTCGCGGTGAGCGCCGCGACCAGCGCGATCTGGGCCGCCACGTCGCTGAGCACATCCACCCGCGCCCCGGCTGGGCTGCCCTGACCGGTGACCCGGGCAAGTTGTCCGTCCGCGCAGTCCAGCGCGTACGCCGCCTGCCAGCCGACCAGCGCCACGATCCCGACCAACCAGGCCGGTACGCGGCCCGTGGCGACCGGCCCGGCCAGCGCCACCACCGTCACCGAGGTGAGCAGGCCGAGTATCAGGTTGGCGATGGTCAGCGCGGTGGGCCGCAGCCCGAGTCGGTGCGCGACGTCGGCGAAGGCCGCCCCGATCCACTGGCTGACCGACTCGCTGAACAGCCCGCCGCCCCGGTTGGTTCGGTAGAAGTCGGTCAGGGTCGGCCGGGCTGGTTCAGCCAAGGTGTTCACCGAGTGCGTCAAGACAGTCTCCCAACCGGGCCCGGAGCTCGTCGGCGGACAGGGCGAGGTGTTCGAGGATCGTGTAGCGGTCCGGCCGGGTCCGGGGCGCGAAGTGCACCGCCTCGACGAACTGCTCGTCGGTGAGGCCCAGGTCGGCCGGGCGGGTGGCCAGGCCGTGCCGGTGCAGGCAGCGGGCGAGCTGGCCGAAGCGGTCCCGGTCGCCGTGCAGCCAGGTGCAGAAGAGGGCCCCGAGCCCGACCTGTTCGCCGTGGGCGCTGGTGCCGGGCCAGAGGTGGTCGATGGCGTGTGAGATCTCGTGGTCGCCGCCGCTGGCCGGTCGGCTCGAACCGGAGATCGACATGGCGATGCCGCCGAGAATCAACGCCTCCGCCAGCGTGGTGAGGAACGTGTCGTCAGTGATCTTGCCTGGGTGGTTCAGCAGCGCCTCGGCGCCGGTCCGGGCCAGCGTCACGGCGAGCCCGTCGATCGGCTCGCCGCGCAGCTCGTGGGCGAGCTCCCAGTCGGCGCAGGCGTTGAGGTTGCTCACCGCGTCACCGATCCCGGCCTGGGTCTGCCGGTCCGGACCGTGCTCGACGAAGTCGAGGTCCACCAGGACGGCGATCGGAATGTGCACCCCGTACGAGCCCTTGCCGCCGTCGTGGGTCAACGACGCCACGGGGGAGGCGATGCCGTCGTTGGCGAGGCTGGTGGCGACCGTGACCATCGGGATGCCGTAGCGGGTGGCGGCGTACTTCGCGGTGTCGATCGTTCTGCCGCCGCCGATTCCGACCACCGCGTCGTAGTGCCGGTGGCGGAGCCGGTCGCCCAATTCGGTGGCGGAGTCGACGCTGCCGCCGGCCACGGTGAAGACGTCGGCTGAGCCGAGCGTCGGGCGGCACAGCTCGACGATCTTCTCCCCCTGCCCGGGCCCCACCACCACCGCCACGTCGCCGCCGGCGGAGATCCGCCGGTCGGCGAGGAGCTCGCCGAGGTTGGCGACCGCGCCCCGCCGGACCTCGATGGCCAGCGGCGTGGCGACGGTACGGGCTAGTAGCGGCACGCGATCTCCCGAGCCCGCGCAAGGTCGTCGTGGTTGTCGACCTCGACCCAGGCGATGTCGCCGATCGGCGCCCCGCGTACGTCGCCACCTCGGTCGGCGAACTCCTGGTAGCCGTCCTCGTAGTAGCGGTTCGGGTCGTGTCGCCAGGTCGCCTCCAGCGCGTCCGCGAGCGCCTCGGCGACGTGCGGTTCGATCAGCGTGGCACCGATGTACTCCCCGCGTGCCTCCTGCGGGTCCATCAGCTTGGTGATCCGGGTGAGTTGACCGTCGGCGTCGAAGGTGGTCTTCATCTCCTCCTCGGCCAGCGGCTTGACCGTGTCGATCGCCAGCAGGATCCCCGGCCCGCGCTCGGCCAGCAGGGTCTTCTCCACGCTCACCGGATGGACGGTGTCCCCGTTGACCAGCAGGACCCCGCGGGCGAACCAGCTGCGGGCCAGCCAGAGTGAGTAGGCGTTGTTCCACTCCTCGGCCCGGTCGTTGGGCACCAGGGTGAGCGTGACGCCGTACTTCTGTTCCAGGTCCGCCTGGCGTTCCCGAACCGCGTCGGCGGCGTAGCCGACCACGACGACGATCTCGGTGAGTCCGACTTCGGCCAGGTTACGCAGCGCGATGTCGAGGATGGTGGTCGTGCCATCAACCGGTACCAGCGCCTTCGGCAGGGTGTCGGTGTGCGGGCGCAGGCGTCGCCCGGCGCCAGCTGCCAGCACCATTCCGACCATCTCGGCGTCGTTCCGTGTTTGTCTGGCTGTCACCGAAGGAGGATAGCGCCGTCGGCTGCGGCCCTTGGCGGCAACCGGACCAGCTGCTGCGTGGGCGGCACGGGAGCAGCTGCTGTGTGGGCGGCACGGGAGCAGATGCTGGGTGGGCAGTGCGGGCTGTCGGCGCCGCTCGACCGGAGCGGACTGGTCGGATCGCATGCGGCGGCCTTGTCCCAATAACACACTGGGTGCACCATGTCTGTACCGAGTGCCACCGTTCCGCAGGGGTTGATGTGTGATGCAGGTTCGGGAAGTGATGTCCAGCCAGGTTCTGGTGGTCGGCCCGGAGCACACGCTCCGGCAGGCGGCGCGAATGATGTCGGAGCGGGGCATCGGGTCGGCAGTCGTGATCGATCCGGATTCCGAAGGGGTCGGGATCATGACCGAGCGGGATCTGCTCAACGCGATCGGGCGCGGGTTGGACTGTGACGTCGAGCGGACCGGGGCCCACCTGACCTGGGACGTGGTGTACGCGGGGCCGGAGTGGACGGTCGAGGAGGCGGCGACCGCGATGGCCCGGGGCGGGTTTCGGCACCTGGTGGTGCTCGACGGGCGCGAGGTGGCCGGGGTCATCTCGCTCCGTGATGTCGTCCGGGTCTGGGCGACCGAACGGGTCGCCCCCGGGTGAGGTCGGTCACTCATCCGGTGGCTCCGCAAACGTACTCGTCGTGCCGTCGGCGCATCTTCCGCTGTCTTCCGTACGCTGAACAGCCATGACCGCCGAGCAGTTGATCTCCTTCGCCCGTGGCGCTCCCTCGTTGGACATCGTCGATGTCGAGGGGCTGAAGGCCGCCGCCGTCCGTGCGTTCGACGCCGATCCCGCCGGTGTGACGGGGTACGGTCCCTCCGCCGGTTACCTTCCGTTACGTGAGTGGATCGCGCAGAAGCACGGCGTCGGGGCGGACCAGGTCTTGGTGACCAATGGTTCGTTGCAGGCCGACGCGTTCCTCTTCGACCATCTGATCCGGCCCGGTGACGCGGTGGTGGTGGAGCACCCGACCTACGACCGGACCCTGCTGAACCTGCGGCGGATTGGCAGTGAGCTGCACGGGATCACGATCCAGCCGGACGGCCTGGACACCACCGAGCTGCGTAAGCTGCTGGAGTCCGGGGTGCGTCCACGGCTGGCGCACATCATCCCGAACTACCAGAACCCAGCCGGGGTGACGCTGAGCCTCGACAAGCGGCGGGAGCTACTCGACCTCGCCGTCGAGTTCGAGTTCACGATCTTTGAGGACGACCCGTACGCCGACATCCGGTTCCGCGGTGAGGCGCTGCCCTCGATGCTGTCGTTGGACACGCACAACCGGGTGGTGCACGCCTCCAGCTTCACCAAGACGGTCTGCCCGGGAGTGCGGGTCGGCTACCTGGTCGGGCCGGCGGACCTGATCGCTGACATCGCGAAGAAGGCGACCAGTCTCTACATCTCGCCGGGCATGGTCTCCGAGGCGGCCGTGCACCAGTTCTGCGTCTCCGGGGACATCGACCGCTCGATCGCGACGGTGCGCCGGGCCCTCGGCGAGCGGGCCCGGGTGTTGGCCGAGGCGTTGCGGCGGCACATCCCGCAGGCCCAGTTCGTCGAGCCGGACGGCGGCTACTTCCTCTGGGTGGAGTTGCCGGAGGACGTCGAGGTGGACCGGCTGGCTCCGGCTGCGGCGGAGCGCGGGGTCGCCGTCGTGAAGGGCAGTGACTTCGTGCTCGACGGTGGGCAGCACGCGCTACGGCTGGCGTACTCCGCAGTGACCGTGGACCAGGTCGACGAGGGCGTACGTCGACTCGCGGCGGCGATGGCGGCCGTACGCGGCTGACCTCCCCGCCGGGCGCCGGGCGGGCTGCCTCGACGTGGCCCACCGGCGTTCGCCACGGCCCTGCGGCACCGGCGTTGACCCGGTCGACGGCGTACGCTGCAACGCGTCGCCGAGCGGGGAGGGGTGCGATGGCTGACCGGTCGCGAGGCGGGCCGAGGGGCACCCGGATGGGTGGTCGGGTGATCCGGCCGCGGGACTGGGCGGCGCCGGTGCGGGCGATGACCCGCCGGCTCAGCTCCGACAACTCCGTGGGGCCACCGGCGCCGGCCGCGCGCCACCATGCGGTCGTCGACTGCGCGCTCTACCTGGACGGGGAGCGTCAACCCGGCCACTGGCACCACGCCGAGGCGCTGGCGGCGGCTCGCCAGGCGGGTAACGGCTTCGTCTGGCTCGGCCTGCACGAGCCCGACCTGGCCGAGATGACCGAGATCGCGGCCACCTACGGCCTGCACGAACTGGCGGTTGAGGACGCGGTCAAGGCTCAGCAGCGGCCCAAGCTGGAGCAGTTCGGCTCGGTGAGCTTCCTGGTGCTCCGGACCGCCCACTACCGCGAGCACGCCGAGCTGACCGAGCACTCCGAGGCCGTCGAGACCGGCCAGGTGCTGCTCTTCATCGGCCCGAATTTCCTGGTCAGTGTCCGGCACGGGGATGCCTGCCGGCTCGCACCGGTGCGCGCCGACCTGGAGGCGAAGGGGGAACTGCTGCCGCACGGACCGTGGGCGGTGGCGTATGCGGTGACCGACCGGGTGGTTGACCACTACCTGGAGGTCGCCGACCGGCTGGAGGACGACCTGGACACGCTCGAGGCGGACGTCTTCGACCGCCGGCAGGGCGGCGATCGGATCCAGCGGATCTACCAGGTGAAGCGGGAGCTGGTGGAGTTCAAGCGGGCGGTGATGCCGCTCCAGCGGCCGCTCCTGCGGATCACCGCTGAGCGCAACCGCGACGTACCGACGGAGATCCGCCGGTACTTCGGGGACGTGCAGGACCACCTCAGCCGTACCGTCGAGCAGGTCAACTCCTACGACGACCTGCTCAACTCGATCCTTCAGGCGCGGTTGGCCCAGGTCACCGTCGACCAGAACAACGACATGCGCAAGATCGCGGCCTGGGCGGCCATCGCGGCGGTCTGGACCGCCATCGCCGGCATCTACGGCATGAACTTCGATTTCATGCCGGAGCTGGGATGGACCTACGGCTACCCCACGGTGCTGGTCCTGATGCTGGGGATCAGTCTGGCGCTGTACCGCTGGTTCCGCCGCCACGGCTGGCTCTGACCGGGATCAGTGGCGACCGTTCTTCATTGCCTTGGAGAGGTCGTTGGTCGGGCGGCCGGCGGAGTTCCTGGTGCCCTCGGTCGTTGCGGGGACCTTGTCGGCCGGCGTTGCGGGGACCTTGTCGGTCGGCGTTGCGGGGACCTTGTCGGTCGGCGTCGCGCCGGACCGCCGGCCCGAGTTGGTCTTGGCGGTGCCGCCCGCCGCTTTGCCGCTCGTGCCACCCGTTGCCGTGCCGCCGCCCGCCGCTTTGCCGCTCGTGCCACTGGTTGTGGTGCCACCGGTTGCCGCGTCGCTCGCCGAGCCCGCCGGTGTGGCGGCATCCGCGTTCGCGGTCGATGCCGCCGGGGCGGTCTGCTCGGCGGGGGTCCGGGTGGTGACCTCGATGGTGTCCATCTCGGCCTGCATCGGCTCCAGGCTGGGGACCGGGTCGTACTCGACCCACTCCCGCCGCTCGTAGCGGCGTCGCAACGCCACGGCGCCGACCAACCCGACCACGGCGCCAGCCGTCAGCAGGCCGGCCATCCTGCCCCGACCGGACCTCTTCTTCGCGCGCCTCGCCCGCGCCTTCTTCGCCTGCGTCTTCTTGCCGGTGGTGGCCGGCTTGACGGCGGCGGCGCTCCGTCCGGCGACGGCCCGGCCGGCCGCCTCCGCCTGGGCGGATCGAACGGCGATGGCCAGCGGCGCGAGAGCCGCCACGGTCGACACGTAGCCGCTCGCCGCCCGGTCCCGCACGACCAGCGCGGTCGGGGCGACAGCGCTTTGGGCCGCCCGCACCCGGGGGCCGACCGTGGCGCCGGTGCCGTTGGTCGCGTGCCCTGCCGCCCGCTTCAGGTGACCGAAGCCCCGACTTAGTTCGATCTTGGCAAGCTGGCCCTGGGTCTTACGCCGCCCGTTTCCAAACACGGTCCCACCTCCTGGGAGTTGTCCCTTCGTCATCCTCCACCTTCTGATGCCTCCGCATGGCCAGATCGGGCACATGGGAGGATCCGCGTGGAACTGAACACCTAGTGAGGAGTACCCGTGGCCGACGATCTCTACGCCACCCTGCACACCAACGCCGGCCCGATTCGGCTGCAGCTTTTTCCGAACCACACGCCGAAGACCGTTCGCAACTTCGTGGAGTTGGCCGACGGGACCCGGCAGTACACCGACCCGCGGACCGGTCAGCCGGGCAGCGGCCCGTACTTCGACGGCACCATCTCGCACCGCGTGATCAGTGGCTTCATGATCCAGATGGGTGACCCGACCGGTACCGGTCGGGGCGGCCCGGGTTACACCTTCGCCGACGAGTTCCACCCCGAGCTACGGTTCGACCGGCCGTACCTGCTGGCGATGGCGAATGCCGGGCCGGGGACCAACGGTTCGCAGTTCTTCATCACGGTGGCGCCGACCCCGCACCTGAACAACCGGCACACCATCTTCGGACAGGTCGCCGACGAGGAGTCGGTGAAGGTCGTCGACGCGATCGCCAACACCCCGACGAACCCCGCCGACCGCCCGCTGCGCGACGTCGTCATCGAGCGGGTCGAGATCGAGAACACCGGCTCCTGAAGGCGGACGGGGTACCTTTGCTCGCATGACTGAGCGCTCGGGCACCTGGGTTGTCCGGTGAGCGAATCACCACCGACTACCCCGGTCTGCTACCGCCACCCCGGCCGGGAGGCCTATATCCGGTGCAACCGCTGCGACCGGGTCATCTGCCCGGACTGCATGCGCGAGGCCTCGGTGGGCTTCCAGTGCCCGGAGTGCGTCAACGAAGGGCGCCGCAGCGTGCGGCCGGCACGTACCGCCTTCGGGGGTGGTCTCGCCGGCCAACACGGCTATGTCACCAAGGCGTTGATCGCGTTCAACGCCCTGGTGATGCTGCTTTCCATCAGCACCGACCGGGGCGGCGACGCGGCGGTGGGGGGCTCCGGCCTCGGCGGCCTCCTCGGCGGCACCACCCCGCTGACCGAGTGGGGAGCGGTGCTCGGGCTTGCGGTCTTTCCCGACGGCACCGTGGGGGGCATCGCCGATGGCCAGTGGTACCGCCTGGTCACCGCGATGTTCCTGCACTACGGCGTGATCCACCTACTGCTGAACATGTACGCGTTGTGGATCCTCGGTCGAACCCTGGAGGCGAGTCTCGGCCCGGCCCGGTTCCTGGCCCTCTACCTGGTCGCTGGCCTCGGCGGGAATGTCGCGGCCTACCTGATCAGCGCACCGAACGCGGCCACCGCGGGCGCGTCGACGGCCATCTTCGGGCTCTTCGCGGCCCTGTTCGTCGTCGGCCGGCGAATGGGGCGGGACGTCTCCCAGGTCCTCCCGATCTTGGTGATCAACCTGGTCTTCACGTTGACCGTACCGGGGATCTCGATCCCCGGTCACCTGGGCGGTCTCGCGGTCGGCGGCCTGATGGCCTTCGTCCTCGCCTACGCCCCGCGGTCACGGCGCACGTTGGTGCAGGTGGCCGGTGGGGGTGTGCTCGTGGTGGCGCTGCTCGGCCTCGCCCTGATCCGGACCGCGGCCCTGCTCGCCTGACCGAGCACCGCCGATCTGTCACGGCGACCCGGCCCGGTACTACCGGGTCGGGCGGGCCTCCCGTAGCTCCGCCGCGACCTCGACCGGGTCAGCGTCCAGGTCGAACCGACCGAACAGGTGCAGTGTCTCCCCGGCATCCACCTCCAGGGCAGCGTTCGACCGGCCGAGCCGGGTTCGCTGGTCCACCCGGATCTCCGCCACCTGCGACCACGGCAGTCGCCGACGGCCCGCGAAGCCGCTGACCACCGTCAGTCCTTCTGGATCGACCGCGAGGCGGACCGGCACCAGCACATCCCGCGTGGCCCAGCCGAGGAGCGCGGCGGCGGCCAGCCCGGCCAGCACGAGTCGAGTCGGGTCACCGTCGGCGAGGAGAAGACCGAGCGCGACCAGCGCCCCGGCCCCACCGACCTTGACCGCCGGCAGGGCGGCCGGGACCCGCCACTGCCGGGACCCGGGCGATGTCGTATCCATGTCGCCCAGCATGCCAGTGCCGCCGGCGGCCGGGCAGGCCGCGTACCATCGATGCCAACCACGTTACCGGGGAGTAGTCATGAGTGACGCAGTCATCGTCGGCGCGGTACGTACCCCCGTCGGGCGGCGCAAGGGGAGCCTCGCCGACGTGCACCCGGTCGACTTGTCGGCGCACGTGCTGCGCGCCCTCGCTGAACGGACCGGCATCGATCCGGGTCAGGTGGACGACGTGTTCTGGGGCTGCGTCTCACAGGTCGGCGAGCAGTCGTGGAACATTGCCCGCAATGCTGTCCTCGCGGCCGGCTGGCCCGAGACGGTTCCCGGCACCACCCTCGACCGACAGTGCGGGTCCAGCCAGCAGGCGCTGCACTTCGCCGCCGCGACCGTGCTGTCCGGGCAGGCCGATCTGGTGGTGGCGGGCGGAGTTGAGTCGATGACCCGGGTGCCGATGGGTTCCAGCGTGGTCGGAGGCGCGCCGTTCAGCCCGGCGATCCTGGACCGCTATCGGGGCGTGGAGGGGGTGGCTGACGACAACCCGCTCCCGTTCAGCCAGGGCGTCGGGGCGGAGCTGATCGCCCGTCGGTGGCGGTTGACCCGCACCCAGCTCGACGAGTTCGCCCTCGCCAGCCATGAGAAGGCGGGTGCGGCGCAGGACGCCGGCGCATTCGACGCCGAGCTGGCACCGGTCCCCCTGGCCGACGGGGACACGGTCTCCGTCGACGAGGGCATCCGTCGTGACACGTCACTGGCGAAGCTGGCCGAGCTCGCCACCCCATTCCAGGCTGACGGTGTGGTGACCGCTGGGTCCGCGTCCCAGATCTCCGACGGCGCGGCGGCGCTCGCCGTCACCACCGCCGAGTGGGCCGGCCGGCACGGCCTGCGCCCGCTCGCCCGCATCCACACCGCTGTGGTCTGCGCCGACGACCCGGTTGCCATGTTGACCGCCCCCATTCCGGCCACCGCCAAGGCGCTGCGCCGGGCGGGGCTGGGCATCGAGGAGATCGGGGTGTACGAGGTCAACGAGGCGTTCGCCCCGGTGCCGCTGGCCTGGCTCGCGGAGACCGAGGCTGACCCGCAACGGCTGAACCCGCGCGGTGGCGCCATCGCCCTCGGGCATCCGCTCGGCGGATCCGGGGGCCGGATCATGACCACCATGCTGGCGCACATGCGGGACGAGAACATCCGGTACGGGCTGCAAACCATGTGCGAGGGCGGCGGCATGGCCAACGCGACCATCGTCGAGCTGCTCTGAACCACCCTCCCGGCGGGCACGACCCACCCCGGCGGGCATGGAAGATGCAATGTGCGGCCCTCTCGCCCATATCACCCCGCGCCGGGGCGTCGTTGGGCAGGGTATGGACGTCTTCTCCCGAACGTTCTTTCCCGCTGCGGCCGAGGCTGGTATTGCGACCCAGACCGCCAGCCGCCACATGCCCGTCTTCCGGCGCTGCGTCGGCTCGGGTGACGCCCCCGTCCTGGTCACCCGGTGCAGCCGCCCGAACCGGTCAACCGCCGGCGACTACCTCCTGCTGCTGACCCACCGACGGCTGGTCGTCACCCGGCAGACCCGGGTGCTGCACCGGCTCCGCCTGCACCTCAACACCGAGCTGCGCGAGCTGAGCAACGTCACCTGGGGTCCAGACCCGCGGCTGCACTGCCTGGAGCTGGCCGCTACCGCCATCGACGGCGTCCGGGAGCGGTTCGTGATCCGCACTCGGCATCCGAAGCAGGTGTGGCAGCTCGACGCGCTGCTGAACCACGCTTTCCGTACCCGCGTACGGACCGCGCGCGAGCGACTCGTCGCCACGATCGGCGACTCCGGTCCGGCCCCGGTCCGGCCGGCGGCCTTCCGGCCCGCCACCGTTCGCTGACCGTTTCCTTACCGAACCCGAACACGTCCCGAGCAATGCCACGCCGTCCCGATCGGCCATCATGAGCCGGTGACCGTCGACGCTCCGCATCGTGGGCTCGTCCTCCTCGTCGAGGATGAACCGGCCATCGCCGACCTGGTCCGGCTCTATCTGGCCCGGGACGGGTTCGGCGTACATCTGGAGCGGGACGGCGACGCCGGCCTCGCCGCCGCCCGCCGGCTCCGGCCGGTGGTCTGTGTCCTCGACATCGCGCTGCCCGGTCTGCCCGGCACCGAGATCTGCCGCCGGTTACGCGAGGCAGGAGACTGGACGCCGGTCATCTTTCTCACCGCGCGCGACGACGAGGTGGACCGCATCGTCGGGCTCGAACTCGGCGCCGACGACTACGTCACCAAACCGTTCAGCCCACGTGAACTGGTGGCCCGGGTGCGGGCGGTGCTGCGCCGGGTCGCCGGGCCGCCGCCGGGCCGGCCGCGGATCGTCGGCGGGGTCACGCTGGACCCCGACCGCCGTACGGTGACCGCCGCGGGTGATCCGGTGCAGCTGACCTCCACCGAGTTCGACCTGCTCGCCCACCTGATGGCCCGGCCCGGGCGGGTGTTCACCCGGGAGGAACTGCTCGCCGGGGTGTGGGGGTACGCCGTGCCCGCGGGCACCCGAACCGTTGACGTGCACGTGGCGCAGGTCCGCGCGAAGCTCGGCCCGGAGAGTGTGATCCGCACCCATCGGGGGGTGGGGTACGCCGTCGATGCGTGAGCACTCGGTCGACCCGCCGACCGCGCCGACGGCCGGCACCCAGCGGCCCGCGCCCACCCGGCGCGGGTCGACCCTGACCGTCCGGGCGGTGCTGGTCACCTGCGCCGTCGCCCTGGTCTCGGTTCTGGTCACCGCGATCGTCGCGGTGCCGCTCGCGGTACGCGGGGTGGAACACCGCGAGCGGCAGGCGCTGGCTGCCCAGTCCCGGCTCGCCGCCGAGGCGCTGCGCAGCCGGCTTGACACCCCGCGCACCGTGGACGAGGACCGGTTGCTGCGGCAACTGCGGGCGCAGGGAATCGAGGCGTACCTGGTTCGGAACGGGGTGGTGGACCGGCCGGGCCTGCCGGTCCAGGTCGTGCAGCGGATCACCGAGGGCCGGCACGTCGCCGGCCGGCGTTCGGTCGCCGGGCGGCCAGCGTTGGTGCAGGGACGGGCTCTGCCCGGCGGCGACGGGGTGGTGCTCGTGCGGGCCGGCTCGCTCGGCGGCGTGTGGCGGCAGGTCGTCCAGAGCCTCTGGCTTCCCCTGCTCGCCGGGCTGGCGGCCGGGCTGGTCGCCGGTCTGCTGCTCGCCCGCCGTCTGGCCCGGCCGATCCGGCGGGCGGCGGACGCCGCCGCGCGGCTGCGGGCGGGCGAGCGTGCGATCCGCGTGCCGGTGGAGCCCCCGCACGAGGTGGCGGACCTGGCAGCGGCCCTCAACGGCCTGGCTGCCGCGCTCGCCACCAGCGAGGGACGGCAGCGAGAGTTCCTGCTCTCCGTCTCGCATGAGCTGCGGACCCCGCTGACCGCCATCCGTGGGTACGCGGAGGCGCTGGCGGACGGGGTGATCGACTCGGCGGAGGTGACCGGAACCGGGCGCACGGTGCTGGCCGAGGCGGAGCATCTGGATCGACTGGTGCGGGATCTGCTGGCCCTGGCCCGGCTGGAGGCCGTCGACTTTCCGCTGGAGCCGGTCCGGGTCGACCTGGTTCGGCTGGCCGCGGAGGCGGAGCGGACGTGGGCGGCGCGGTGCGCGGCCGTCTCGGTGGTGTTCCGGGTCGAGGCGCCGGATCAGGCGGTGCCGGTGCACACCGATCCGGGGCGGATCCGACAGGTGGTGGATGGGCTGCTGGAGAACGCGCTGCGGGTGGTGCCGCCGGGGGCGCCGGTGGTGCTGGCGACCCGGTGGGCCGGCACTGACCCGGCCGCCGGCGGGGTGATCGAGGTTCGGGACGGCGGCCCCGGCCTGACCGACGACGACCTGGCGGTGGTGTTCGAGCGTGGTGCGCTGCACCAGCGGTACCGGGGGGTGCGCAAGGTCGGTAGTGGGCTGGGCCTGGCGCTCGCCGCCGGCCTGGTCCAGCGGCTCGGCGGGGAGATCAGTGCGGGCCACGCGGCCGAGGGTGGGGCCGCGTTCGTCGTCTCGCTGCCGCCGGATCCTTACCGGATCCGAACCTCGGCCTGACGTCGCGCTCGCCGAGACCGACCAGGCTGGACTCCCAGACACAGTGACGAGAGGGAGAGTCATGGCACGTTGGGGAGTCGCCGCCACCACGCTGTTCGCGGCGGTCACGCTCGGGCTCAGCGGCTGCGGCGCGGCCCAGGTGGCCGGGCCGGCCGGGGAGCAGGCCGTTGAGGTCGCCGCGGCGTTGGGCGTGGAGGGTCAGGCGCTGGCCGCGCTGGGCCTGGACCCCGTCGAAATGGACGTGGTGCCCGTCGCCGCGTCGGATTCACCGGCCCCCGACGCGGAGGAGGGCCGTAAGGAACGGGCCGAACAGTGGCGCAAGCGGCGACCGGCCCGGGTGTTGCTGCGGAAGAACACCATGCACGGCGAGGTCGTGGTGGAGACGAAAGAGGACGGTCCGAGGACGGTGGCCGTCCAACGCGGTGAGGTTACCGCGATCGATGAGCAGGGGATGACCGTCAGGTCGTCGGACGGCTTCGAGATGACCTGGACCTTCGGGCCGGAGCTGCGGGTGGTGGAGCGCCGCCAGACGGTCCAGCCGGAGGAGGTCGAGGTCGGCCGGGTGCTCGGCGTGGCCGGCGCGAAGGACGGCGAGAACGGCGAGGCTCGATTGATCGTGCTGCCCAAGAGCGAGTAGTCCGCCGCTGGCGGCGGTTCGGCACATTGGCCGCCGGTCCGCCGCCGGTCCGTCGAGATCCCGGCCCGACGAGGTACGCTATGGCGTCCAATGGTGCGCTCACCGGGGGAAACGTCTGTGAAGCTCTCGATCCTCATGCCGGTCTACAACGAGGAAGAACGCATCGCGGACGCCTTGAAGCAGGCGCTCGCGGTGGACTATCCGTGCGAGATCGAGCTCGTCGTGGTCGACGACGGGAGTCGGGACGGCACCGGCGAGATCCTTGACCGGGCCGATGACGCCCGGGTCCGCGTGATCACCCACCCGCGCAACTCCGGCAAGGGTGCGGCGATCCGGACGGCGGTCGACCACGCCGAGGGTGAGTACATGGTGATCCTCGACGCCGACCTGGAGTACGACCCGCAGGACATCGCCAAGCTGCTCGCGCCGGTCCTCGATGGGCGGGCCACGGTCGTCTACGGTAATCGCACCTTCGGCAGCCACAGCGCCTACAGCTTCTGGTACGTGATGGGCAACAAGGGCGTCACGATGGTGGCCAACGTGCTGTTCAACTCCTACATCGGCGATCTGGAGACCTGCTTCAAGCTGATGCCGATCGAGTTGTACCGCTCGCTGGAGATTCACTCTCGCGGCTTCGGCATGGAGGCGGAGGTGACCGGCAAGCTGCTGCGCCGTCGGATCCGCCCGTACGAGGTGCCGATCAGCTACCGGGCCCGCGGCCGCGAGGAGGGCAAGAAGATCACCTGGAAGGACGGGGTTGAGGCGGTCTGGATTCTCAGCCGGGAGCGGGCCCGGCGCCGTCCTCCGGGTACCGCCCCCCGCTGATCCTCGGGGTCACTCCATCCGCTGCCCGGCTGACCCGCCGAGCGCCCCCGATGACCGCTGACCCGCCGTGCGCCCCCCGATGACCGCTGACTCGGAAGGTCAGCGCAGCGCCGGCGAGACGAAGTCCAGCACCGATCGCCGTAGCCCCGACGCGTCCAGGCCGTGCCAGCGGGTGTGGTCGTCGGCCGAACCGTACCGTCGCAGGTCCTCACGCCCGACACCGAGCGCGAGCAGCCGGTGCGGGCGGTCCGCCAGCGCCGCCGAGACCACCCGGCTGGAGGTCCCGGCGAGGTAGGGCTCGACCAGGATCACGTCGGTGCCGGCCCGGTCGCGGAGCCCGGCGGTGTCGAACGGCCGCGGCCGGTTGGTGTACGCCACGGTGACGGGCAGGTCGGCGAGTGCCGCGGTGGCCGCGTCCAGGGTCGGCCCGACGGCCACCACCAGGGGCGCTCCCGGCCCGGCGTCCCGTACCACCTGCAACGCCCCGTCGCTGCCCAGCGGCCGGTCGTTGCTGAGTACGGAGAGCCGCAGGTATGCCGAGGTCTCCGCGGCTACCGCCGTCCGCAGCATCGGCGCCACCTCGCCGGGGTGGCCGGGTACGTGCACCGTCCAGCCGTGCAGGGTGTCGATCAGCGAGACATCTGCCGGCGACAGGTGGGTCCGGCCCGATTCCGGGCGGTCGTACGAGGCGCCCACGCTGACCAGCACCGCGCTCGCGCCCTGGTGGTCCAGGTCGAGCTTGAGCTGCTCGTACGCTCGCTCGACCAGGAACGGCGCGTAGGTGTGCACGATCGGCCGCAGGCCGGTCAACGCCAGCCCGCCGGCTACCCCGACCATCAGCTGCTCCCGGATCCCGACGTTCAGGACCCGGTCCGGGTGCCGGGCCGCCGCCGGGGTGAAGAGGGCGGCGGAGATGTCGGCCAGCACCAGCGCGGTGCGCGGGTCGTCGGCCAGCAGCGTCGTGGTGGTGTCAACGAAGGTGTCGCGCATCAGTTCTCCTTGGGGGCGACGACCGCGACGACGACGTGGGGCCGGTCGCCGTCGTGACCGGTCAGGGCGGTGTGTAGGGCGTCGTGGTCATGCCCGTCGACGGTCGCCGCGGTCCAGCCGTCCACGGTGAATCGGGCTGCCGGTCCGCCCGGCCAGCCGTGGGTGGCGGAGGCGTTGTCGATCACGATCGCGGTAAGGTTGGCCAGGCCGGTCGTCCCGGCGTAGGTGATCGCCTCGTGGTTGGAACCCTCGTCCAGTTCGGCGTCGCCGAGCAGGACGTACACCCGGGGCTCGAGCCGGCCCTGGGCCCGTAGCCCGAGCGCGGTTCCGACGCCGAGGCCGAGGCCGTGGCCGAGCGAACCGGAGCCGATCTCCACTCCGGGCACGAGCATCCGGTCGGGGTGGTCGCCGAGCCGGCTCGTCGGCCCGCCCTGGTCGTCGAGCCAGTCGGTGGGGAAGAACCCCGCGCTGGCGAGCACCGCGTAGTACCCAGCGACCGCGTGCCCCTTGGAGAGCAGGAACCGGTCCCGGTCCGGTTCGTCGACGGTCGCCGGGTGGACCCGCAGGACGCGATGGTAGAGCACCTGGAGCACGTCGACGGTGGAGTAGACGTTCGTGCCGAACTCCCGGCCGGCCCGGACCCGCTCCAGCAGGGGGGCGACCGGCTGTCGGCCGTCGAGCGGCGCGGCGGCCTCGGCGACTGTCGCGGTGGTCGTGATGGCTGTCATGCGGCTAGCCTGCAACTTAAAGCCAACTTCAGCTCAAGGTGACGTGATGCAGGAGTCATTAACCATCGGTCAGCTCGCCGCGCGCAGCGGGGTGGCGTCCTCCGCGCTGCGCTACTACGAGCAGATCGGGCTGCTCCGAGCCGACCGCACCAGCGGCAACCAGCGCCGGTACGCGCGCAGCGAGTTGCGCCGGGTGGCGTTCATCCGGATCTCCCAACAGGTCGGCATCTCGCTGGACGAGATCCGGGAGGCGCTCGAGTCCCTGCCGGCCGCCCGGACCCCGACCCCGGAGGACTGGACCCAGCTCTCCAAGCTGTGGCGGAACCGGCTGGACGAGAAGATCACGCTCCTGACCCGGCTCCGGGACGACCTCGACGGGTGCATCGGCTGCGGGTGCCTGTCGTTGCGCCGCTGCACCCTCAGCAACCCGGGCGACCAGGTCGCCGACGAGGGCCCCGGTGCGCGCCTGGCGGTGCGGCGTTAGCCGACGGTCAACAGCACCTTGCCGACGTGCTCGTTCGACTCGACGAGGCGGTGGGCCTCGGCCGCGTCGGTCATGGGCAGCCGGCGGTCCACGACCGGGCGGACCTTACCGGCCGCGATCAGCGGCCACACCTGCTCGCGTACGCCCTCGACGATCTCCGCCTTCTGGCTGGGCGGGAGGGAGCGCAGGGTGGTCGCGGCCACCGTCGCCCGCTTCGCCAGCAGCGCACCGAGATCCAGCTCCGCTTTCCGGCCGCCCAACAGGCCGATCAGCATCAGCCGGCCGTCGGTGGCGAGCGCGGCCACGTTTCGCCCCAGGTAGGCCGCGCCCATGATGTCGAGGATGACGTCTGCGCCCCGGCCACCGGTGACCTGGCGAACCTCCTCGGCGAAGTCCTGCTCCCGATAGTCGATCGGGTGGGCGGCACCGAGCGCCCGCAGCCGGTCGTGCTTGGCCAACCGCGCGGTCACCAGCACTGTCGCCCCGAGGGCCGACCCGAGTTGGATCGCGAAGGTGCCGATCCCGCTGCCGCCGCCGTGCACCAGCAGCGTCTCCCCGGCGGCCAGCCGAGCCTTTCGCACCACGTTTGACCAGACCGTGCAGGCCACCTCGGGCAGGGCCGCGGCGTCAACCAGGTCCACGCCGCCGGGCACCGGCAGTAGCTGACCGGCGGGAACCGCCACCCGCTCCGCGTACCCGCCGCCGGCCAACAGCGCGCACACCGGCTGACCCACCGCCCAACCGGGCACGTCGTCGGCGATCGCGCTGATCACCCCGGAGCACTCCAGCCCGGGGTACGGGGACGCACCTGGCGGCGGCGGATAGTAACCCTTTCGTTGCAGTACGTCAGCCCGGTTGACCGCGCTGGCCCGTACGTCAACGATCACCTCGCCGGGGCCGGGCTCCGGGTCGGGCACCTCGGTCCAGACCAACGCGTCGGGTCCTCCGAACTCCTGGATCGTGATCGCGTGCATGGTTCCTGTCTACCCGACGCCGGTCCTCGCCCGGGAGCCCATACTGCTCACAACCACTATGGACGAACTGTGGGTGGGCGTGCTTGCCCATCGGCGGGACCGGCGTGGCAGACTGGGCACGGTCGCCGCCCCGCGGGGTGGTGCGCCGGGAGGGTTCGCCTAGTGGCCGATGGCGCTGGTCTTGAAAACCGGTAAGGCAGTGATGTCTTCGTGGGTTCGAATCCCACACCCTCCGCTCACCTGGACAGTAAAAACGCCCCCTGACCAGCACGAACGCTGATCAGGGGCGTGTTTGTCGGTGGTGAGTCAGTCTCACTGGTCGTGTCGTTTACGTGTCGGCGCCATCCGACGCCTTCTCGGCCTGATCGTCGGGTGCCTAGCGTCCCCTCGGTCCGCCTCCGGGCGGCCTCATCCTGGCCGTCGACGCACGAGGCGTAGACCTCACCAGCACATGCACGCTGTGCCGGCCCATTGCGTGAACCCGGGTACCCGGCACCCCGCGTTGAGTCATAGCGACACGGCGGCGTACCGCAGGTCGTACGGCCTTGAGCTACGCGTGGTTTGTTCTGGCCGCGGCTAGTGTTGTTGCACGGTGCGGTCTTCCTTGCGTTGGAGGGCCATGTTGAGCAAAAATTTCTGACCGTCTTAGAATTCCTTTTGCTGACGAGCATGCTGATTGGCCGTCGCTCACATGATCTGAGGTGGCGAATAGCTACAATCGATTTTAGTTCGACCAGTTGTTTTGTCACTGGAGGGAGTCGGGCGAAAGGTGGGTGCAGGCATGCGTTGTGCTTGGCCGTATCTTGGCTGAAACTTGGAGTGCTCGGTTGCTTTCAGCGGTATCCGGGGCGGACATTTTCTGTTAAGCGCTTTGAAACAGAGGCGCCTGCGGAACTTTGGTTGGAGGTGCGACAGGAGTCCCTGGAGCTGGAAACCCCTCCCAACTGGAACGAGCGACGCAGATTTCTTGACGGGCAGCTACTCGTAGCCGACCCGCACTAATTAGTGTCTATAACCTCTCAGTCGAATGGCAGAGGGTGGTCGGTTGGGGAGGGCTGAATGTTCCCTTGCTGTCACTTGTTATGCTGCGATCTATATCGCAGTTCCCTGCCGGAGTGCGGGCGGGATGGCGAATTATGCGCGTGGCCTCCAGTTATTCTCCATGTCGCTCGCCGATCATCGTTGACTCGTTCAGAAAAGTTGTTGCCTGGGGTAGGGGTGGTCTACCTGAGAGTTTGGACAGTGGTTGCTGCGCATAACCCAACTGAGAACGCACAACATTAGTAAACTTGAGCTTCGCGTTCTCAGGGAGAGCGGCCCAGTTGTGCCAGCGCTGTTGATCAAGCTTGCCTTGCATGAGGGCCAGGCTGACTTCCCAGAACGCTGCATCAAGGCCATGGGCGGCCTGGACGATTTCCGAATTGCACGTGAGGTTAACCACCGAGATTGCTTGGTTCCAGGGTGCCCAGTCGACCCATTTTGTGGTCTCGGACTCCGGCTTGCGGTCCGACTGTCGTGCTGCTGACAGGAGTTGAAGGTAGACGCGAGAGTATTCCTTGAGTAAGGACGCACATGCCTCGCTTTGTCCTGCAAGTCTATAGTGCTTCCTTTGGGAATTGTTCGCGACTCTTCCGCCCAAGTACGTTCCGAGTAGTGTGGCGATAATTGCAAGGAAGCCGGAGGGTAAGCCTGCCCACATCTCAACCGTCAATTAGTCACTTCCTTCAATGGTTTCCGGACGTAGCGCACCCGCCACCGCAGGGTAGTAGGTGCTTGCAACAGGTGCGGACCATCCGGCAGGTTTGCCGCTCTGGCTGGCTTCGGACTACCTAGCCGGCATGCCAAAACTATGACTTGCGTAGCCCTGACGACGTGCCGCGGAAATCGCCGGCGCGGGGTGGGAAATCGCCGGCAATAGGGCGGCCGAGAACTGGATGCGATGGTATGAGAAGGCGATTCTGGTCACCGAGGTTCGCATACGAGGCTGGCTTGCCTTCGAAAGAAAATTTTGGGAAGGCTGATGGGTGACTTCCATGATTGGGACGACATCCGCGCCGAGTTGCACGATAGAGACGACGACGCGCTCGAGGTGGAACGCGCCCGCACTGAAGCATGGATCAGCGCATACCAACTTGCCAAGGAGCGAAAGCATCTCGCTTGCCCAGTGGCAGGTAGCCGAGCCGATGGGGTCGCGCCTGGTCGGGTGCGCCAGATCGAGAACCGCGATCTTGGAGGTCAACGAGGTCGCGCCCCTGAGCCGGTACGCCCGAGCACCGGGCATCCGCTCACGGCCGACGCCGCCGAGAACCCCGGAGATGGATCACCTTCGACCAAGGCAGTGATGTCCGGCGGATCGCCTAATCTGCGTCCGGATTGTGACTGCTGACCCCACCACGGCCCGGTCTCGTAGAGAGCCAGATGGTGCGTCAGGAGTCAAGACGACTGGGGCTGCCACACGACCGTGTCCGGAGAGGCCGATGAGCGGACGGTTCGATCCGGTGCCATTTGAGGTGTCACCATGGTGGCGTGCGATCTGTCGAGCCAGCCCGCGTCGGCTCGCCTGCTTGGGATATCGCGGTCCCATCACGGCCGGGTCGGCTGGCAGGGGCCACTATGGCGGGGTTCAGTGATCGGGCTGACGCCGTCGTCGAGATCGAAGCTGTGCCACACCCCGCGCTCATGGTGATCTTCGACCTCGGCGACCAGCCACTTGTCGTCGAGGACGGCAGTGGCCAGCAACAGCGAGGTTGTGTCACGGCCGGACTCGCGCCTCCCCATGGTGCTCGAGGACGAGGCCAGGCCGGAAGCTTCGCGTGCCTTCAGGTGCGGCTGTCGCCCGTGATTGCGCACGCGGTCCTGGGCCCCGTGTTGGGGCTAAGTGGGGCCGTGACAGCCCTCGACGACCTCTGGGGGCGCGACGCCGCGCGAATCCAGGAGCGGCTGCGCGCCACCCGATCCTGGGACGACCGGTTCGTGATCGCCGAGGTAGCGCTGGCCAGACGCTATGACGCGGGCCGCGCGGTCGATGCGGAAGTGGCCCTTTGCTGGAGGCGGATGGTGGCCAGCCGTGGACAGGTGCGGGTCGAGCGGCTGGCGGCCGAGGTCGGATGGAGCCGTAAACGGCTGTGGGCCCGGTTCCGGTCCCAGATCGGTCTCACCCCCAAGCGCGCCGCCCAACTCATCCGGTTCGACCATGCGGCTCATCGCCTCGCCGCGGGCCACGGCGCGGCAGAGGTGGCGGCGGACAGCGGCTACGCCGACCAGTCCCACCTACATCGCGACGTCATGACCTTCACCGGAGCGACGCCGGCGACCGTGGCAAGCGCCCCGTTCCTCGCCGTTGACGATGTCGCCTGGCCAGCCCAGCCCTGACGCCAGTCGGTCTGTAGTCCGTGCCTGACATTCGTCCAATCCACCGGCGAGCACCGACTGTGACAGTGGGCTCATAGCGTCTGCATCCGGAGGACACCATGAGAGGCAAGGCTCCACTGGGCACCCGAATCCTCAGGGACACCCAGGACTGGTCGGCTATGACCGACGATCAAGTGATCGCCGCGCGAAAGAAGGCCAACCACGTGGCATCGTCTCGTGCCGCGCGAATCATCACCGGCCTGCCGGACCGCCGCGCGCGAATCGAGGAAACCTCGGTCGATCTTCCAGGTCGCCGTCTGATGCTGCGGGTACACCGTCCGAAGGACACGAGCCGACGCCTGCCGCTGGTCGTCTCATTCCATGGCGGAGGCTTCTTCGCGGGCACCGCCGCGCAGAACGACTGGCTCAACAGCAACCTTGCGGCCCGGTGCCCGGCAGTGGTCGTCTCGGTGGAGTATCGCCTCGCCCCGGAGCACCAGCTGCCCCAGCCGATCAACGACGGCTACGACACCGTGGTCCGGCTCGTTGACGACAGTACCCATTGGGGCATCGACCCCGCAGCCGTCGCGGTCATGGGCGAGAGCGCGGGTGGCACGATCGCCGCACTTGTCGCCTTGCGTGCCCGTAAGGAGGGCCCGCCGCTGCGCGCGCAGGCGCTGATCTACCCGGGCACGGACTGGACCGAGAGCATGACCAAGTACTCCTCCATCACGGAGAATGCCGACAACCCCACTCTCTCGGCGTCCCGGCTGCGCGCAACCCGCACGTTGAGCGTGCCACCTGCCCTCGACCCGCGCAGTGTGTCACCCGTCAAGTTCGAGAACCTCGCCGGACTACCACCCACACTGATCGTCACAGCCGCGCTGGATCCGCTGGCCGACCAGGGGCACCACTATGCCGAGCGGCTTCGCAAGGACGGCACCGACACCCGTTTGACCTGCTACCCGAGGGCCACCCACACATTCCTGAGCACTCCGGGCGTGGTGCCGGCCGCCCGGCCAGCGCGCCGCGAGATAGTCGCCTTCCTGCGCAGCCATCTCCATCCGGCGTCGCGAAGCTGACCGACGAGCAGAATGACCCGCTCATGCCGCCGATCGCGCGGCACAGAGCGGAACCGGTGTCCATGGTGCCTCCGGGCCGACGACCTGGACAGCAGCCCTGGCCAGCATGAATGCCGGCCAGGGCTTGAGGCACCGGCGATTTCCCAGCCCGTGGTCTTTGATTATGTGGGGTGCGACTGGCTTCAATTGGTGCGCGGGTTGAGCTATTTTTTCGTGCTTCTCTGGCATGGGTGCGGCAGTGATGAGTCCATTCGTCCGGGTTGCGCTTGGCTCCGTGGTTCGGCTCAGCGTTCTGCTGTCATAGCTACTCTTGGAAGCGCCGAGGTGTTCTCGGATATACGGAATTGGATCATGGGATAGCCGTCAGATGTCGGCTCCCGGAGCGAAGGTGTTTCCGTTGGGATCCGGGAACCAGGCGACACCTCCACCGCCCGGCCCGAGCGGTGATTCCCCTGGCATCATGTCGAGCTGGTCGTATCGGATCAGACGAGGCCCCCGGTGAGGAAGTGAAGGGCGAGCCAGGTCACGAACGCCAGCAGCGCGAACCGCCGTAGCCACACCCAGCCCGTGACCTTCCGGGCCGGCTCGCCGGGCTTGCGGCGCTGCGTGCCGAACCACAACCAGACGTGCTCGGACAGCGTGTCACCGTCGCGGCTGTTCAACACGGCCGTCACTTCGACCACGCCGAAGTACAGGAGCCAAACGATCCAGGCGGCCGTGTAGTTGCCCAGGCCGAAGGAGAGCCCGGCTACCGCACCGAGGAGAGCGCCGCCCGCGATGAACGGGAGGATGCGGCTCACCTCGTCACCGCGCAGGTAGACCTCCGCATGTGCGTTACCTCCCCGCCTGTCCTGGAGACGGCAGCGGCCCTGCCACCCGTGGGGCGCATTGGAGGCAGTCACCGTCGTGGTCGGCGCGCGGGTGTAAACGTAGGCGGGAATTCGCGTCTCCTCAAGCCTTGTGTCGTGTTCGGACATCAGCTTTCCTAGAGTCCAGCCAGATTAGGCTGCGTGCATGGTGGCGCGAGTGGACGTACGAATCGCGGGCGTGATCCTGGTTGATCCTCAGGGTCGGTTGTTGTTGCAGCTCCGGGACGGCAACACCTGGGTGGATCGCGGGGCTCTCCGGCCCTCTCGCCCTGGCGATGCTCCCGGACGGGAGCCGGGTCGTACATCTGGAAGACCAACTTGCCGGCGAGGTTGTCACCAACGAGGAGGGGGTAGCGACCCTCCAGACCAGGTGGGAGAGTGTGCGGGGCGTCGCCCTCCCGCAAGTCTCATCGGTCGCGCTGATCAAGGAAGCGGAGTGCCTGCATGAACCTCAGTAACGCTCGCTGGAAGAAGTCCACTCGCAGCGGCACGAGCGGCGGTGAGTGCATCGAGGTCGCCGGCAACCTTCCCGGCATCGTGGGAGTGCGGGACTCCAAGGACCCGACCGGGCCGGCGCTGGTGTTCGGGCCCCGGGCCTGGTCGGCGTTCGTCGCCCAGCTTCCCGACCGCGGCTGACCCACCACGGCACCACCGATGTCATCCCGAACCGGATTCGACCCGACCTGCGCTCGTCCCCACCTGGCGGATTCCACGGGGGCGAGCGCTTCGTCGTCGTGGTGGCCGAGGCCGGCCCGGGCTCAACCCGTCAGCCGGTGAGCAGGAGCGTGGTCGGGGTGGCGAGCAGGAGGAACGGGCCGAAGGGCAGGTGGCTGGACCAGCGGGCCCGCCCGGTGGCGAGCAGCGCCAGGGCGGTCACGGCGGCGAAGGTGAAGGCGAGCAGCAGCCCCAGAACCAGGAAGGGCCAGCCGTGCCAGCCAAGGAGCAGGCCCACGCCGACCGCGAGTTTGGCGTCGCCGAGGCCGAAGCCGCGCCGGCCGAGCAGGAGGGTGCTGGTGGCGAAGAGCAGGCCCAGGCCGAGCCCGGCGGCGGTGGCGCGCAGCCAGGGGGCGTACCCGGTGTCGAGGGTCGCGGCCAGGCCGAGCAGCAGCCAGGTGCCGAGCGCGGCGGGGCCGGTGAGTCGGTCCGGCAGTCGGTGCACCGCGGCGTCAACGAACGCGAGCGGTACCGCCCAGCCGAGCCACCAGGCCGCCGCGGCCAGCTCGATGACGGGTGGGCCGGCCAGGAGCAGCGCCAGGCCGGCGGCGAGCACGGCGACCTCCACCGAGCCGGGTGGTGGGCCGACCCGCGTGCCGCACCCGCCGCACCGGGCGCGCGGCCCGATCGCCGGCCCCGGTTGGGCCAGGCCGATCGGGGCACCGCAGGCGTCGCAGCCGAGCCGGGCCGTGACCCCCACGGGTACGGCGTGCCGCACGGCGGCGAGCCGCAGCACCGGGGTGAGCGTGAGCATGGCCAGCAGCGAGCGGGGGTGGGTGTGGCTGGAGATGGTCACCGACATGTCGATCTCCATCGGCTGAGTACGCAGAGTAACAACTGGTTGGTTTTCTGGTAGCGGGCTTCCTGGCCTGGGTCTGTCGTCGGGGTGGTCCGGCCGGGCGTCGGGTGCGCCGGGGCGGTGTGTCGGCAGTGGGGGGACGCCAGCATCGGCGACCACCCCCTACCACTACTGAGCGTGTTCACCTGAATTGCCCCTGTTGCATCGGCTGTCGTCAGCCTATGCTCGCCAATTGAGTGCAATGCAACCCCGGCAACCCTTCGATCAAGAAACTGCGGGCGGGGTGGGAGTCATCTTTCTTACAAGCCACTAACAGTAAATGTGGATGCCTTGTATGGGGCCCGGATGGTGGCATCCGGCCGCGCTTCCGCATGTCCGGATTCCCCGGGTGGCAACCGCCCGGGGGAGGTCGACGAGGAGGGGCGAGACAGTGGGAGGAAGGCAGGTCAAGGGCGCGGCGGCGTACCTGGCGGTGGGCGCGCTGTTGGGTGCCGTGACCGGCTGCGGCACCGACCGCGAAGAGCCTGTCGAGGTGGCGGGCGCGATTGATCAACCCGCCCCGACATCGCGGGAAGCGGGCGAGCGAAACGCTCGGAAAGCCGCGCTCGCCGCCTATTCCGGATATCTTGCCGTGACCCGGGAAGCGAGTGGCGCCAGCGACCCGCACCACCCGGAACTCACCACCTACCTGGCCGACCCGTTGCTGACCCGGGTCCGGTACACCCTCCGCGCAGCCAAGGAACACGGCGCTGTCCGCATCGGCGCACTCCGTTCGGACCCCGTCGTGACCGCCGTCGACATCGCGAATGTCCCGCCCACCGTCGAGATCCAGGACTGCCTGGACGCGACCGGCTGGCAGCTGGTCTACGCGGAAGACAAGCGGGTCGTGCCCGGTAGCCAGAGCACCCGGCACCTGGCCACCGCGACCGTGACCCGATATCCGGACGGTCGATGGTTGATCAATGCCGGCGCCTCCCACGAGGACCAGCCGTGTTGACCCGGGCCGTCCGGTCGCGCCGTACCCCGCTGCCGGCGCTGATCACCCTCGGGCTGGCAGCGCTCCTTACCCTCGGGCTGGCGGCGGTAGCCGTACCCACCGCCGGCCGCGCCGACCCGCCGGACGTGATCTGCCCACCCGGGCAGACCACCTGCGACGTCTGGGACGACGACCCCGGCGGTGGCGGTGACCCGGGAGACGGTGGCCCCGGTGACGGCGGGGGCGGTGCCGGCGGGACGTGCCAGTGGAACGGCCGGGTCGTCCCCTGCTACGACGAGGTGCTCGGCTGGTTCCACAACGGCGACGGCTGCTACTACAAGCTGATCGAGCCCCGGCCGGAGGGCACCCCGGACGGCTTCGACTGGTATCTGCTGACCTGCAACGGGGGTGACCTCGGCTCGCAGCGGACGGAACTGCGCGATGCCCCACCGCCCGGTTTCGGCACCCCGCCCGACCCGGCGGAACTGGCCCGACGGGCGCTCGCCTCGATCGACCTGCTCCCGCCGAGGGTGGCCGTCGCGCCCCGCCGGCACATCGGCCCCGGGTTGGTCGGCCTACCGGTCTGGATGTGGGCCAGCACGGCCCAGCCCGGCCAGCCCCGTCACTACTTCGGCCCGCAACAGGCCTCCGCCACCGACCGAGGTCTGACCGTCTCCATCGCGGCGGAGGTCGACCAGGTGACCTGGGACATGGGCAACGGCGCGGAGGTGACCTGCTCCGGTGCCGGAACGGCGTACCGGTCGGAGAGCCCGTTGGCCGGTAAACGCTCCCCGGACTGCGGCTACCACAGCGGCTACCCGGAGCCCGGCACGTACCAGATCCAGGCGGCCACGCACTGGACGGTGAGCTGGAGCGGCGGTGGCGAGAGCGGCAGCTTCGAGATCACCCGGACCAGCGGCATCGTGACGATCGACATTGATGAGCTTCAGGTGGTAACCCAGTGAGCCTTGCGACCAGCAACGCAGCGGCGACAGCCGACGCCCCGATCACCCCGCCCAAGGTGGTCCGGCAGCGCCGGATGCGCCCCGGCCTCCTCGGCCTGGCCGTCCTCCTGATCGCCCTCGGTGGCCTCGGCTCAGCCTTCGCCGTTAACGCGGTCCGCGCCACCGGCAGCTACCTGGCGGTGGCCCGGCCGGTCGAGGTCGGCCGCGTGGTCAGCGCCGACGACCTGGTGACCGTGCAGGTCGCCGGTGGGGCGGGGCTCTCCCCGGTGCCAGCCGGGCAGCAGGGTGACGTGGTGGGGAAACGGGCGAAGGTGTCGCTCGTCCCCGGAACGCTGCTCACCATGGAGCAACTCACCGACAAACCGCTGCTCGCCCCCGGCCAGCAGCAGCTCTCGGTGGGGCTGGAGCTGGCCCAGGCGCCGGCTCGCCGGCTACACCCCGGGGACAAGGTGTCCCTGGTCAGCACCCCGGCCGGCAACGACGACCGGTCGACCACCACGGCGACCCGATTCGAGGCCACCGTGATCGACGCCAGCATCGTCGGAAACGACGACGAGATGGTGGTCTACCTGGCACTCGCCGTGCGGGACGTGCCGGCGGTGGCGGCGCTGGTGGCCCAGGACCGGATCGCCGTCGTGCTCACCGAGGCGGCCTGAGCATGGCGATCATCGCGCTGGTCGCCGCGAAGGGCTCGCCGGGAGTCACCACCTCGGCGCTGGCCTGCGCCCTGACCTGGCACCGGCGGCTGGTGCTCGCCGAGTGCGACCCGGCGGGCGGGTCTTTGCTCGCCGGCTTCCTCGGTGGGACGCTCGACGGGCCCCGGGGCATCGGTGAGCTGGCCGTCGGGGAGCTGCGGGACGGCAACCTGGAGGCGACGTTCTGGTCGCAGCTGGTCGACCTGGACGCGCCGAAACGGGAGCGGCTGCTGCTGCCCGGCGTCGTCGACCCCGCCCAGGCCGGCAGCGTCACCCCGCTGTGGCAGCGGTTCGCCGACTTCTTCACCGAACTCGACCACGGCGACCCGCCGTACGACGTCCTCGTCGACTGTGGTCGCCTGCACGTGCCCGGTCCGCCCTGGCCGCTTCTGCGCGCCGCCTCGGTGGTGCTGGTGGTCACCCGTGCGCGGTTGCCGGAGGTCTCCGCCACCCGCGCGCTGGTCCGGGCGATCCAGCGGGACTTCACCGAGCACCGGGTCGCCCCGGGCGCGCTGCGGCTGCTGCTGGTCGGCGGCGGACACGGGCGTGGCGAGATCAGCAAGGCGTTGCAGCTACCGGTCATCGCGCGGCTGCCGCACGACCCCCGTACCGCCGAGGTGTTGACCCTCGGTGGGACCGTGCGGGTCGGTCGGCCGCTGCTGCGTGCCGCCAGCGAGCTGGAGGTGCCGATCGGGGCGCTGCTGGACCGGCGGCGGGCCCGCCTGGCCTGGCCGGTGACGCAGGAGGTGCCGAATGCGGTTTGAACCGGTCTCCGCCGACCCACGGCGGCACCCCCCAACCGCCGCGCCGACCGCCACCTCGACCGCACCCCCGCTGGCCCCGTCGAACGGCCGGCAGCACCGGCCCGCTGCCGCCGAATCGGAGCCACCGCCCCGCCCCCGGGTCGACTTCCAGGTCGTCCGGGAACTGCGCCGAGAGCTCAGCGAACGGCTCACCCACTGGCAGCGCGGCCGGGAGTTCGACCCCGACGCCGAAGACACCGAGCGCGCCCGGCTGGCGGTCACGGTCGTCTCCGCGTACGCCGACGCGGTCCGTCGGGCCGGCACCCCGCTCACCGCCGACGAGGAACGGCTCCTGCTCGACCAGGTGACCGCCGAGCTGGCCGGGCTCGGCCGGCTCCAGACCCTGCTGGTGGACGAGAGCATCGAAGAGGTACACATCCTCGGCTGCGACCAGGTGCGCGTCACCCGGCGCGGCGGCGGGGTTGACTGGATCGAGCCGATCGCCGACAGCGACGACGAACTGGTGGAGATCCTGCAGGCGGCGGCACGGCGGGCGGGCGCCACCGAACGTTCGCTCTCCACCTCCAAGCCCACCCTCGACCTGCAACTGCCCGACGGAAGCCGGCTCGCCGCGGTGTTCCTGGTCAGCCACCGCCCCTACGCGGTGATCAGAAAGCACAACACGCTCGATGTGGGGCTGGACGACCTCGCCGGCGGCCGAGCCGACCTGGACGAGATGCTCGACCCGCTGCTGCGCGACTTCCTCCGCGCCGCCCTGCGCGCTGGCCTGAACATCATGGTTGCCGGCCTGGCCGGGGCGGGTAAGACGACCGTCATCCGGGCCCTGATGAACGAGATCCCGGCCGATGAGCCGTACGTGCTGCTCGAGGAGAGCCGGGAGCTGCTACCGGCCCGCCGCGGCGACCAGCACCGGGCGGTGATGAGCTTCGAGGCCCGCGAGGGGCATGGCGAACGCGGGCCGGACGGCCGCCCCGCCGGTGAGGTCAGCATCGCCGACCTCATCCCGGTGTCGCTGCGGATGGGGGTCCTGCGGATCATCGTCGGCGAGGTCCGCTCCCGGGAGATCGTGCCGATGCTCCAGGCGATGACCACCAGCCGCGGCTCGATGTGCACGATCCACGCCCGCACGCCGGCCGGCGTCGGCGACCGGATCATCGAACTGGCCCTGGCGCATGGCCGGGAGATGACCGTTGACCAGGCCCGTCGGATGGCCAGCAACGCGCTCGACCTGATCGTCTACGTCACCATTGAGGACGAGACCGCGATCGGCGGTCGTAAGCACCGCTTCGTCTCCCACATCGAGGAGGTGATCGGTGTCGGCGACAGCGACCGGATCACCACCACCACGGTCTTCGGGCCCGGCCCGGACGGGCGGGCGGTGCCCCGGCACCTACCGGAGCGGACCCGCACGCAGCTCCTGCGGGTCGGCTACGACACCCGACTGCTCAGCCGGTGGATCGAGGCGGGCAGCGGCGCGTGGCGACGCCCCCGGCAGACTCGGTTGGCCCAACGATGAACGCCGCGGTCGACATCGAACTCGTCGCGGTGCTCTCCGGCGCCGCCTGCGTGGCCGGGCTGTTGTTGGCCGTCGTCGCGATCGTCGGCACCCGCCGTCCACCCGGGCCGGGCCCCGGAGCCGGGCGCGGGATCAGCTGGCTTGGCTTCGGCGCCACGCCGCAGGAGCGGCGCGTCCACCAGCTGCTGCTGGCCGGCGCGGTGTTCGCCGGCGCGCTGGGATTTTTGCTGACCGGGCTCCCGGTGGTCGGCCTGCTGGTCGCCGTCGCGGTTCCCGGCACGCCCTGGCTCTTCTCGGTGGGCCGGGCCGAGCAACGAGCCATCGGCCGCATCGAGGCGGTCGGCGAGTGGACCCGACGACTCAAGGACATCTCGGCCACCGGGCAGGGCCTGCAAGCCGCGATCACCGGCACCGTCGCCACCGCACCAGAAGAGATCCAGGAGGAGGTGCGACTGCTCGCCGCCCGTCTTCAGGCCGGCTGGCTGGCCCGTCCCGCTCTGCTGGCCTTCGCCGACGAGATCGCCGACCCGGTCTGCGACCAGGTGGTGGCGGCGTTGATTCTGCACCTGACCGACCGGGGTGAGCGCCTCGGCGACGTACTCGGCTCGATCGCGTCAGCCGCCAGCGCCGAGGTAGCCACCCGTCGGGAGATCGAGGCCAAACGCACCCAGCCCCGGTTCGCGGTCCGCTTCCTCACCGGCATGACCCTGGCGGTGCTCGCGTACGGGCTGCTGAACACCGACTACATCCGCCCGTACGGCACCCCGACCGGACAGTTCGTGATGGCGGTGCTCGGGGTGGCCTTCGTCGTCCTGCTGGCCTGGGTTCGCGCGATGAGTCAGCCGCAGCGGCCGGTCCGTTTCCTGCGGGCGCCCGAATCGCCGGAGGTGCTGGCGTGACGAACTGGCTGTTGACCATCGCGGTGACCGCCGGGGCGCTGGGCGGGCTCGGGGTCTTCCTGGTGGTCCGGGAGCTCCTTCCGGCGACCCCGGCACTCGGTCCCGCGCTGCGGCGGCTGCACCAGCCGTCGGGGTCCCACCCGGCCCGGCCCGCCGACCACCGGCTGGAGTGGCTGACCGAGCTCGCCCGGTGGCTGCGTCCACCGCACCAACAGCTCGCCCTGCTCGGCCGAACCCCCGAGCAGTACGCCCTGTCGCTGCTGCTCTCCGCGTTGATCGGGCTCGCCTCGCCGACCCTGCTCAGCGTTACGTTCGCCGTCACGGGGGTTGGGCTGCCGGTGGCCGTACCGGTGCTGGGCAGTCTCGGCCTGGCGCTGGTCTGCGCGTGGCTCGCACACCGCGCGGTGTTGACCAAGGCGGAGGCGGCCCGCAGCGAGTTCCGGGCCGCCGTCTGCACCTATCTGGATCTGGTGGCGTTGCAGCTCTCGGCCGCGCACGGGCCGGTGCAGTCGCTGGAGCGCGCGGCGGAGGTCTGCGACGGTTGGGTATTCGACCGGATCCGGGAGTCGCTGCGCCTCGCCCAGCTACAGATGCACTCGCCCTGGGACGAGTTGCGGGAGCTCGCCGACCAGATCGGCATTCCCGAGCTCGGTGACGTGGGCGCGATCATGCGCTCCTCGGGCAGCGAGGGTGCGCAGGTGCACGAGACCCTGCGCAGCCGTGCCGACTCGCTACGCGACCAGATCCGCACCGACAACCTGGCTCGGGCGGAGGGGGTGACCGGCCGACTGGATATCCCGGGTGCCCTGCTCGTCTTCGTACTGCTTGGTTTCGCGACCTACCCGTTCCTCGCCCGCCTCTGACGACCGTCCGACAAGGAGCCCGCCATGTCCCTGTTCACCCACCTTCAGGCCGCGCTGGTCGCGCGCCTGGCCGAGCTGCGCTCCGACGGCGAGCGGGGGGACAGCCCAGTCCCCACCGCTGTGATCATCTTTGGTCTGGTGGCCGCCGCGATCACCGTCACGGCGCTTGTCGCCACCAGGGCGGAGGGCTGGATGAACGCCATTCCCACCGCGCCCTGATCCGATGTCGGCAATGGTCACTCGTGCCGCTCTGCGCCGACGGCTCGGCGGTACGGACCGGGGCGCCAACCCGGTGGAGTTGGCGGTGGTGATGCCGGTGATCTTTCTGCTGCTCTTCGGGTCGATCCAGGTGGCCGCCGTGTTCATCGCCCGATCGACGGCGTTGCACGCGGCGCAGAGCGGGGTCAACGCGCAGCGGGTACTCAACGCCCCGCCGGACGCGGGTGCGGACCGGGCGCGACGCTTCCTCGCCGCGGCCGGTGGCTGGCTGGTCGACTGGGACTCTCCGGGACCGAGTTGTCAGACCGACGCGACCGACGTGACCTGCACCGTCCGCGGCCGCTCGCTCTCCGTCGTGCCCGGCGTCGACTTCCCGGTACGGGAGAGCGCACACGGGACGGTGGAACGGTGGACGGAGCCGTGATCCGGCACCCCGGTCGACGCGGCGACCCGAAGCGTGACCGCGGGTCGGTCTCCGTCGAGGCGGCGATCCTCGCACCGGCCTTCATCGCGCTGATGGTCCTCGCCGGGGTCGCCGGGCGTACCGCGGTCGCGGCCGAGGCCGTCGAGGCGGCGGCGCACGACGCCGCACGCGCCGCCTCCATCTCCCGTGACGCGGACACCGCCGGTGAGCGGGCCCGGGAGGCGGCCGTCCGGCAGCTCGACTGGCGCGGTCTGAACTGCACGAGTACGCCAACAGTCGACCTCACCGGCACCGTCAACGGCCAGGCGACCAGTTTCGCCGCCGCGTTCCGGAGCCCGATCGGCCAGCAGGCCTCGGTGACCGTTCGGCTCTCCTGCACCGTCGACCTGTCCGACCTGCGGCTGGACACGATTCCGGGGATGCCGGGCAGCCGCCGGGTGTCGGCCAGCTTCACCTCGCCCCTGGACCGTTACCGGAGTAGAGCTCTCGGGTTCGTGAATGTCGAAGTCGCACCGGTGACGTACTCGGCTACGGGTGGGCGGTGATGAGCGTGCGGGAGTTCACGGTCACGGCGTCGCCCACCGCGATGCGGCCGGCGCGGATGACGGTCGCCCACAGACCGAAGGTCAGGTCCGGCCGCTCGGCGACGGCCTTGAGGAGTCGGCCACTCTCGGGTAGGTCGCCCTGGGCCATGTTGATCATGATGCAGCGGGTCTGCAGGGCCTGTGGCCGCAGGAGGACAGTCGGTCCGACCTGTAGGTCCTGGCCGACCCAGCTGTCGTCGAGGAAGCCGGTGCCGGGTAGGTCGATGAGGAGGTTGGCGCGGAACCGCGCCGGGTCGACCGGTTCTCCGGTCATCGCGGCGAGTTGGCGTAGCCCGGCCGTGGTGATCAGGCTGACGGGTCCCTCGTCGTGGTGCTGGACTTCCGCCTCGCGGGCAATGGTGACGTTCCTGCCGATGGCGTGGCTGACCGCGGCGTGTCCGGCCGGGTCATCAGCGGCGAACGTTTCTCCACCCGGCAGCTCCACAGTCGGTACGCGCTCGCCGAAGTACCCACGAAGGTGGAGCAGGCCGGGCATACGGCGGAATCGGCGGGTGTTCTTGCCGCTGCCGATCTTGCCCTCGACGTCGCGGACCGCCCAGAGCCGGTCGCCGATGAGTCCCCGCTGCTCGATCTCGACGTCGTCGAGCCGCTCGCCGAGCAGTGACTTGATCGGGAATCTGCTGATCTCAGCTACCTTCATCGACGTCACGGTAGTGGGGGCGTGGTACCGCGGGTGTCCCCAGTGATCGCCGTGCCCACCCGTCGGGACGACTCGGGCCGCACCGACTCGAGCCGCACTGACTCGGGCCGGGTCAGTGTTTTCCTGGCAATCGCCGCCCTGGGAATACTCACCGTTGTGGCGCTCGCCTTCGATGGGGCCGGGCAGCTGCGTGCGCTGCAACGAGCCGACAACCTCGCCAGCGAGGCCGCCCGTGCCGGGGGGCAGTCGATCGATCTGGTCAGCGCGATCGAGGGAGGGCCGAAGCGGATCGACGAGCCGCAGGCGCGGCGGGCGGTGACCGAGTATCTCGCCGCCGCCGGTGCCAGTACCCACACCGTCAGCTTCCCGGTGGTTGACGGGGAGACCGTGGTCCGGGTGCGGGTCACCGTCACCTACGAGAGGTCGCTGCTCGGCCTCGTCGGCTTCGACGACACCGTCAACGTCACCGGGGAGGCGACCGCTCGGGCGCTGACCGGCGGACCGTAGGAAGGAAGGCCGCCATGTCCACACCGGCTCGTGTCCTCGGACGGGTGCTCACCGGGTTCGGCGCGCTCGCTCTGCTCTGTGTGCTGCTGGTCGGCGCCCCGGTGGCGCTGCTCGCGTTCGCCGGTAACCCGCTGCCGGCGCAGGTGCCCACCCTCGGTGAGGTCGGCACCGTGTTGACCAGCCGCGACGACGGTCAGCTCTTCATCCGGGCGTTGGCGGTGGCCGGCTGGGCGGGCTGGGCCACGTTCACCCTCTCGGTGCTGGTCGAGCTGGGTGCCCTCGCCGTCCGTCGCCCGGCCCCCCGGTTGCCGGGGATGGGTCGGCAGCAGCGGGCCGCCGCCGCGCTGGTCGGTTCAGTCGCATTGATCTTGGTGGCCAGTCCGGTCGCGGCCAGCGCGGCGGCGGTGGTGGTGGGCCCAACGGCACCCACGGTCGCGACGGCAGCCGCTGCGGCGCCGGCCAGCGGGGCGCTACCCCGGGTGGAAGGACCGGTGTCGGCCGCGCTGACCGAGCCGGTGCGGCAGGCGGCGAAGCCCGTGCCAACCGCTGCGCCGACCGGTGAGTCGGAGCGGGAGCCGGTCTATCGGGTGGCCCGGGGCGACTACCTCGGATCGATCGCCGCGCGGTACCTGGACGGTTTCGAGGACTACCAGAGCCTGGCCACGCTGAACCGGCTGACCGACCCGGACCGCATCCACCCGGGCCAGCTCCTGCGGCTGCCCGCCGAGGCCCACGATCGTGGCCCCGGCCCGCACGCCACCGGAGGGCTGGTCGCCCGCCCGACCCCACCCCGGCCGCCCGCGCCGGCACCGGCCGAGCAGTCGACGCAGCCGCCACCGGCGGAGTCGGCGGTTTCGGGTACGGCGGTCTCGGACGCGTCCACGACGGATACGACAGCCTCGGGTCAGGCCGCCCCGGGTCAGACCGCCTCGGGTCAGACCGCCTCGGGTCAGACCGCCTCGGGTCAGGCCGCCCCGGGTCAGACCGCCCCGGACCCGGCGGCGGAGGTGCCGATCGTGGCCGTGGGGGCGGCTGGTCCCGGCGATCCGGACCGGGTGAATCGGCCGCTCGCCGTCTCGGCCGTCCTCGCCGTGTCGAGCATCGTCGGCGCGCAGATCGGCGCGGCGCTCGGCCTGCGCCGACGCCCGGCGACCGCTCGCGCCGGGACCGGCCGTAAGGCGGTGACGGCCGGGCGGCGGCAGTGGGAGCTGCCGACTGGCCGGCACCGGCGGGAGTGACACCGGCCGGACCGGGCTGCGCCGACCCTATTGGGTGCGTGGTCCTACGTGGGTGCGCCGGCCCCATGTGGGGGTGTGTGGCGCTATGTGGGTGCGCTGCCCCAGCGGTCGGTGTGCACGGCCTCGGTCAGCGGGCGCTTGCTTCGCCAGCCGTGCCGGGCCAGGTCAGGTACCGCCTCGAAGTGGGTGACCGGGCCGAGGCAGAGCCAGGCCACCGGACGGATCCCGGCCGGGATCCGGAGCAGCTCGGCGAGCCACCCCTCCCGGTAGAACGACACCCAGCCGACGCCGAGTCCCTCGGCGGTCGCGGCGAGCCAGAGGTTCTGGATGGCCAGGCAGGCCGAGTAGAGCCCGGTGTCGGCGATGGCGTGCCGGCCGAGGACCGCCGGCCCGCCCCGGGTCGGGTCGTAGGTGACGACGACCGACAGGCTGGACTCCAGCACCCCGTCGATCTTGATGCCGGCGAATCTTTCGGCGGCCTCCCCGGTCAGCGTCGCGGCGAAGACCTTCCGCTCGGCGCTGACGTGCTCGTGGAAGGCCCGGCGCAACTCCGGGTCGCGGACCAGGATGAAGTCCCACGGCTGCGAGTACCCGACGCTTGGCGCCGCGTGGGCGGCGGCGAGCACCCGGTCCAGGGTCTCCGTGGGCACCGGCGCCCCGGTGAACTGCGCCCGCACGTCCCGGCGGCGGTGGATGACGTCGTACAGGTCCATCGGGCAGGCTCCCGCCGCGTTCGGCCACGCTTCACGCGGGCACCTCGCATGATCAAGTCGTTGAGCACTCTAATCCGATATCCAGGGACGATGCCAGCCTGAGCGCCGAGTTCGGGCTCTGGCACTGGTGCGCCGGACACCGCCGCGTCATGCTGTGCCGATGGGCGTACGCGTCGAACGGTCCGCGATGGTGACCACTGTGATCCTGGATCGACCGCAGGCGCGGAACGCCGTGGACGGTCCGACCGCGCAGGCGCTGGCCGACGCGTTCCGCGCCTTCGAGGCCGACCCGGAGGCGGCGGTGGCGGTGCTTTGCGGTGCGGGCGGCACGTTTTGCTCCGGTGCCGACCTGAAGGCGATCGGCACCCCCACCGGCAACCGTGTCGCACCGGACGGGGACGGCCCGATGGGTCCGACCCGGATGACACTGTCCAAGCCCGTGATCGCGGCGATCTCCGGGTACGCGGTGGCGGGCGGGCTGGAGCTGGCGCTCTGGTGCGACCTGCGGGTCGCCGAGGACGACGCGGTGCTCGGCGTCTTCTGCCGGCGCTGGGGCGTACCGCTGATCGACGGTGGGACGTTCCGGCTGCCCAGACTGATCGGCGAGAGCCGGGCGATGGACCTGATCCTCACCGGCCGTCCGGTGCCCGCGCCCGAGGCGTACGCGATGGGTCTGGTGAATCGGCTGGTCGCCCCGGGTACCGCGCGGACGGCCGCCGAGCAGCTGGCCGCGGAGCTCGCCGGGCACCCGCAGACCTGTCTGCGCGGCGATCGGGCGGCGGTGCTGGCCACGGCGGCGCTGCCGGAGCCGGCGGCGCTGGCGACCGAGCTGGGGTTTGGGATGGAGTCGTCGGCCGCTGATGCGGTGGCCGGGGCGGCCCGGTTCGCCGCGGGTGCTGGTCGGCACGGCGCCGGGGCCTGAGCCGGGCGCGGGTCAGGCCCCGGTGAGCATGACGGCTAGTCCCGCGATGGTGATGTCGTTGACGAAACGGTAGTAGCTCTCGCGGTTGTGTGTGGCGGCGCTGTCGCTCTCGACAAATGGGGTGATGAGCACCTCTGTCAGCACAGCGACGCCCGGGCTGTCGGTAGTGGCCAGGCGAAACTCCTCCATCATCGCGGCATGGTCGCGTGGGCCATCGTCCTCGTGGATGAGGCGTTCGTCCCCGATCGAGACGCTGAGCATGGCGTTGTTGAGCAGCGCGGCGTAGGCCAGGCCGGCGCGGTCACCGAACCCGGCGTGTTGCAGGACGCTGATCCCGGTGTCGACGACGGGAATGACCGAGGGGATGGTCGGCCCGTGCATGAGCAGCCACTTGGCGACGCCGGGATGCGCGGAGACGGCAGGGTAGATGGAGTTGAGTAGCTCGCGGAACCATGCCTGCCAGTCAGGGCTGGCAGGCGGTGGTGCCAGTGGCTCGAGCACACGCTCAACGACATGACGGGCTATCCGATCCTTGCCGCCGATGTGGTGGTAGATGACCGATGGCGCGACGTCGAGCCGTCCCGCGAGGTCTCGGATCGACCAGCCGAACAGGTGGGAATCGCGGGTGAGATCCACGGCGACGTCGATGATCCGCGCGGGTGTGAGGCCCACGTGGAACGGGGGCGAGGAGGGCTTCGGCACGTCGGCATCCTCGCAGACGGCGGGCAGAACATCAGTCGGACGGCCGATGGGGCGCGGCTCACACGACCGTAGCCGGGTCTGGCATTAGAACAGTGTTCGGTGTAGCTTCCTGGTGATCGTTGTCATGAGCGATGCGACGGTTGACAGCGTCCGCGAGGTCGGAAGGAACGGCGATGGCGACAACGCGGCAGCAACACGCCGAAAGCGGCGAAGCACGAGCCCCCCGCGATGACTTCTTCGCACCTGTCCGCGGCAGCCTCGCGGGGATCGTGCTGCTCAGCGTGATCGGTGCGGCGACCGGAGTGGTCCCGTTCATCGCGATCGTTGAGCTTGCGCGTGCTCTCCTGCCGTCCCTGTCGACCGGCGAGGTGGACACCTCCCGGGTCTGGACCATTGTGGCCCTGGCGGTGGTGGCTCTGCTCGTCAGCTTCAGTACCGCGGTCGGGTCGGGCATGGTCAGCCACCTGGCCGACGCGGAGCTACAGCTTTCGCTGCGGCAGCGGATCATCCGTCACCTTCAGCGCCTGCCGCTGGGCTGGTTCGATACGCGTACCTCCGGAACGGTGCGCAAGATGGTCGAGAACGACGTGATCGCGCTGCATCAACTCGTTGCGCACGGGATCCAGGACGTCGTCACCGCGATCACCGTGCCCGTCATCGGCATCGTCTATCTGTTCGTCGTGCAGTGGCAGTTGGCCCTGGTCGCGCTGGTGCCGGTTCTTCTCTCGATCGTGCTGTACGCGTTGATAATGCGGGGCGGCGCGGAGAAGTTCGCACAGTACGACGCGGCGACCGAACGCCTGTCCGGTGCCACCGTGGAGTTCGTTCACGGCATCGCCGTGGTCAAGCGGTTTGGCCAGGTTGGTCGCAGTCACCGCCGCTACCACGACCAGATGCGGCAGTACGTCGACTTCATTGGGCGATGGACCCGGGATACCGCGCCGTTGCAGGGCATCGCTGAGGTCGTCACCTCCCCGGTGGTCGTGCTGGTCCTCCTGCTTGCCGCCGGTGCCCACCTGGTGTCCAGTGGTGAGGCCGAGCCCATCGATGTGCTCCCCGGGCTGTTGTTGGGGCTTGGGCTGACCGGGCCGTTGATGAAACTCGCCTCCTCGGCGCAGTTCCTGCGCAACGCGGCAAAGGCGCATGAGTCCCTCGCGAGGTTCTTCGCCCTGCCGTCGGTACCCGAGGCCGGCTCGCCCGCCACGCCGGACGGCCATGACATCGGATTCGAGCGGGTCTCGTTCAGCTACGACGGCCGACACCAGGTGCTGCACGACATCGTCGCGGCCTGCGCGCCAGGTACCGTCACGGCGCTCGTCGGGGCCTCCGGTTCGGGTAAGTCCACGATGGCCAAACTGGTGCCGCGGTTCTACGATGCGTCGGCGGGACAGGTCACGATCGGCGCGGCGGACGTCCGGCAGATCTCATCGGAGCAGCTGTACCGCGAGGTCGGGTTCGTGTTCCAGGACGTGCGGCTGTTGCGCACGAGCCTGCGCGACAATATCCGGCTCACGCGGCCCGACGCCACGGACGAGGACGTCGAGCGGGTGGCGCGCGCGGCGCAGATCCACGACCGAATCCTCCGCTTCGAGCGAGGGTATGACTCCGTCATTGGTGTCGATGCGAACCTCTCCGGTGGTGAGGCGCAACGGGTGACGATCGCTCGTGCGCTGCTCGCCGACGCCCCGATTCTGGTGCTCGACGAGGCCACCGCGTTTGCCGACCCGGACTCGGAGGCGGCGATCCAGGCTGCACTCGGCGAGCTCACCACCAACCGCACCGTCCTGGTGGTCGCCCACCGCCTGCACACCATCGTCGGCGTCGATCAGATCCTCGTCCTCGACGCGGGGCGGATCGTCGAGCGCGGTACGCACCCGCAACTCGTCGCCGCAGGCGGGCGCTACGCACGGATGTGGTCGCGCTACCAGGCGAACCAAGCGACTGCCGTTCCGGAAGGAGTCAAGGGATGATCAGGCGCTTGCTGCACTACTCGTCGCCGCGGGCACGCCGTCTGCTCGTGACCGAGTTGGCGTGCGTCGTCGCCACGGCGGTGCTCCAGGGCATCGCCTTCGTCATGCTCGTGCCACTGCTGCGGGCCCTGTTCCTCGGCGATCTGGCGACCGTCCGGTTCTGGCTGATCGCGGTCGCCCTCGTGGGCGCCGCCTACGCGGTCGTGTTCTGGTGCGCCAGCCAGGTCGGGATGAAGGCCAGCACCGCTGTGCTCGACTCGCTGCTGCGACGCCTCGGTGACCGCCTCGTGGAGCTGCCGACCGCGTGGTTCGGCGTGGACCGATCCGGGCTGGTGGCCGACATCGCTACCCGCGGGGCGATGTTCGTGGCCTCCACGCCGTACTCGATCGTGCGGCTCATCCTCACCGGGTTCATTACGCCGGCCACGGTGCTCATCGGCATGTACTTCTACGACTGGCGGCTGGCGCTGGCGATGACGGCGACGGTACCGGTTATGTGGATCACCTTCCGATGGCTTCGGCGGGGGATGGAGCGCGACGACGCGGAGCACTCGGCAGCGGTTGCCGAGGCGTCGAACCGGGTGATCGAGTTCGCAAACGTTCAGCCCGCGCTGCGGATGGCCGGTGACCGCTCCACCGCCGACCGGCTCGTCGAGGACGCGCTGCGGCGCCAGCACCAGGCCTATCGTGGTCTGCTGCTCACCGGGGGAGCGGGTCTCGCGGCCTTCGCCGGGGTGGTCCAGCTCGCTCTGACCGTGGTCATCCTGCTCGGCGCCTATCTCGCCGTCGGCGGTTCACTGGAGCCCGCCACGCTCATCGCCCTACTCGTGCTCGGCGTCCGGTTCACCGAACCGATTGCGAACTCCGGCGCGCTCGGCGGCGGCGTCGCGGTCGCGAACACCACGCTGACGCACCTCGACGAGCTCGCTTCGGTTGCCCCGCTGCCCGAGCCAGCGACCTCGGGCGTGCCCGCGGACTGGGGAATCGAGTTCCACGACGTCACGTTCGGCTACGGCGGCCACCCAGTCCTGCGGCGTCTGTCGTTTACCGCCCCGCCCGGGCGGATGACGGCGATCGTCGGACCCTCCGGGTCGGGAAAGACGACGATCATCAAGCTGATGGCGCGGTTCTACGATCCGGAGAGCGGCACGGTGTCGATCGGCGGCGTCGCACTTCCACGGCTGGGCACTGCGGTGGTCGAGGCCGCCGTCGCACCCGTTTTCCAAGATGTCTACCTGTTCGACGACACGATTCTGAACAACGTGTGGATCGGCAACCCTGACCTCAGTCGCGAGGAGGTCGTCGCCGCCGCTGCCCGCTGCCGCGTTGACGAGATCGTCGAGCGCCTGCCGGGGGGCTGGGATACCCGGGTCGGCGAAGGTGGGTCAAACCTGTCCGGCGGCGAGCGCCAGCGCGTCTCCATCGCCCGGGCACTGCTCAAGGACGCGCCGATCGTGCTGCTCGACGAAGCTACCGCCGCGCTGGACATCGGTAATGAAATCGCTGTGAGCGACACCCTCGACGCGCTGCACGGTGACCGCACCGTGATCGTGGTCGCGCATCGCCTGTCAACGATCATGCGCGCCGACCAGATCCTGATGCTCGACGGCGACGGAGGCATCCAGGAAGCCGGAACCCACGCCCAACTCCTCGCCGCCGGCGGGGCCTACGCCAGCTACTGGCAGGAACGCGCCAACGCCGCCGGCTGGCGACTGACGTCCCACGCCTGACCGGACCCTTCGACGTGGAACGAATCTCCTGTTGGCAGCCCACGGCATGGCCGGGCCGCCGGGGCACCGCGGTCGGCAGGGCACCGGGCTTGACGAAGCGCGGGTCGACGCGGCGCCGGGGCCTGAACAGGTCAGTCCAGTGCGTCGCCGACCGCTGGGGCGAGTAGCGCGAGCAGCGCCGCCGGGCCGTCCCGGTGCTCGTCCAGGTGCAGCACGAGATCCTCGATCGTCCGCTGCCGGCGCCGGTCGATGATCCGGTCGGTCAGGTCCCGATACTTGTCCACGATGGCGGCATCGTCGAGTGGACGCTCGACTGAGCCGAGCGGCGCGTCGGTGTGGTGCTCGTGGGTCCGACCATCGACATCGGTCAGGCGTACCCGGCCCTGAGACGCCGACCCGGACCCGCGGGTCACGGTCGTCCGGTCAACCAGCCGCCACACGTCGTCCCGGTCCAGCTGGTCCGGTCGGAGTTGTTCCAGCGACACCGTACCGTCGAGGAGGGCCGCCGCCGTCACGTAGCGAACGGACATCTGCGCGGCGACGCTCTCGATCGGTCGATGGATCGGGAACGCCGTGTGATCGAAGACGGACTCCGCGACTTCGACTTCGATCCGTTCGGTGGCGGTGGGATCGAACCGGTTCGCCGCCCGCAGGGCCAGCGCGGCGTCGATCGCCGGATGGGTGTACCCCATCGCCGCGTACGGTTTGATCGTCTGCTCCCGCAGGTACCAGTGCTCGCCCAGCGCGTCGTCGATCCGGGACGGGTCGGTGTCGTGTCCGGATCCGTAGACCGTGAGGTAGCCGCCGTATCCGCGTTCAAAGATCCGCTTGGTCCCGATGTAGCCGCCGGCGGCCAGCATTGCCGCGACCAGGCCGTTGCGTGCGGCGAAGCCGTGCTGCATGCGCTTGACCATCGCTTCGTTGGCCATCAACCCGCACGACTGGGTCGCGGCGATGCCCAACGCGTCCTCGAACTGGGCGGGGGTGAGGTCGAGCAGTACTCCGCCGGCGGCTGCCGCTGCGGGACCACCGAAGACCGCACCCGAGTGCCAGCCCTGTCTCACCAGCTGTGGTCCGCCCAGCGCGAGGCCCACCCGGGCACCGGTCTCGACGCCCAGTACCTCGGCCCGGAGGAACTCCGCCCCGGTGACCTCCCCGCGCCGGCCGGCCACGGCCAGCAGCACCGGCAGCAACACCGCGTTGGCGTGCCAGGGAATCTGGTACGACACGTCGTCGAGCTCGAAGCCCTGAATGAAACTGCTGTTCAGCAGCACTGCCGTCGCGGCGTCGGCGGTGCGGTCCCAGCCGGCGACGACGCCTGAGCCCGGTTCGACGGTCAGGCTCCGTACGGCGATCCGGGACCAGGGCAGTCGGGCGCCGACCAGGAGGCATCCGACGCCGTCCAGGATCAGGTGTCGGGCTCGGGTGGTGACATCGGCCGGGATGGCGTCGGTCGCGGTCTCCGTCAGCCAGGTGGCGAGCCGACCGGTCGGCCCGTCCGGATCGGTCGGTGTCGCACCAGCCATGGTCGCCTTCGCCTCTCGACCTGCCGGGTCAGCCCAGGTCCCGTAGGGCGTCGGAGATGGCCCGGTAAAAGGTTGGGTACGCGTAGATCATGTCGCGGAGTTCGGCCAGCGGCACCGCCGCGTGCACGGCGACCGCCAGCCCGGAGAGTACCTCGCCGCCGGCTGGCCCGATCGACGTTCCGCCGACCAGCACGCCCCGGTCGGCGTCGGCGACGAGTTTGATCAGACCGTCGGCGCGGTGAATCCAGCCGCGTGCCGAGGAGCCCAGCGGCACGGAGCCGACCTGGACATTGATTCCCTGCTGGCGGGCCTGCGACTCGGTGAGCCCGACACCGCCGACCTCCGGATCGGTGAAGGTGACCCGGGGTAGCGCCCGGTAGTCGGCCCGGGGGACCGTGTCGTCCAGGGCCGCCCCCGTGCCGTCCAGGGCCGCCCCCGCCTCGGATCGGCGGACACGGTCGAGCAGGTCGGCGACGACGATGCCCGCCTGGTACGTCGCGACGTGGGTGAAGGCGCCCGCGCCGGTCACGTCGCCGACCGCCCAGATTCCCTCGGTGACGCGCAGCCGGTCGTCGACCGGCAGGAAGCGCTGGTCGGCGCGGACACCGACGGTGTCTAGGCCCAGCTCGTCGAGGTGTGCCCGGCGGCCGGTCACCACCAGCAGCTGATCGGCGGTGTACCGCACGTCGTTCGCCCGCAGGGTGAATTGTTGTCCGTCGTGGTCGACTCGGTCCGCTATCACTCCAGTGTTGATGTCGACGCCGTCGGCGCGGAGCGCGGCGGCCACCACCTCGGACGACTCCGGCTCCTCGGTCGCCAGTATCCGATCCAGCGCCTCGACCACGGTGACCCGGACGCCGAATCGCGCGAAGACCTGCGTCAGCTCCAGCCCGATCGCGCCGCCGCCGAGCACCAGCAGCGATTCTGGTAGCCGTTCCACTTCGATCGCCTGGTGGTTCGTCCAGTACGGGGTCTCGGCCAGCCCATCGATCGGCGGTGCGAAGGGGCGGGTGCCGGTGCTCAGCACGATTCCGTGCCGGGCTTGGAAGACCTGGTCGTTGACGCGGACCCGACCCGGGCCGTCGAGCCGTCCGCTGCCCCGGATGAAACGTCCGCCCTGGTTGACGAATCGTTCCACCGCGACCTGGTCGTCCCAGGTGTCGGTGGCCTCCGCGCGGATCCGTTCCGCCACGGGTGCCCAGTCGGGCGACACCCGCGCCGAGCCGGCGAATTGGTGGACCCGGTGTGCCTCGGCGAGGGTGTTCGCCGCGCGGATCATCATCTTGCTGGGCACGCATCCCCAGTACGGGCACTCGCCACCGACCAGGTCTCGTTCGATGCCGACGACGCTGAGCCCGGCCTTGGCGAGCTGACCGGCCACCTCTTCGCCGCCGACTCCGAGCCCGACGACGACCAGATCCACCAGTTCCGGCTCCATCCGGTCAGCCTAGGGAAGGGCCGGGTGTGGGTGTCAACAGTGCTGGGCCGGGCACCTGGACGGGGGTGCCGGTTCGGGTGAGCAGGGCACGGGCGGTCTCCGTCATCCGGTGGTGCTGCGGCACCCGGGCCCGCCGGGCGAAGACATCGAAGTCCTGCTCGGCGACCTCGTCGAGGATTCCCCCGTAGAGCGTGTACGCGGTGCGGATGCAGGCCTGCGAGGCGGGGGCGAGCAGGGTCACCCCGGGTGCGGCGGCAGCGTAGTGCGCCTGGGCCCGGGCCACCTCGTACCGGATCAGTTCCCGAATCGGTTCGCTGGTCCGGCCGGCGGCACGGGCTGCCAGTAGGTCGTCGCGGGTGACACCGAAGCGGGTCAGGTCCTCGTCCGGCAGGTACGTTCGGCCGCGGTCGAGGTCCTCGGCGACGTCCCGGATGAAGTTCGTCAGTTGAAAGGCGAAGCCGAGCTGGCGGGCGGGCTCGCGGGCCGCGGCCGGGTTGGCGCTGCCGAGGATCGGCAGCATCATCGTGCCGATGACGGCGGCGGAGCCCTCCATGTAGTGGAGCAGGTCGGCATAGGTGGGGTAGGAGCTGATGGTCAGGTCCATCGCCATGCTCTTGAGAAACGACGCGAAGTCGTCTCGGTCCAGGTCGAAGACGGCGATGGTGTGCAGCACGGCCGGGAGCAGCGGGTCGGTGACCGGCTCACCGTGCAGGCCGGCGATGAATCGCCCAGCCCAGTCGTCCAGCTGGGCGGCCCGATGTGCCGAGGGCAGGTCCTCGGTTCGGTCAACGATCTCGTCCGCATAGCGGGTGAAACCGTACAAAGCATGTACATGTCGCCGTTTCCAGGCGGGAAGTAGTCGGGTGGCGAGATAGTAGGTACGGCCGTGGTGTCGGTGTAGCTCACGGCATCGGTCGTAGGCGGCGGTGAGATCTGTATCCACCGATCCTCCTCAATTCGACGCATGAATCGACGCAACTTGTAACTCTAGGGTATGCTCCCCACATGGCCAACGACGCAGTTGTGGGTAAAGCCCTCCGGGTCATCCCGGCCCGCCGCGGGGGCGAAGCCGACCCGGTTGGCGCTCGCCTGGCCGCATACACCGAGGAGGTCGTCGCTGCGGTTGACGACACGCTCGTCGACTTCCTCGCCACCGAGATCGACGCGCTGGCCGCGATCGACTCAAGCGCCGGCGGGTTCGCCACCACTGCCCGCGACAGCGTGTTGGCCGGGGGGAAGCGACTCCGCCCGACCTTCGCCTACTGGGGGTGGCGGGGCGTGGTCGGTGGCGCGGAGCCACTGCCCCCCGTGCTGCCAGCGCTCGCCGCGCTGGAACTGCTGCACGCCTTCGCGCTCACCCACGACGACGTGATGGATTCCTCCGCCACCCGGCGCGGCCGGCCCACCGCGCACGTCGCGGTCGCCGCCCAACACGCCGCGGCCGGCCGCCGCGGCGACTCCGGGAAGTTCGGCGAGAATGTCGCCGTCCTCGTCGGCGACCTCTGTTTGGTCTGGGCCGACCGGCTCCTCGCGCAGGCTGTCCTACCGCCGGCCCGGCTGCTGGAGGTCCGGCACTGCTACGACCAGATGCGGGTAGAGACGGTCGCCGGGCAGTACCTCGACGTCCTCGGCGAGAGCGACCCGACGAACTGGTCGGTGGAGCGGGCCCTACAGGTCGCTCGCTACAAGACCGCCAGCTACACGGTGCGGTGGCCGCTGCTCTTCGGCGCCCGCCTGGCCGGCGTCGTCGCCGACTCTCCGCTGATCGCCGCGTACGACCGCTACGGCCAGGCCATCGGCGAGGCGTTCCAACTCTGCGACGACCTGCTCGGCGTCTACGGCGACCCGGCCACCACCGGCAAACCGGCCGGTGACGATCTGCGTACCGGCAAGCCGACCGTGCTGCTCATGCTGGCCCGCACCCTGGCCGACCCCACCCAGCGTCAAGCCCTCGACCAGGTCGGCGCGGGCGCGGAGGACTGGGAGGTCAAGCGACTGGCGGAGGTGGTCGCGGAGACCGGTGCGGTCGAGCAGGTCGAGCAGATGATCTCTGATCGGGTCGACGAGGCGCTCACCGCCCTCGATGTTCCGTCGATCGATGACACCGCGCGGACCGCGCTCGCCGGTCTCGCCGCCGTCGCTACCCATCGGCGAGCATGATGGGCGCGTTTTCTCGAGGAGGTAGCCAGGTGCGCACTGTGCGCGGACGTACGGATCGGGTCGTGGTCGTCGGTGCCGGGCTCGGCGGGCTGGCCTGCGCGCTGCACCTGGCGGGCAGCGGTCGCCAGGTGACAGTGCTGGAACGTGAGCCGGTGCCGGGTGGTCGGGCCGGCCGACTCAGCGTCGACGGGTACGAGTTCGACACCGGTCCCACGGTGCTGACCATGCCGGAGCTGATCGCCGAGGCGCTCCACGCCGTTGGCGAGGAACTCGACGACTGGCTCGAACTGACCCCCCTCGACCCCGCCTACCGGGCGTACTATCCGGATGGCTCCACTCTGGACGTGATCACCGACACGACCCGGATGGCCGCCGAGATCGCGAAGGTCTGTGGCCCCCGAGAGGCCGACGGCTACCTCCGTTTCGTCGACTACGCCCGGGAGCTGTGGCGGCTCGAGCGGGCCGACTTCATCGAACGCAACCTGGACGCACCCACTGACCTGCTCACCGGGAACCTGCTGAAACTCCTCGCCGGTGGTGCCTTCCGGCGGCTCCAAACGAAGATCAACCAGTTCTTCCGGGACCCGCGTACCCAGCGCGTCTTTTCCTTCCAGGCGATGTATGCCGGGCTCGCACCGCACGACGCGCTCGCCATCTACGCGGTTATCGCGTACCTCGACTCCGTCGCGGGGGTGCACTTCCCGCGCGGCGGCATCCACGCCGTCTCGCGGGCCATGGCCGGCGCCGCCGAGAAGCACGGGGTGCAGTTCCGGTACGACACCACCGTTACCCAGGTGGAGACCGCCGCCGACCGGGCAACCGGTGTCCGGACCGCCAGCGGGGAGTTCGTCCCCGCCGACGTGGTGGTGCTCAACCCGGATCTGCCGGTGGCCCACCGAGAACTGCTCCAGACCCGGCACCGTCGGTTGACCTACTCCCCCTCCTGCGTGGTCCTCCACATCGGGTCAGCGCAGGGCTATGAGAAGATCGCTCACCACAACATCCATTTTGGGCGCGCGTGGCGGGGCACGTTCGACGAGGTCATCCGCCGGGGCGAACTGATGAGCGACCCGTCGCTGCTGGTGACCAACCCGAGCCGGACCGACCCGTCGGTAGCTCCCGCCGACCGGCACGCGTACTACGTGCTGGCGCCGGTGCCGAACCTGGACCGCGCGCCGTTCGACTGGCGGGGCGGCCTGGCCGCCCGCTACGCCGACCGGCTGGTGCGAACGCTGGAGGAGCGCGGCTACGTGGGCTTCGGAGACGGCATCGAGGTGCTGCGGACGATCACGCCTGCCGAGTGGGCGGAGCAGGGCATGGCCGCGGGTACGCCGTTCGCCTCCGCACACAGCCTCCTCCAGACCGGGCCGTTCCGCCCGCCCACCCTGCACCGCGGACTCGCGAACGTGGTCTTCGTCGGCTCGGGCACCCAGCCCGGAGTCGGGGTGCCGATGGTGCTGATCTCCGGCAAGCTCGCCGCCGCTCGGGTGACGGGAGCCCCTTCGTGACCGGCCGGGAAGCCCACCTGGTCGAGCTGGTGGACGAGGCCGGGACGGCGACCGGGTACACCACCGTGCGCGCCGCGCACCAGCCGCCGGGGCGGTTGCACCGCGCCTTCTCGGTGCTGCTCGTCGACCCCGATGGCCGGGTCCTGCTCCAGCGCCGGGCCGAGGTGAAGACCCGCTTTCCGCTGCGCTGGGCCAACACCTGCTGCGGCCACCCATTGCCCGGCGAGCCGCTCACGATCGCCGCCAACCGCCGGCTCGGAGAGGAGTTGGGGGCCGCCCCGGTCGAGCTGACCGAGGTCGGCGTCTACGTCTACCGCGCCGAGGACCCGGCCACCGGCAGGGTCGAGTTCGAGTACGACCACGTCCTCCGCGGCGACCTGCCGGCCCACGCGCCGCTGCGCCCGGATCCGGACGAGGTCGCCGAGCTGCGCTGGGTGCCCCCCTCCGAACTGACGGCGGAGCTCGACGCCGACCCGCACGCGTACGCCCCGTGGTTGGGCGGGGTGGTCGACCGGCTGTATCACCCGGGTGAGCCCGCCCTGCTCCAGTCGACGCTGGCGGCCGAGAATGCTCCGGAGCGGTCAGGTGGCGGATGAGGCGCTGAGCGCGGGTGCCGTCGCCCGCCGGCTGGGGGTCGCGGTGACGACCCTGCGCACCTGGCATCAGCGTTACGGGCTGGGGCCCAGCCAGCACGTCCCCGGGCACCACCGCCGCTACACTCCGGCCGACCTCGCCCGCCTGGAGACCATGCGGCGGCTCACCGCCAACGGGGTCGCCCCGGCCGAAGCCGCCCGCTGGGCCGCCCAGGCGCCCGACGCCGTGTCACCCGGTCCCAGCCCCCGGCCCGGGAAGCGGGGTGCCCGCGACGGTGGCGGCGCGACAATCCCGGTGGGCCGGGCCGGCCCGGCCGCCCGGGGCCTGGCCCGGGCCGCCATGCGGCTGGACTCGAACGCGATCAACGAGGTGATCGACCGCGCCATCCGTACCGACGGCGTGGTCGTCACCTGGGACACGCTGCTGCGACCAGTGCTCGCCGGGCTTGGTGAACGGCACGCCGTCACGGCGACGCTGATCGAGGTCGAGCACCTGGTGTCCCGGTGTGTGTCGGAGGCGTTCGCCGCGGTGGTCCGCGCCCGAGCGCCCGATGGGCCACCCCGCATCCTGCTCTCCTGTGCCGACGAGGAGCAGCACAGCCTGCCGCTGGAGGCGCTCGGTGCGGCGCTGGCCGAAGCAGGGATCGCCTACCGGCTGCTCGGTGCCCGAGTGCCGGTACGTGCGCTGCTGGAGGCGGTCAACCGCACCGGGCCGGCTGCGGTCGTGCTGTGGTCACAAACGCGGAGAACCGCCGATCCCACACAGCTCACCGCCCTGCTCGCGGGTCCGCATCGGCCGCTGCTGGTATTCGCGGCCGGACCAGGCTGGCGGGCGGACAGCCTCCCCGCCGGGGTGGTGCGCCCGGTCAACCTCGCCGAGGCGCTCTCGCTCGCGGCAGCCGTACGCGACTCGCTGGACCAGTCGGCTGCGGGGTAGGGGCTGCCAGCGGGCCAACCCGGCCGGAGCCGGGTTACACCTGCGGTTTCCGTTCCTGCGGGGAACACCGGGACCGGTTTGGTTGAGCGGCGGGCCATCACGTATGCTTTCCAAGCCTCCGGCGGGGCCGGATGGGAGCAAGACCGTCAGAACTGCGAGTGTGCAATGATGGCGGGGCCGCCCTCATCGTCTAGCGGCCCAGGACGCCGCCCTTTCAAGGCGGTAGCACGGGTTCGAATCCCGTTGGGGGCACGGTCCGACCTCGGTCGGAGGAGCAAGGTCCTGTGGAGCAGTTGGAGTGCTCGCCGCCCTGTCAAGGCGGAGGTCGCGGGTTCAAGTCCCGTCAGGACCGCAAACGTCGAAGGCCGCGCCAGCACGCGCGGCCTTCGACATATCGGGGTATGTGACCCGGTGCGTCGGCGACCCCGGCGGGCGGGTATCATGGCCCGAGCACGGCCAGGTAGCTCAGTTGGTACGAGCGTCCGACTGAAAATCGGAAGGTCGGCGGTTCGACCCCGCCCCTGGCCACATAGCCTTTCGCCGGGCTATTCAGGTCCCCACCAGCGGAAACGTAGGTGGGGATCTTGCTGTCTGCCCTCCCGCCAGGATGATGACCAGATGGGCGATTCAGAATCCGAGACCGAGAACCAGCCGACCTGCAACGCCGCCTCTCGGTCCTCGCCGACGTGCATCGCCTGGACCGCTACCCACTGAACTGGCCCGTCGACCCGCACCAGTGGCTGTCACCAGATAACGCCCTACATGTGTGGATTGCCGGGGCAGGACCCAACTAATTCAGGCCGAATGCTGCACTAACCACGATGGCGATGGCGAGCCAGAGGACGAACGCGACGGCACTGACACCAACCATGATCAGTGCCTTGACGGCGGTTGGGGTCTGGATGCGGGTGACAGCACCCACGTTCACCACGAAGCCCAGCGCTCCGATCAGTCCACCGAGGGCGCCACCGACGGCGACCATCACAAGGATGGGCAGCAGGGTCAAGACTCGCAGGGCAACCGGTATCGAGGGCCCGGTCCGATGCTGTACACCGTTGACCTCCACCGTCGGGTAAGGGTCGGCGAACGCACTGCGTACAGTGGCTTCAACCGCACCACCGCCTGCGGCCGGCAACGCGTACTGGTGTCCGCCGGTCTGGGGGGCTGGAACTCCGCTAACGGTGACGACAGGGCGGGCCCGGAATGCGTTGGTCGTCACGACAATCGGGCCGGCTACGCCGTCGACGCTGATAGGTTCTGTGTTCATCAAGATGATCTTAAAACTATCTGCGTGCCCGCACCGCACCGGCCCGATATCTGGGAACCCGACACCAACCATTCTGTCGTATTTCGCTTGGTGCGTTACGCCCCGCCGGCGTACGAGTGGAATCCCTCGGCGGGACCGCAGTGAGCCTGGGTCGAACTCCGGCAGTCGGAGTTCCACGTCGGAATGAGGCAGAGGCCGAAGAGTGCGTCACTTCTGGTATGCGCTGACTGCTGTCGATGCGTCGGTGCTGATGGCGCGTAGCCAGGCACCGGCGCCAGTCCAGCGGCAGCCAAGAGGTACGCCACAGCCTCGTACGTCAGCGGCTAGGTCGTCCGCCCGTCAGGACGACTTCGCCATGCCCTACAGGTGGCCGGCCACCGCGCCGGAGAACCGTACGACGCCAACATGCGGCTTGTGAGCGCCGTCACGACCCGACGGTTCGCCCCGGGCGCTCCGCATGGCTCCTACGTAGGCGTGTGGCTCAGCCGCTACCACTACTACTCGAGCGGCCGGGGCGAGTCCTGCACAGGGCGCACGACATGGTGCTGTTGCCGTACAGCGACCGGCTGACTGCGCGCAGCCTCCCAAACTCCGCCGCATCGTCGTTATCGCTGGACCTCACCCTGAACGGCAGCGTCATCGTCGCCACATGACCGGCAAGTGGGTCGGCTTTGGTAGGGATATGGGCATCAACGCAGGTCCGTGGGGGCTGGTATTCCAGGACAGCTCGACCAGCATGGGCACCCTGAACCGGTACAAAACCCCGCCCCAGGACCTTCCCGAATGGCTCGCCGTCGGCCGCCCCTGGGTGGCCTCACGTATCACTATGAGGATCGTCGATGTGTTGTGCCCGTTTCATCGGGCCGGAGAGGCGTTTGCGGTAGATTTCATCCTGTGACAGCACCTGTGACAGCACCTGAAATCACCGTTGCCACGCCGGCAGATCGTGGGCGGGTCGTCAGCTCACTGGTCGAGGCATTCACGAAGGACCCCATCCTGCGGTATTTCTTCCCCAGCGAGGCGACCTATCCTCAGTACGCCGCCGCCTTCTTCGGGCACTTTTTCGACAAGCAGGTGCACCAGAAGACGATCTGGACGATCGAGCGCGGAGCGTCGGTGGCGATCTGGGAGCCACCTCGTGCGGGGAACGACGAATCGGGCGGTGATCTCGCCGACTGTCTCCCCGCCGAGGTGATGACCCGGGTCCGTGCCTTCCGCGGTGCGCTGCACGCGGCGATGCCGACAGCGCCTTCCTGGTACCTCGGCGTTCTGGGCACCAATCCCGACTACGCCGGACGCCGATGGGGCCACGCGGTCATGCGGGCTGGGCTGCGGGGTGCCGCCGCAGCTGGTCTGCCGGCGATCCTGGAAACCAGCAACCCCGAGAACGTCGAGGTGTACCGGCGTGCCGGCTGGGAGGTGACGGACACCTTCGTGGAGCCCCTGCCAACCTGGGTCATGCGGTACTCGACTCACTGAGTCGCCGACCCTAACTCACCCCAGCAGGACCGCCGGCGCGGTCACCTGAGCCAGGGCGCCGGCGGTCGCTGCCTGGTTGTGCGCTGGGGTCAGCAGCAGTTCGTCCGGTTGCTGCTGTCCACCGGCTCCTTCGCTGCGGTCGGGGTGCAACACGCGCTCTCGGTCGCCTTCTGGAGTTGGTCGGAGTCGGCCTTGACGGTGTAGACCTCCCACGGCTCGTTGCCGGGGCCGTGTACCCAGACCTTGTCCTGGAGCGCGTAGCAGCACTCGGTGTTCTTCTCCTCCGAAGTGGTCAGACCGGACTTGACGAGTCGCGTGGTCGCGGCGTCTACCTCACTGGTACTGGGAACCTCGACACCCAGGTGGTCCAGCGCGGTGGGCTGGTCCGGCTCGCCTTCCAGGAGTACGAGCTTCAGCGGTGGGTTCGCCACGGCGAAGTTGGCGTAGCCGGGGCGGCGCTTGGCCGGCTCGGTGTCGAACAGCTTCGAGTAGAAGGCGATCGAGCCTTCGAGGTCGGAGACGCGGAGCGCGAGCTGTACTCGGGACATGGGTTCTCTCCTGGCGGGTTCGGGCGGTCCTCTGGTTGTCGGCGTGGCGGGTACGACGCCGGCCTCGCTGTCTAGATGCTTTTCGAAGCAGTCTCTAGTCTGCGCCCTGATTTGAAGACTGTCAACCTAGAGGTCTATCTAAACAGCCTCAGTCCTGCTCTGCCCCGTGCCCAGTCTCTGCTGATCGTGCGGTGACCGGCTGCGGAACCTTGACCTCGAGCCGCGGCGCTTCCTCCCGGGGGCGAAGGATGTGGGCCGTGAGGGCGGCGACCAGGCAGAGGAACGCAGGCAGGATGAACGTGTAGTTCAGGGGCATGAGCTGGGTGAGGGGCCCGATGATGGCGGGCCCGCTGAGCATGCCCAGGTAGCCGAGGCCCGCGACGCGGGAGACGTTGGTGCCGGCGGCGTCGGGGTCGGTGTGGCCGGCCGCGCTGAAGAGCTGCGGGACGGCGCCGGACAGACCGACTCCGAGTAGCGCCCATCCGACGAGAGCGAGTGAGATGGATGGTGCGAGCGCGATGGTGGTGAGGGCGAGCGCGGCCAGCGCGCAGCCGTAGCGGACGATTGCTACCGGGCCGAAGCGTGCGGCGATGCCGTCGGTGAGGAACCGTCCAACCGTCATCGCGGTGGCGAAGGCGCCGTAGGCGAGCGCGGCGGTGGCGGCGGGCGCGTCGAGCGCATCGCGCATGGCCAGTGCACTCCAGTCGTTGGCGACGCCCTCGGTGAGCATCAGGATCAGCGCGAGTCCGGCGAGTGCCCAGATGCGCGGGGAGATGCTGGCCCGGCGGCTCTTGGTGGCACTGGCGGGGGTTGGCGTACGGGTGGTCGCCAACCGCGGCAGTAGCGCGGGTGCGACGACCGCGGTGACCGTCAGGCCGAGGAGGCTGACCATGGTCAGCGTGGTTGTCGGGCTCCAGCCCCAGCTGAGGGTCCGGGCGCCGACCAGTGCGGCGAGGACGCCGCCGACGGAGAACATAGCGTGAAAAGCGGACATAACCGGGCGTTTGTATCCGGCTTCGACCTGAACCGCGTGGGTGTTCATGCTGACGTCCAGGCTGCCGTTGCCGATGCCGAAGACCAGTAGTGCCAGGCCCAGCGTCCCGGCGCTTTCGGCGAACGCGGGTAGGACGAGCGTCGTGCTGCACAGCACCGCACTCAGCGGGACAACCCGACGAGCGCCGAAGCGATCGGTGAGCGGCCCCACGACGTGCATCCCGGCGAAGGCGCCAGCACCGAGGAGCAGCAGGAGCCAGCCGAGCGTGGCGTGGCTGATGTCGGCTCGGTGTTCGACGGCGGGGATGTGGACGATCCAGGCCCCCAGGACGAAGCCGTTGAGGGTGAAGTAGGTGAAGGTGGCCAGCCGCGCCGCCCGCAGAGGTTCAAACATGGCAGCGAACATAGCAAACATTATTTGTGTTCGAATCTCGAAATTCGAACGTACGTAGTGTTCAATAGGCGGATGATGAGCGTAGACCGACACCGACAGATCACTGATGCCGTACGCCGGGCCGGTCAGCTCAGCGTGGCGGAACTGGCGGAACGAACGGGCACGTCGGAGATGACCGTCCGCCGAGACCTGGAGCTCCTGGCCGAGCAGGGCCTCCTTGAGCGCTACCGGGGTGGGGCCAGAAGCGTGCTGCTGCGCGGCGAGGAACCCCCGTTCGCGCTTCGTGCGAACGACGGCGTGGAGGTCAAACAACGAATCGCCGCGGCGGTAGCCGAGATGGTCACGGACGGTGAGGCGGTTGTCATCGACGCCGGCACCACCTGCCTTGCGGTGGCCCGCGCACTGGCCCGCCGCCGTCTGACCGTCATGCCGCTGTCGCTGCACGCGACCGATGCCCTCGTCGGCGCACCCCAACTGAGGCTGCTCATGCCCGGTGGAGAGCCCCGTCCCGGCGAGTTGGCGCTCACCGGCCCCCTGACGGAGGCGTCACTCGCCACGTTGCGCTTCGACACCGCGATCATCGGCTGTTGCGGCCTGACCGCCGCGAACGGACTGACCGCGTACGACCTGGGTGACGCCGCGATCAAACGCGCCGCGATAGCCTCGGCCCACCGGGTCATCGCGGTGACCGAGGCGGCCAAACTCTCCCGTACCGCCCTCGCCCTGGTCGCGCCCGCCTCCGCGCTGGACGCCGTGGTGACCACGGACGATGCCCCCGACGAGGAGGTGGACGCGCTGACGTCCCTCGGCGTCGCCGTGCGGCGGGTGTGACCAGGTGGAAGGGTATGCGTGGTCCCGCCCCTCGCCGCTGGGCGAGGGGCGGGACCGTGATCTCAGGGATCGGGTTGACCTGGTGCTGGAGGTCAGCCCGCGCAGCCGGAAACGTTGACGCAGTTGTCCGGCCGATTGTTGATCACTATGGTGCCGGTGGCGGTGTTCAGGTTCACCGTGCCGCCGTCGTTGAAGCTGCCCCCACCGTCGATGTCGGCGGTGTTCTTAACGATCTTCGTGGCGTTGAGGGTGACGGTGCCAGTCGCGGTGTTGTAGATGCCGCCGCCCTGCTCGGCCTGGTTGCCGCTGATCCTCGTACGCCGTACCACCAGGTCGCCGGCGTTGTAGATGCCGCCGCCGTCCTTGGCAGCGGTGTTCCCGGTGATGACGCTGTCCTCCACGACGACTGGCGTGGCAGGGTCGACCGCGAGGCCGCCGACGCGGCTGAGTGTCCCCGAGTTCTGGGCCAGTACGACGGAACGCAGAGTGAGCTGTCCGTCAAGGACGCGGACGCCACCGGTTTGCTCGGCGTTGTTGTGCGTGATGTGGGTGTCGGCAACCGTGCTGCTGGTGTTCACCAGGGTCAGGCCACCATAGAACGTTGCTTGGTTGGCGCTGACGGTGCTGTGTGTGAGCTGGACGGTGCCGGTGGTGCTGGCGATGCCGCCGCCCTGCGCGGCGGTGTTGCTGCGGATCTGGGACTCGTCAATGGTGAGCAAGCCCGAGTTCAAGATCCCGCCACCGTCGGAGCCGGCGGCGGTGTTGTGGCTGATGGTGGAGTGTGTGATCCGGGTGGTGCCGTTGTTGGCGATTCCACCGCCGTCGCTGTCGGCGATGTTGCGGGTGATGGTGCTGTGGTTGGTGGTCAACGCTCCGCCGGGGTTGACGAGGATGCCGCCGCCGTCGTCGGTGGTGTGGCCGCCGGTGACCTTGAGGTGGTTGAGGGTGAGGTCGCCGCCGACGTTGACGGTGAGGATGCGGAACTGGTCGGCGGCGGCGGCGCGTTCGAGGGTGGTGTTTTTGTTGCCGTTGAGGGTGATGGGGGTGGTGATGACGGGGAGGCCGTTGCCGTCGAGGTCGGCGGTGAGGAGGTAGGTGCAGTCTTTGGCGAGGTTGAGGGTGGCGCCGCCGCGGGCGTTGGCGAGGGTGATCGCGGCGATGAGCGCGTCGGCATCGCAGGGCACGGGCGTCCCCTGCGGCTTCTTCTCCTCCTTCTCCCGCTTCCCCTTGTCGTCGCGTTTGCCCGGGTCGCCTTTCTTGCCGCGGTCGTCGCGGTAGGGCTGGTGGGGCTGCTCCGCGCGATCATCGATAGTGAGTGCGCGTCCGATGGAGTCGGCGGCCGGGGTGGCGGCGACGATGCCGACGGTGGTGAGGGTCAGGCCGACCACGCCAGCCAGCCCGACGGCCCACCACCGCCGCCGGGACCAGGCCCGGTATCCGCCAGGGCGGTGGTCCGGTTCAGGTTCGTGGCTGTGGTTCTGATGGTTCATCGCGGTGTCGGTGTCCTTCCCCGTGCGCGGCGAGGAGCCACCAACCCGGGGCAGGTCGGGCGATGCTCCTCGGCTACCGGTCCGGCGGTAGCAACCACTCCGCACGGTAAACCGACAGAAGCCCATGTTTCACATCAAATACGACATAAAGCATCAGATCGGGCATGCTGTGGCTCTGGTCGACTCCCTACCAGCGGCACGTCCGTGGTGGCGGCCATCCCCCGAGCGTTGGCAGCATGCGCGACGGCGGTCTTCGCTGGTCATGGGGAGGTGGACGCTCGATAATCCGGGTGACAGCGGCGGTGTGGCTGTCTACCCTGACGAAAGTTCCGTCACCCTGCTCAGGGCCCGTTGCCTAGGAGAGAGATTTTATGTTCCAGCCCGCGCCGAGTGCGCCTCGCTGCACCGTCCAGTCGTCCGTTTCCTGAAGCCGCTTCTTCCGAGCGGCACCTGACCGGACGTCGCCTTCCGGTGCCTGACTCAGCCACCCATGCCCAGCCCGCGTATGCCACGACGGGTGGGGGCGAGGCTTGCTCGGCCTGCTCTTGCTGTCCTTACCGACATCTCAGCAAGGAGCACCCCGGGTGTCCAACACCAAGAAGACTCTCTCGCGCACATCGCAGAACATCCTGAAGATCGGTACGTTCTCCTGCATTCGGTGCGGCCTGACCGTGCCCGCTGCCGCCGGGGACGGCACGCGGCGAAATCACTGCCCGTCCTGTCTGCACTCCCAGCACGTTCACGACCACGTCGAGGGTGGTCCCAGTGACTGTCAGGGTCGGATGTCGCCGATCGCGATCGCCGTGCTCCGCACCGGCGACTGGATGGTCATCCACCGCTGCATACGCTGCGATGAGCTGACCTCCAACCCCGTCTGCGCCGACGACAACCAGCTCATCCTGATGCGCGTGGCCGTGCGCCCACTGGCGCAGCCTCCGTTCCCACTCGAAACCTTCGGTGATCTCTGAATCGATTGGAGGTATCGAGGATGCCAAGGCGTAGTAGACGCTCGCACGAGCGGGCGCGAGCCACCCGGCGACCACAGCGGCACAAGGATGTCCTGCACGGCCGGGGCGGTGGGCATCGGGCGAACGACTTCCGATGCGTGGGCTGCCGGCTGGATGTGTCGGCGGAGGCACCCGGCACCACGCACCGCAATCACTGCCCGAACTGCCTGGCCAGTCTGCACGTGGACCGGCGAGTCCCCGGCGACCGAGCCGCGAGCTGCGGCGGCCGGATGGAAGCGTTGAGCATGTCGGCGCGGCCCGATGGTGAATGGATGATCATTCACCAGTGCCTCTCCTGCGACGAGCTCAGCGCCAACCGGATCGCCGGCGACGACAACGCACTGACCCTCGTACGGTTGGCGGTCAAGCCGTTGCGGGATCCCGGTCTCGCCCGGCGCGTGCTACTCGTACCGTGATCGACCGATCGTCACCCGGCGGTTGAGGACGGTCGGCAGCGGGGGCTCGGCGAGCTGATCCTGACCAGTTCGGCTCGCCGAGCAGCCTCGTGCCACTTCGGACCGTCGGCGAGAGCGCCGCTACTCTGGCGTGATGTCTCAAGACCCGACGATGAGGGCTGAGCTGGCCCCGATCCCCCGCTCCGGCGCGCGACTCGGGCAGGAGTACGACCAGCTTCGGAATGCCGGAGACGTGCACCAGGTGCTGCTGCCGGACTCTTCCCTGGCCTGGCTGGTCACCAACCCGAAACTGGTTTCCCGGGCGCTGACCGACCCCCGCCTGGCCCTCAACCGGAGGCACAGCCGGGGCAGCTGGTCCGGTTTCGCGCTACCGCCGGCCCTCGATGCGAACCTGCTCAACCTGGACGCACCCGACCACACCCGGCTGCGCCGCCTGGTCGGCCCGGCGTTCAGCCCGCAGCGAGTCTCCGCGTTGCGTCCGCGGATCCGGCGAACGGCCGAGCATCTCCTGGACACCCTGGTCGCCACGAGCGGTCCTGTCGACCTGGTCACCGGCTACTGCACGCCGCTGTCCGTCCAGGTCATCGCCGACCTGATGGGCGTACCGGAAGCTGGTCGCGCAGATCTGCGGACCTGGACCGACACGATGCTCACCAGCTACCCGCCGGACCGAGACGCGATCCGGCAGGCGGTCGTCGAACTACACGGCTACGTCGTCGACCTCATCGACACGAAGCGTCAGCAACCCGGCGACGACCTGTTGAGCGCCCTGGTCACGATCGAGCAGGACGGGGACCGGCTCACCCGGGACGAGCTCACCTCACTGGCCTTCCTGATCCTGTTCGCCGGGTACGAGAACACCGCCAACCTGATCGCCTCGACCGTGCTACGCCTACTCGACCACGGCGGACTCCGTGGGGTGCAGCTTCCCGAGGCGATCGAGGAGACGCTGCGCCTCGAACCTCCCGCACCCGCCGCCGTTCGTCGCTTTCCCACCGAGGAGATGACCATCGGGGGCGCCACGATCCCGGCCGGCGACATCGTGCTGCTCAGCATCGCCGCCGCCACCCGGGGAACAGCCGGCAACGCCGCACGGCTCGCCTTCGGCAACGGCCCCCACTTCTGCCTCGGCGCGGCCCTGGCCCGTGTCGAGGCCGAGGAGGCGCTCACTGTCCTGGCCCGGCGGCTGCCCGACCTGGCGCTCGCCCTACCCGTGGCACAGGTCCGTTGGCGGCCGACGTTTCGTACGCACGGCCCCGCCGAACTCCTGGTCACCTGGTAATCGGGAGCGGGTTGCAGGTAGGGCGCTACCTTGCAGGTAATGGACAGGGTGAAGCCGGCGACGCACGATGCTGGGATGACCGTTTCGAGACCCGCTGTTGGGGTGTTGCTGCGGGACTGGCGTCGTCGGCGCCGACTCAGCCAGCTTGAGCTCTCCATCCGGGCCGACATCTCCACCCGGCACCTCAGCTTCCTGGAGACCGGCCGCTCGTCGCCGAGCCGAGAGATGGTGTTGCAACTGGCGGATCGGCTGGACCTGGCGTTGCGGGAGCGGAATCGGCTGCTGTTGGCCGCCGGGTTTGCGCCGGTCTATTCAGAAAACGCGCTGGACGCCCCGCCCATGACCGTCATCCGCTCCGCCATCCGGCAGGTGCTGGACGGGCACGAACCGTACCCTGCCGTGGTCGTTGACCGGAGCTGGAACCTGGTAGCGGCCAACGAGAGCCTGTCGGTGCTCACCGACCTGGTGGCACCCCGGCTGCTCGTACCGCCGGCGAATGTCCTCCGGGCGAGCCTGCATCCGAACGGGCTGGCCCCGCACATCGTGAACCTTGGCGAGTGGCGGTCGCACCTGTTGCATCGGCTGAGCCGGCAGGTGGAATTCAGTGGTGACCCGGATCTGGCTGACCTTGAGGAGGAGCTGCGTGGCTACCCCGGCGGCGAAACCCACGCCAGCGGCCCGACAGCCAACGATATCGTGGTGCCGGTGCGGCTGCGTCGAGGCGGCCGGGTACTCAACCTCTTTACCACGTTGGCAACCTTCGGTACGCCGTTGGACGTCACCCTCTCCGAGTTGTCGATCGAGTCGTTCTACCCCGCCGACGAGGAGACCGCGCGAGAACTGAGAACTCGGCGTTCGGATCCCAGCTGAACCGTTGTTTCCGGCTGATAGCTGGCCCTGTCATGCGCCCTTCGCGCTGGCGTGGCCTCTGCTCGGCGGGGTGAGGGCAACGACGCTGTTCTCAGTGAGGCAGCTCCGGCCGCTGAACAGGGCTCCCTACCTCGTAGGTAATCGACAGGGTGCTCGTTGACTGTCACCGTCGAGTTATGGCGAGCGTACTGCCGGCGACAGTAGCGGTTCGCTCTCCCTCGGTGGCTCCGCCACGCCACGTAATGTCGACAGGAGTGAATCGATGCCTGAACTTACCGCCGCGCAGGCCGCCGATCTGTTCCGTGCCCGACCAGATCGCTTTGTTGACGTGGGTCATGGCCAGGTCGCGGTTCGCAGTATCGGGGAGGGGCCAGACGTGCTCTTTGTGCACGGATGGCCAGTCAGTGGGGCAACATTCCGCAGCCTTTTGCCGTTCTTCGTTCCGCACCTTCGTTGTCACGTTATTGATCTCGTTGGGGCAGGTGACAGCCGCTTTGACCGCACCGCCCGCATCAATATCGCCGCCCAGTCGGCTGCGGTACGACGCGTCGTGGACACCCTAGCCCTGGACGAGGTGGCGGTTGTCGGCCATGACAGTGGCGGGCTCATCGCGCGACATGCGCTGGCGGGTGATCCTCGCGTCCGATCCTGGGGTCTGATCGACACCGAGCAGCCGCAGGGGGCCCACTGGCGCCTTTCGCTGCTGTTCGCCACCCGCCACCTACCCGGATTCGAGCGTCTGCTGACGGTGGCGTCGAACATCAGACCGCTGCGGCGAAACCGGTTCGTCCTCGGCGATGCCTTCCACGACCGAGACCTTCTGGACGGAGACTTCGCGGAGTTCTTCCTGCGGCCCCTCAAGGAAAGCGCTGACCGGCGTTGGGCCTTCGGTCAGTTCCCCCGGAACTTCGACTTCTCGGCTTTCGACGCTCTCGCTGGGCTGCATTCCCGCATCACCGTTCCGGTCCAACTGGTCTGGGGTGCCGACGACCCCTACTTCCCGGTGGCCTGGACCCGCGCGATGATGTCCGGTTTCCCGGGTGACGTTCGCCTGCGCGAAGTCCGGCGCGGCAAACTCTTCGTCCACGAGGAGTTCGCCGAAGAGGTCGCCGCCGCTCTCACCCCCACGCTGACCGCGCCTCGCCAAGGCTCAGGGAAGATCCAGCCCTGACCGAGCACGCGTGGATAGCCACACCGACAGCGTGGCCCGTTGCCGGCGGTGGGTGAGGCTGGGGAGAGCCTTCCGCCGCCGGCCACGGGCCGACCGGAGTCAGGACGAGGTCAACTCGTCGGGAAGTTGTCGGGGGTGCTGATCCGGCTGCGGAGGAGATTGCCGGAGACGGTGAGGTTCGATGTCCCGGAGAAGGTGCCGCTGTTGCAGGTCCCAGACTGGAATGCTCCACTGCCCTCGTTGGCATCGGAGTAGGTCCAGTTCGCGTAGCCGATCTTCAGCTGGTCGAGCAGGTCGATCCAGGCGTTGGTGCTGCCCACGTCGACGCCACCATCACCGGTGTAGTCGACGGTGCCGAACTCGGTGACGAACAGTGGCAACGTCGCCGCCGCACGCTGCACCTCGGCTCGGTAGAAGTCCTTGTGGGACGCGGCGTAGAAGTGGAACGCGTACATGATGTTGCTGGCGTTGACCGGATTGTTGATGACCTCGTCGGCGTTGGCTCCCTCGGAGACGCCGAGAGAGGACCAGCCGCGGGTGCCGACGATGACCACGGCGTCCGGATCGTTGGCCCGGATCACCGGGATGACCTGCTCGGCGTAGCTCTTGATGGTGCCCCAGCCGACCCCGTTGGGCTCGTTGGCGATCTCGTAGATGACGTGTTTCTTGTCGGCGTTGCGTGAAGCGACGGCGGCGAAGAAGGTCTTCGCCCGTTCGAGGTTGTACATCGGGTCGCCCGGCGTCAGCGTGTGAAAGTCGATCATGGCGTAGAGGCCGCGCTCCTCAGCCTCGTCAACGAGTTCGTTGACCCGGTTGGTGAACCACGGTGGGTTGGTCTCGTAGCCCCCCTCCTGCACGTACATGGCGATGCGGAACAGGTCAGCTTTCCACTCGTCGGCCAGTACGTTGAGTGCGGCGTCGTTGTAGCAGTTGTTGAACCACTGCAGGCCGTGGGTGCTCATGCCGCGCAGCTGGATCGGCTGGTTGTGCTGGTTGCACAGGTTCACACCGCAGACGTACAGCTGTCCGTTGGCCGCCAGCGGGGTCTGGTCGCCACCCGGTGGCGTGGTGCCGCCGTCGACCGTCCAGACCTGGTTGGGCTGGGTGCCGCCGCCGCCGAAGCATTCCCAGATCTGGATCCGGGTGCCGTTGCTGGTTCCCAGCTCCACCGCGTCAAGGCACTTGCCCGACTGCGGGTTGGTGATGGTGCCGTCGCCGTTGACCTGCCAGTTCTGGGCTCCGGTGCCGTTGCAGGTGTAGAGCTGCACCCGGGCACCGTTGGCGGTGGACCCGCCGGAGACGTCGAGGCACTTACCGGTCTGTGGGTTGACGAAGGTGTTGCCGGTGCGGTTCCAGAGCTGGTTCCAGTTCGCCGTGCAGTCCCAGAGCTGGATCGGGGTACCGTCGGCGGTGCCGAGGTCCAGGATGTCCAGGCACCGTCCGCTGTCCTGGCCGACGATCGTGCCGCCGTCGCCCGGCGGTGGTGGTGGGTTCGTTCCGACGTTCACATCAGCGGAGAAGTTGTCGACGGCCAGCCCGACGCCCCCGTTCCACGGTTCGAAGCCGGCCTGGAGGCTGGTCAGGTACCAGTCGTTGGTGACCTGGGTGCGCGCGACGACGTCGTCGATGAAGTCCTTGACATTGAACGACCAGCTGTTGATGGTCGCCGGTGCGAGGTAGGAGACCACGTCGTTGCCGCCGTTGTTGCCCTGCCAGACCTCCCAGTTACGACCCCCCACCGAGGTGTTGCCGACCGGGCCGCCGATCGGCTGGATCGAGCCCTGTCGGTGGAACCAGATCATGATTTCCATCTGGCTCACTCCGTCGGTCTTCGGAGTCGGGTCCATCCAGATGTCGTACGTGGCGTTGTAGGTGCCGCCCGCGTACCCGTAGCTGATTGTGGACGGAACGCTGCTGACCTGCCTGAGTTGTGCCGGCAGGTTGGTCCCGGGTGAGCAGTTCTGGTAGTGACATCCGAGCACCACCGACGGGTAGGAGAGCGGCGGCCCGGAGGTGGAGGTGGATCCCTGCTGCGAGGTGATGCGGAAGCCACTGTTGGTGGTTTCGATGCACTGCTCGGCGGCGCTGCCCCAGCGGTTGTTCTGGACGATGTACTTGTCCTGGATGGTGGTGGTGCCGTACTGCTCGCAGATCGTCGCGGCTTGTGCCGGCGCTGCGGCGACGAGCGCGGCGGTGGCAGTGACCGCGAGTACGGTCAGCGCCTGGAACAGGCGTCTCATGCCTTACCTCCTTGTCTCGGGCGCCCTGGCAGAGGTGCCTCCCGGGCCCCCTGGCTCCTGGCTCCTGGCTCCTGGTTCCTGGCTCCTGCGGGGACGATCGCAGGAGCCGCCATGGGAGCGCTCCAATCAATGACAAGTACCGATGTAACCATGTTGCTTCGGTATCGAGAAGAGCCTGTGAAAGCTTGTTTCAGGCGAGGGCGGTAGGGGCTGGCTGTCGTTGACGACGATCTGTTCGGGCCACCCGGACTTCTGCCATGATGTCCGGGCGAAGCGCGCGAATGTGCGCGACGGGGGCGGAGGTATGACCGTGAGATGGGGTCGATGACCGCGGCGGTTGACGTTCGGCAGGTGACGGTCCGGTACGGCTCGACGCTGGTTCTGGACAGCATCGACCTCCGGATCAGCGAGGGTGCCGCCGTCGCACTGGTCGGCGAGAACGGGTCCGGAAAGTCCACCCTGCTGCGCTGCGTCACCGGCCTACAGGAGCCAACCGCCGGTGACATCTCCGTCTTCGCGGCGGCTCCGGGCCGCGGGGCGGACTTCTGGCGACAGGTCGCCACCACAGTGGAGTCGCCGAGCTGGTATCAGGGACTGACCGTGCGGGAGCATCTCGACCTGGTCCGGGTCGTCAACGGCGGCGACCCCGACGATGGACACATCGCCGAGCTCTGTGTCACCCTCGGCCTGACCGGGCTCTCCGACAGCCTGCCCAGCACCCTCTCCTCCGGGCAGCGGCAGCGCTTCCTGCTCGCCGCGACCCTTGTGCGGCCCAGCCGACTCCTCGTCCTCGACGAGCCCGAGCAGCGCCTCGACACCCGGATCAAGGGTGCCGTCGCCGCGTACCTGCGGTCGTACGTGGCGACCGGCGGTACGCTCGTCATGGCCAGCCACGATGACGGGTTCCGGGTCAGCGTCGGCGCCGGGGAGTTCGTGCTCATCCGTCCGGGGGCGGAGTGACCCCGGTCGCGGCCCCGGTCCGGCCGGCGTCCCCAGCCACGGTTGATGCCCGGCGCTGGGTGCGCCGTCGCCGGATCGCCGCCGAGGGCCGCGCCGACGTCGGTACCGTCTACACGGTCGCCCTCGCTGTGCTGATGGCCATCGTGTTGGTCCGGCAGCCGGTGGCGCGGGCGGTCTGGCCGCCGGAGGCGCCCGGCGATCCGGCGGTGACCCCGTTCATCGGAGCGGTGGCTGCCCTCGCCGCCTTCTTCGTCGTGCTGCGCCAACTCGGCCCGCTCTCGGTCAGCCGCAGCGATGCGACCTGGCTACTGCCCGCCCCGGTGCCGCGACGCACCCTGCTTGCACCGGCGCTCGCCCTCACCACCACTGCCGCGCTCGTCGTCGGTGCCGTCATCGGTGTCGCGGTTACCGGGCACATCGCGGCCCGCCCGACCGGGCTCCTGGTCCTGGGGGCCGGTGGCGCCACCGGCGCGGCTGCCGCGGTCTTCGTGGCGTTGCTCGCCATCGCCGGCCAGCATCGGCCCTCCGTCACCCGCTTCGCCGACGGTGCCGGAATCGCCGTCGGTGCGGGTAGCCTCGTCGTGGCCGCGGCCCTGAGCGCCCACGGCGAGCACCGCCTGCCCTTCCCGCCCGTGCCACCCGTGGCGGTACTCGCCGCCGGTGTCGCCGCCCTGGCCACGGGGCTGATCCTGGTCGGATTGACCTGGCGGGAGCTGGAGAGCTGGCCCGCCGCGCCGATCGCCGAAGCGTCGATCAACGCGGGCGCGTACGCCGATGTCGTCTACGCGGTCGAACCCTCCTACCTGACCGAGATGAGTGCCCGCCGCTTCTGGCGCAGCCGCACCCGGATCCGGACGACGCGGCTGCTGCGAACCGGCTGGCTGTCTCCGCTCATCGCCCAGGATCTGATCATTCTGCGTCGGAAGGCGCCGCGGCTCTGGTGGTCGGTTGGCGCGGCAGCTGTCCCGGTCTACCTCGCCGAGGGGCCGGCCTGGCTCCTGATCGGCGTGGTCCTGATCGGCGCGCTGGGCGCTGCCGGCTTCACCGGGGAGTCGACGCACAGCGACGCCGCGAACCCGGCGATGCTGCGGCTGCTCGGTGTCACCGGCCGTCGAGTGACCGCCGCGCGCCTCGTGGTCCCCGCCGTCATCGCCGGTGGATGGCTCGCGATCACCCTGGCCGTGTTGCAGGGCCTCGGGTCGCTCACCGGGCCCTGGTGGGTGCTCGGTCTGCTGGCTGGGCCGGCAGTGGCGGTCGGTGCCTACCAGCGGGCGAAGGCGAGTGCCGCCGCGCTCGGCACGATTCTGATCGATACGCCGCTCGGAGCGTTTCCGGCCGGAATGCTGCTCTGGCTGCTCAATGGGATTGACGTTCTCGCCGTGCTGACCCTGCCGGTCTCGGTCGGGCTGGTGATGCTGCCAGCGCCGGAGGTGCTCGGTTGGCCCTGGCTGCTCGCGCAGGTGGTCAGCTCGGCGCTGGGGTGTGCGCTGCTGGTGCGTTTCTCCGCCCGCGCCACCCACTTGTTCTGACAAACAACTACCGACTACTAAAATTGCTTCCAATTACCTGAAACGGGCGTATTGCAACGTTCCCGAGTCTTGCCGCGTAACCGAGTCTTGCCGCGTAACCGATGGCGTTTGCATTCCTGGTCCGATTTCCGCGGGCGATCGGATGACCTGGTGGGCGACGATCGGTCAATCCGGATGAACCGATTAGGGCGGTATAGTTTCCGGCTAACTTGTGGCTGTCTTCCCGTGGAGAGTGTTGATGGAAGAATCCGAGGACCCGCGCCCCTACCACGTCGTGGTGAACGACGAGGAGCAGTACTCGATCTGGCCGGACGGGTCGGAGATTCCGGCCGGGTGGCGCACGGTGGGCTTCAGTGGCGATCGCGCCAGCTGCCTCGCCCACATCGAGGAGGTTTGGACTGATTTGCGCCCACGTGGGCTGCGGGAGTGGCTGGCAGCCCAGGGCTGACAACGCCACACCCGGTCACCGTCGCGGGCGCACCCGGCAACCAGGTGCGCCCGCGGTCGCTTTCCCCGGCCCGTGGCCGTTTTCCCCGGCCCGTGGCCGTTTTCCCCGGCCCGCGGCCGCTTTTCTCGGCCCGCGGCCGGCCTTCCTCGGCCCGTGGCCCACTTTCCTCGGCCCGTGGCCACTTTTTTCGGCGGAGAGTCTCGTGCGACCGGGCGCCGGGAGGTGGTTCCCATTGTCCCGAAAATATCCGGATCGCCCGCCAACTATCGGCTGACCGTTGAGCGGCTCAGATCAGACTTGTCGGTTGGTTGACAGGTCTCGAATATTACTCGTATTTTCTTTCCATCTCCGGCACATCAGTTCCGCTCACCGCGGCGGTGAGGCCGGCGGAATTGTCATTCTCGTTCCATTGTTCGGTAGCTGTCTTTCGGTGTTGCGGACGCGAAGGAGTGCACAGTGCGGGCAGGGCCCCTCGACACCGCTAACGACCCGGACCCGACACCCACCACCGCAGTCGGCGTCACCGTGCCGGACCTTGTGGCCGCCGCAGCGCGGCGGCAGCCGGACGCGGTCGCGGTGGCCGGTGGTGACGGGGACACGCTCACCTACCGTGAGCTGACTGAGCGGGCCGATGCCCTGGCCCACCGGCTCGTCGCCTGGGGTATCCGTCCGGACGAGCCGGTGGCGGTGGCCCTACCCCGCTCGGTGGAGCTCGTCGTCACCCTGCTCGCCGTACTCAAGGCCGGCGGTGCGTATCTGCCTCTTGACCCGGCCGACCCGCCAGCGCGGATCCGGCAGTTACTCGCCGTTGCGGGGGACCCACCGGTGCTGGCCACCGACGAGCTGTCCGGTGCCCGGCGGCTGTTCCGCCTGGACGAGCCCGGCCCCGCCGCGACGACCGGCGTCGCGCCGCGGCGACTTCACCCCGACGGCCTCGCCTACGTCAACTTCACCTCCGGATCCACCGGCGCGCCGAAGGGGGTCGCCGTTGCCCACTCCGCCGTGGTTCGCCTGGTCCACCAGCCCGGCTACCTGCGCCTGGGGCCCACCGAGACAGTTCTTCAACTCGCTCCGGTCGCCTTCGACGCGGCGACCCTGGAGATCTGGGGTGCACTTTCCACCGGGGCCCGGCTTGTGCTGGCCCCACCCGGTGTGCTGGAACTCGCCGAGCTGGCACGGCTGCTCCGCCGTGAACGGATCACAGTCCTCTGGCTGACCGCCGGGCTCTTTCACCAACTGGTGGAGTTCGATCCGGACTGCCTCACCGGGGTTGGGCAGCTTCTCGCGGGCGGGGACGTGCTCGCCCCGGAAGCGGTCCGCCAGGCACTGCGAGCGCGTGACGGGGCAGTCCTGATCAACGGGTACGGGCCGACCGAGAACACCACCTTCACCTGCGTGTACCCGATGACCGACCCGGAGGCCGTGCCCGACCCGGTGCCGATCGGCCGGCCGGTGCCCCGGAGCAGCGTGTACGTTCTCGATCCGGCGGGACAGCAGGTGCCCGTCGGGGTTGCCGGAGAGCTGTACACCGGCGGTGCCGGGGTCGCCCGGGGATACCTCGGTCGCCCGGGGGCCACGGCGGCGGCGTTCCTGCCTGACCCGTTCGACCCCCGCCCGGGGTCCCGGATGTACCGCACCGGGGACCGAGTCCGCTGGCGGCCGGACGGAAACCTCGACTTCCTCGGCCGAATCGACGACCAGGTGAAGATCCGTGGGTTCCGGGTCGAGCCGGGCGAGGTCGCGGCGGCGCTGCGGGCTCACCCCGCCGTTGCGGATGCCGCTGTCGTGGTTGACGGGGAGGGGGAACGGCGCCGGTTGCTGGCGTACCTGACGCCCCGTCCCGGTGCGTCGGCCCCGACCTCCCGGGAACTGGCCGAGTACGCGGCAGACCGGCTCCCGGCCCACCTCCGACCGGGGGCCTACCTGGTCCTTCCCAGTCTGCCACTGACCCCCAGCGGCAAGATCGACCGGCGGGCGCTGCCCCGACCGGAGCCACCCGCGGCTCGGCTCGGCACCGAGGTGACCGATCCGGTCCAGGTGCGCCTGGCGGCCCTCTGGACCGAGCTACTCGGCAGCAGCCCCTCCACCCCAGACGACGACTTCTTCGCGCTGGGCGGGAACTCCCTGCTCGTCACCCGGCTGACCTTCGTCGTCGCCGACCGGTTCGGGGTGGACCTGCCGGTACGCATCGTCTACGAACACCCAACCCTCGCCGGGCTGGCCGGCGTCCTCGGCGAGCACGCCGGCGCACAACCGGCCAACACCGGAGGGGTCACCCCTCGAGTAGCACCAGCAGTGCACGGCGAAGCTGCGCCTCGTCGACGTCGCCACCCGCACCTCGTCCACCGACCGGCGGATGGACCGACGGCGACGTGGTCAGGCGAGGGTACGAGCACCGAAACCGCTATTCTGCCGGCATCGCTCAGCCAGCGCCGATTGTGGATGCTCGATCAGCTGGCTCCGGGGGCGGCGACCTACCACATCGCCTGGGCAGTCGAGCTGACCGGCCGGCTCGACGTGGCCGCGTTGGAGTCGACGCTGAGCTGGCTGGTTGATCGGCATGAAACCCTCCGGACCCACTTCACCTCGGTCGACGGGGAACCAGCCCAGCTGGTCGTGACCGCCGCGCCGGTCCAGCTGTCGGTCGTGGACGCCGACTCCGACGATGCCGGTCGGGAACTGGTGGACGCGGCAGCCCGGGAGCCCTTCGACCTGGCGACCGGCCCGTTGGCCCGGTTCGGGCTCGTCCGACAGAGCAGCGAGAAGCACGTTCTCACCATCGTGGTGCACCACAGTCTGGCCGACGGCTGGTCGTTCGGGATCCTCTTCCGCGAGCTGGCTGCCGGATACGCGGCGGCGGTCGCCGGCGCCCACCCTGACCTGCCCGCACCTGAGGTGCAGTACGCGGACTTCGCGGTCTGGCAGCGGGAGCAGGCCGACCGCGGCGCCTTCGAGGCCGACGTCGACTTCTGGCACGCGGAGTTGGCCGGCGCCCCGACCCTCCTCGACCTCCCCGCCGACCGGCCTGGTCCAGCTGAGCAGTCCGACGCCGGCGGTGAGGTGGTCTTCGACGTCCCCGACGAGTTGACCGCGCGGCTGCGGGCGAGCCGGGACGGCACCCTGTTCACCCGGCTCCTGGCCGGATTCCAGACCCTCCTGCATCGGCTCACCGGGGCCGACGACCTGCTGGTAGCGGTCCCGGTGGCCGGGCGCACCCGGCCGGAGACTCGGAACGTGGTGGGCTTTTTCGCCAACACCCTCGCCCTGCGGGCCCGCTTCGCCGACCGGTCCGACTTCACCGATGTCCTCGCCCAGGCCCGGGCCTCGACCATCGCCGCACAGACCCGGCAGGACGTGCCCTTCGACCGGATCGTCGACCGACTCACCCCGACCCGCAGCCTCGCCCACAGCCCTCTGGTGCAGGTGATGTTCGCCCTCGACGAGCCGCCGCCGGAGGCCACGTCGGCTGGGCTGCGGATCGCCCCCCGGCTCTGGGAGAACGGCACGGTCAAGTTCGACCTCACCCTCACCGTGGAGGACCGCCCCGAAGGGCTGCGCGGTCGCCTCACCTACCGCACCGATCGCTACGAGGTGAACCGGATTCGCCGCATCGCGCAGCGGTATCTCACCCTGCTCGCCGCTGCGCTCGACCGGCCCGGCACCCCCGTCCGCGAGCTACCCCTGCTCGACCCGGCCGAACGGGCGCAGATTCTGCGGGACGGCAACGACACCGAACTGCCTCTGCCCGACGTGACCGGTGTCGGTGAACTACTCGACCGGTTCCCACCGGCCGACCCGGACGCGGTCGCGGTCACCGGCCCGGACGGCACCCTGCGCCACCGGGATCTCGCCACTCGCGTCAATCGCCTCGCCCATCTGCTCCGCGCCCACGGCGTCGGCCCGGATGTCCCGGTCGGGCTCTGCCTTGGTCGGCACACCGACCTGGTGGCCGCGCTCCTCGCCGTCTGGCGGGCCGGCGGTGGGTACCTGCCGCTCGACCAGAACCTGCCCGTCGGTCGGCTGGCCACCATGCTGGCCGACGCGGCCCCGCCGGTGCTGCTCACCGACCCCGCCGGGATGTCCCTCATCGGCGATGCCATCGCCGTTTCCGGCACCACCCCGGTGGTGCTTCGTGTTGACCAGCTCGACTCGGACCTGCCGACCGACCCGCCACCGGTCGTCGGCCACCTGGACAGCCTCGCCTACCTGCTCTACACCTCCGGCTCCACCGGTGCACCCAAGGGCGTCGCGGTCACCCACCGAGCGGTAATCAACCTTCTGGTCGGCTGCCACCGGCTGTTCGAGCTCACCGCCGACGACCGGGTCGCGGCGATCACCACCCCGGCCTTCGACATCTCCCTGGTTGAGCTGGTGCTGCCGCTATTGGCGGGAGCGCGCGTCGAGGTCCTTGAGGCGGCGACTGCTCAAGATGCCATCCTGTTGCGGGCCGCCTGCGTGCAGCGGGGTGTGACCGTCCTCCAGGCCACCCCCGCGACCTGGGGGATGCTGGTCACCGCAGCCGGCGTACCAGCCGGGGTGCGGTTGCGGATCAGCGGCGGCGAGGCGCTGGCCCGCGACCTGGCCGACGCGTTGCGCGCCGACGGTGCCCGGGTCATCAACGGGTACGGACCGTCGGAGACCACGGTCTACTCCTCGGCCGGGCTGGTGGGGGAAAGCGGCCCGGTAGACCTGGGGTATCCCCTCGCCAACACCCGGATCCTGCTGCTCGACGCCGCCGGCCAGCCAGTCCCGGACGGTGTGGTCGGAGAGATTCACATCGGCGGCACCGGAGTGGCGCGCGGTTACCACGGGGACCCGGGCCGTACCGCGGCGCGGTTTCGCCCCGACCCGTTCAGCCCGACCCCCGGCGGGCGGCTCTACGCCACCGGCGACCTGGCCCGCCGGCTCCCGGACGGGCGTCTCGTCTACCACGGCCGTGCCGACCAGCAGGTCAAGGTGCGGGGCTTCCGGATCGAGCTCGGCGAGATCGAGTCAGCGCTGCGCGACCAGCCCGGCATCCGGGACGCCGTGGTGACCACCTGGGGCGCGGACGCCGACGTCCGGCTCGCCGCGTACGCGGTCACCGAACCCGCCGCCGTCGACCCGGCCTCGATCTGGCCGGCGCTCCGCGCTGGTCTGGCCCGGCGGCTGCCGGGGCACATGGTGCCGGCCACTCTGGTCGTGCTCGACGCGCTGCCCCGTACCGCGAGCGGCAAACTGGACCGGCGGGCGCTAGCCGAGCCGACCTGGCGTGAGACCACCGGTAGCGGCCCGACCGCCCCCCGTACCCCCGCCGAGGCGCAGCTCATCACGCTCTGGCAGGACGTACTCGGCCGTACCGAGGTCGGCGTGCACGACAACTTTTTCGCCCTCGGTGGACACTCCCTCACCGCGACCCGGCTGATCGCCCGTATCCGCACCGTCTTCGGCGTCGAGCTGGCGCTACGTAGCCTCTTCGCCGCGCCCACCGTCGCCGAACTCGCGGTCCAGGTCGCCGCCGCGGACTCCCACGGCAAACCGCATCGGATCGGTCCTGCCGAAACCAACCCAAACCACCTGCTCGCCTCGCTCGACGACCTCTCCGACCGTGAGGTCGACGAGCTCCTGGACAGTCTGATCGCCGAGGAGGGCGTATGAATAGGCGCAGAGAACGTGTGGTCGTCGTCGGGGCCGGTCTGGCCGGTTCACTCGTCGCGCTGTACCTCGCTCGTCAAGGCCACGAGGTGGATGTCTTCGAGCGACGTCCGGACCCCCGTTCCGCGCTGGGCCGCCCGGAGGGCCGGTCGATCAACCTGGGGCTCTCCGCCCGGGGCATGCGGGCGCTGGACGGGGTGGGGCTCCTCGCCGACGTACTCAAGCACAGCGTGCCGATGCGCGATCGGGTGGTGCACTCGCCGGACGGCGGAATACGCACCCAGCCGTACGGGGTGCGCGAGCACGAGATTCTCCACTCGGTGCTCCGGGAGGAGCTGATCTCACTGGTCGTGACCGCTGCCGAAGCCGAGCCGGGGGTGCGGTTCCACTTCGACAGCCTCCTGGCCAGCCTGGATCGGGAGACCGGCACCGTGGATGTCGCGCCTACCGCCGGTGGCGAGACGAGAACGGTCACCGCGGACCTGATCGTCGGTGCTGACGGGGCCTTCTCCACCATTCGGCAACAGATGCAGCACGGGCTCCGCGCCAACTACGCCCAAGAGTTCCTCCCCTGGGGATACAAGGAGCTGACCATTCCGGTCGATGCCGACGGCCAGCCCCGGGTCCGACTGGAGGCGCTGCACGTCTGGCCCGGTCACGAGGCGATGATGATCGCTCACCCCAACCGGGACGGCTCGCTGACCTGCACGCTCTTCATGGCGCACGAGGGCCCGGTGAGCTTCGCCGCCCTCGACACCCCGACGGCGGTACGGGACTTCTTCCGCCAGCGTTTTCCCGACGCGGAGGAGCTGATGCCCGACCTGGTCCGGGAAGTCACTGAGCACCCGGTCGGGCACCTGGTCACCGTTCGTTCCGACCCCTGGCGGTACGCGGACCGGGTGGTGCTGATCGGTGATGCCGCACATGCCGTCTACCCGTTCTACGGCCAGGGCATGAACTCGGCTTTCGAGGACTGCGTGGTCCTCGACGAATGCCTCACCGCCCACCCCGACCGAGCCACCGCGCTGGCCGCGTACGAGGCGGCCCGGAAGCCGCACACCGACGTGCTCGCCGACCTGTCCACCGCCAACTTCGAGGACCTGCGAGATCGGGTGCACCGGCTCGGGTACAGCGCCTCCGCTGCCGCCGACCGACTGCTCGCCCGGTTGTTACCGCAACATTGGGTGCCGCTGTACGGGATGGTCGCGCACACCACCATCCCGTACGCCGACGCGCTGGCCCGCGCCAAGCGTCAGGACCGTATCCTGCGCCAGGCCGGCGCCGGGCTCGCTCTGGTCACCGTTCTTGCCGCCACCGCCGCGCTACGCGCCGGCCGTCGTCGTCGCGCGAACCGGCGGTGAGGGCGTGTTGACGCATCCGTTCATCCCCGAACAGATCCTGCTCACTGAGCCCGACCTTCATTCCGACCCGCTGCACCCGCTGTTGGTCGGGGTGGTCGACCAGGTGCGGACCGTGGTCGCCTGGGCCCGAGAGTATCTTTGTGAACCCCATCCGGAGCTGGGCCGCAAGGGCCCGGTCTGTCCGTACGCCCAGGGCTCCCTGGACCGGGACACCTTCTACCTCGCCGTGCACCGTGGGGACACCGTCAACGAGGCCGAGCTGGACGAGGTGCTCGCGGTGTACCGGGACTGGTTCCACCGCCTGGAACCGATCACCGGGCCGTCCGCCCAGTTCAAGACGATCTTGCTGACGCTTCCTGATCTGCCCGGCGAACGTGCCCGGCAGATCGTGGACCGGACGCAGCTGCGGCTCAAACCGAGCTACACCGACCAGGGGTTGATGCTCGGTGAGTTCCACGACGGACCGCCGGCCAAGGGCGGCCTGTGGAACACGGATTTCCGACCGCTGCGTAGCCCGGTCCCGATGCTGGTGGTCCGGTACATGGTCGCCAGTGATCTGCCGTTCCTCGCCGACGACCCGGCGACCTTCGCCGGCTACCTGCGGTACTTCGGGAGCCGAGGCCCGACGTCGCTGCGTGGGCAGATCCGGGCGGCTGCCCAACGGCACGGCCTGCCGATTCCCGAAACCAGCGCCGACGTCAGCATCCTGCACCCGAACACGAACCAGGGGGTTCGATGACGACCGCTGACTCCACCACACCCGGCAGCGGCGGCAAGCGTGCCCTGCTGGCCCGCCTTCTCACCGAACGGGCCCAGTCGCCCCGCAGCTATCCGGTCTCCTTCGGCCAACAGCGGCTGTGGTTCCTGGACCGTTTCTCCGGGGGCATCCCGGTCTACAACATCCCGGTCGCCTTCCGGGTGCACGGGCCACTGGACGTCGCAGCGCTGCGTACCGCACTGACCACGCTCGTCAACCGGCATCCGGCGCTGCGCACCACGTTCAGCGAATCCGGCGGCGAACCAGTGCAGGTGGTACGCCCGACCGGCGAGGTGGATCTCACCGAGACCGACCTGACCGGGTTGCCGGCGGAGCGGCGCGAGGCCGAGGCCACCACACTCGTCCGAGCGCACTCCGGGCAACCGTTCGACCTGGCCGGAGGCCCGTTGCTGCGGGTAACAGTGATCCGGACCGACACGGATCGGTACCACGTGGCGTTCTGCGTGCACCACATCGTCTCCGATGCCTGGTCGATCGGGGTGCTCTTCAAGGAGTTGGCGACCGCGTACCCGGCTGCGCTGGCGGGTGCCCCGGCCCACCTGCCCGACCTGCCCACGCAGTACGCCGACTTCTCCATCTGGCAGCGGGACCGGCTCGCCGGTGACGCGCTGCGTCGACAGCTCGACCACTGGGTTTCGCACCTGCGGGGGGCACCGGCCCTGCTCAGCCTTCCCACCGATCGGCCCCGCCCGGCCAACCGCTCGTATCGGGGCGCCTGCCACTACGTCACCGTCCCGGCGGCGGCCGTTCGACGTGTCGAGGAGTTCAACCAGGACGCCGGGGTCACCATGTTCATGACCCTGCTCGCCGTGTACCAGGCGGTGTTGTCCCGACACAGCGGGCAGGACGACATCGTGATCGGCGCCCCTGTTGCCGGCCGGGAGCATCCCGACCTGGAGCGGCTGGTCGGCTTCTTCGTCAACACACTTGCCCTGCGGGTGTCGTCCGCTGGCTCCCCATCGTTGCGGCAACTCGTCAACCGGGTACGGGAGGTCACCCTCGTCGGTCTCGGCAACGCCGAGGTGCCGTTCGAGAAGGTGGTTGAGGAACTGCAGCCGGAGCGCAGTCTGGCCCACGCACCGATCTTCCAGGCCCAGCTGATCCTGCAGAACGCACCGCAGAACGCCCTTCGTCTCGCCGGCTGCACGGCCACCTCCCTGCAGGTCGACAGCGGCACCGCCAAGTTCGACCTCACCCTCGCCGGTGAGCTGACCGCCGAGGGTGCCCTGCGGTTGGCCTTCGAGTACGACACCGAACTGTTCGACGCCGGCACGGTCGACCGGTTGGCCCGGCATCTGTGCACCCTGCTGGACGCGGCGGTCGCCGAGCCGGATCGCCCGCTGACGCGGCTTCCGCTGCTCAGTGGAGTGGAGCGGTGGCGTGCCGTGGTCGAGTGGAATCAGACCGACCGGGGCACGTTGCCGGTCGGCACCATCCTGGACCTGCTACCCACTGAACCCTCGGAGTCCGGCGCCCCGCCTGCCGTCACCGGTCCGGACGGGCACCTGGACCGAGCCGGTCTGCACCGGCGGGCCGGACAGATCGCCCGGCGGCTAGTCGCCGCCGGTGTCGCCCCGGACACCCCGGTCGGCATCTGCCTGGATCGCGGGGTCGACATGGTCGCCGCGGTGCTCGGCGTATGGCGGGCCGGGGCCGGTTACCTACCGCTCGACCCCACCCTGCCCCCCGAGCGGCTGCGCCACCTGCTCGTCGACTCCGGCACCCGGGTCGTGCTGACCCATCAGGCGGTTGCCGCGCGGCTCGGGCCGGTGCTGGCGGGCTCGGTGACGGTGCTGCTCGACGATGCCACCGACGCCGCCGGCCCAGATGAGCCACTTCCGGCGGTCCCGGCGCATCCGGACGGACTGGCATACCTGATCTACACCTCGGGTTCGACCGGTCAACCGAAAGGGGTGGCGGTCCCACACCGCAGTGTGACCAACCTCGTTGCCTCCTTCCACGACGACCTGGACCTGACGTCCGAGGACCGGTTCGCCGCGGTCACCACCCTGTCGTTCGACATCTCGGTGTTGGAACTGCTGGTGCCGCTGCTGCTGGACATCCCGCTGCTGGTCGTGGGTGCCGACGAGGTCGGCGACGGGCCGGCCCTGCGTCGTCGGCTCACCGAAGCGGGGATCACCGCCATGCAGGCCACGCCGGCGACCTGGCGACTGCTGCTGGCATCCGGCGGCGTACCGCCGACGCTGCGGCTGCGCCTCTGCGGCGGTGAGGCGCTACCCCGGGACCTTGCCGACGCCCTGCAGGCCGACGGCGTAACCCTGTGGAACTGTTATGGGCCCACCGAGACCACCGTCTGGTCCGCGGCGGCCCCCGTGGCGCCTGCCCCGGCCGCGGTGGACCTCGGTTCGCCGATCGCCAACACCCGGATCTACCTGCTCGACGAGGCATACCAGCCAGTGCCGGTGGGCGTGGTGGGAGAAATCCACATCGGCGGCTCGGGTGTGGTCCGTGGATACCACGGCCGACCCGGCCTGACCGCCGGTCGGTTCGTCCCCGACCCGTTCGCCGACGAGCCCGGCGCCCGGCTCTACGCCACTGGTGACCTGGCCCGGCAGCGCGCTGACGGCCGGCTGGAGTTCCTCGGCCGCACCGACCATCAGGTCAAGGTGCGCGGGTTCCGGATCGAGTTGGGCGAGATCGAAACCCTGCTACGGGGCCACGATCTGGTCGCGGACGCGGTGGTCGGCACCTGGGTCGGCGGGGACGGCGACACCCGCCTGGTGGCGTACGCCGTGCCGGCGTCCGGCGTTGACCCGGACGCCCTCGCCGGTCAGGTCCGTCCCCACCTGTCCGGCCGACTGCCGGAGTACATGCTTCCCGCGGCCCTGGTGCCGATGACCGCGTTGCCTCTCAACGGCAACGGCAAGGTCGACCGGAACGCCCTGCCCACCCCGAGGTGGACCGACCCGCGGGCGGAGCTGGTCGCCCCCCGCGACCCCCTCGAGCAGCTACTCGCCGGGATCTGGCAGGAGGTTCTGCACGTCGAGAGGATCGGTGTGCTCGACGACTTCTTCCGCCTCGGTGGGCATTCACTACTCGGCGCGCAGGCGTTGAGCCGGATCGGCGCCGTGCTGGAGACGGAGGTACCGATCCGAATCCTCTTCGAGGCACCGACGATCGACGCGATGGCCCGCGCGTTGCGCTCCATGGAGGAGGTGGCCGGCCAGACCGACGCCGTCGCCGCCCTTCGGATGGAGGTGGCCGACCTCTCCGACGACGAACTACGGGCCATGCTGGGCGGTCAGGAGTGAGCGCCTCCGAGCCCGACCGCGAACGGCTGATCCGGGAACTGATGGCCCGCCGGGGACTGGCCCGCCGGGCACAGCCGGCCGGGATTCCCCACCGGGTCCCGGGTGCCCGGGTGCCACTCTCCCCGATGCAGGAGGGCATGTGGTTTCTCGACCAACTCCAGCCAGGAAGCGCGGCGTACGTGCTCAGCCAGGCGGTTCAGGTCACCGGTCGGTTGGACCTCGTCGCGCTGCAATCCGCGCTCGACGAGGTCGTCGCCGCGCACGACGCCCTCCGGACCAGGTTCGTGCAGCGGGAAGGGGAGGTGGAGCAGGTCGTCCTGCCCGCCACTGACCCGGCTGCCCGGTGTCAGCTCGTCGTGGAGGACCTGACCACCGTGGCGCCCGCCGCCCGCGAAGCCGCCGCGGCCGCTGTCGCCAGCCGGGAGAGTGATACGCCGTTCGACCTGGGCCGGGCGCCCCTGCTGCGGGTCAGGGTGGGTCGGTTGGACCGTGACGAGCACCTGTTGGTGGTCGTCCTGCATCACATCATCGCCGACGAGCGGTCCCTCGCCATCGTGCTCAACGGGCTACTCGACGGTCACCACCGCCGGCTCACCGGGACGGTCGGCGCCACCACGTCGCCGGGCACGCACTTCCCCGACCACGTGCTCTGGCAGCGGGACTGGTTGGCCAGCGCTGCCGCCGACCGAGCGCGGAACTTCTGGGCAGGCCGGCTGGCTGATTGTTCCGGCGTGCTCGACCTGCCGACCGACCGACCGCGCCCCGCCGCCCTGACCTTCGCCGGCAGCACCCACGACTTCGGTTTCGCCGACGACCTGATCGCGGCGCTCGACGGCTTGGCGCAGCGAACCGGCTGCACCCGCTTCATGATTCTGCTCGCCGGTCTCCAGGTGCTGTTGGCCCGCCTCGCCGGCACCGACGACGTCTGCGTCGCCGCCCCGGTGACGTTGCGCGCCGATCCCGAACAGCAACAGATGGTCGGCCTGCTCGTCAACAGCCTGCCGCTGCGCACCGACCTGTCCGGCGACCCGACGCTGGCCGAGGCGTTGGCCCGGGTCCGGCGTACCTGTGTGGAGTCCATGGCCCACGCCGATCTGCCCTTCGAGCGGATCGTCGAGACCGTGCGGCTGCCCCGCGACCCGAGCCGTAACCCACTCTTCCAGGTGATGCTGGTCCTGAACCAGGCCGGTGCCGCCGGCCCTCGGGCGGGTCTCGCCGTTCGCCCGGTGCCGGTGCTGCGGGAGACGGCCCGACTGGACCTCACCGTGGCGGTGTACGAGTCCCCGGCCGGCCTCAGCGCCGTACTCGACTACAACACCGACCTCTTCGACCAGGCGACCATCGACCGGTTCGTCGACCGGTTCCGGTCCGTGCTGTGGGCGTTGGCCACCCGCACGCACCGACGTCTCTCCGCGCTGGAACTGGTCGGACCCGCCGAACGACGCGACCTGACCACCTGGAACACCACCGACCGGGCGTACCCGGATGGGTTGGGGCTGCACGAACTGGTCAGTGCGCGGGCAGCGGCTGACCCGGACGCGCCGGCCCTGCTGGACATCAGCCCGGGGGAGCCGGACCGGCCGGCCCTGACCTACGGCCGGCTGGACGCGGACGCCGACCGGCTCGCCGTCCACCTGCGCCGCTGCGGGGTCCGCCCTGACCAGCCGGTGGGGGTCGCGTTGGCCGCCGGCCGCGCCGCCGTCACCGGCATCCTGGCGATTCTCAAGGCCGGCGCCGGCTATCTTCCGGTGGACCCCAGCCACCCCCCGGCCCGGCTTCGTGCCCTGCTCACCGCCGCCGGTGCCACGGTCTGCCTGGCCGATGCCGAGCTCGCCGCCGCCCTGGCCGCCGGGCCGGACACGCTCGACGACGACCAGCCGTACGTCGGTACCGTGCTCGTTGTTGGCCCGGATGGCCAACCGGTCGACACCGGCCCGGTCGGAGAGCCCTCACCTGTTGCTCTCCGACCGGTCCACCCGGACCAACTCGCCTACGTCATCCACACCTCCGGCTCCACCGGCACGCCGAAGGGGGTGATGGTCAGCCACCGCACCGCCGTGAACCTTGCCCGGGCCTTCGTCGACCTGCACCGCATCGGTCCTGGCGACCGGCTGCTCATGCTGCCCCCGCTGAGCTTCGACGCCTCCGTCGGTGACCTCTTCCCGGCCCTGGTCAGCGGGGCCATGATCGTGGTGCACCGGCAGCCGGCCGCGATCACCGGAGCGGGCCTGATCGAGCTCTGCCAGGCACACGGCCTCACTCTGGTCGACACCGCCGCGCCACTCTGGGCCCGCTGGGTCGCCGACCTCGCCGCGCGGCCCGGTACGGTCGACGTCACGCCGCTGCGCGCCATGATGGTCGGAGGGGAGCCGGTCGATCTGGAGACGGTTCGCCGCTGGGCGGGACTCACCGCCGGCCGGGTGACCCTGCACAACCACTATGGCCCGACCGAGGCGACCGTCTGTGCGACGACCTACGCCACCGTGGACGCCGCCGAACTGCCCGGTCTGACCCGGCTGCCGATCGGCCGGCCGGTGCCCAACGTTCAGGTGTACGTCCTCGATTCTGACCTGCGGCCGGTGCCGATCGGGCTCGCGGGCGAGGTCTGGGTCGGCGGCACTGCCCCCGCCCGCGGATACCTCGACAATCCCGGTGAAACTGCGGACCGCTTCGTCCCGAACCCGTATGGCCCTGCCGGGTCGCGGCTCTACCGCACCGGCGACCGCGCCCGACACCGTGCCGACGGCAGCCTCGAATTCCTCGGCCGGACCGACCAGCAGGTCAAGATCCGGGGCCATCGGATCGAGATCGGCGAGGTCGAGGCGGCCTGTGCCGCCCTGCCCGGGGTCGGCCGTGCCGCCGTGGTTGTTGACCACGCCCCGGCCGGTCCCCGGCTCGTCGCCTATCTGGTCGGGGACGACGCCACCCCGGTCGGCCCGGAGGCGCGGAGCGCGCTACGCCGCCGGCTGCCGGAGTACCTCGTCCCCACCGCCGTCGTCCGGGTGCCCGATCTGCCCACCAACCGGCACGGCAAGCTCGACCTGGCCGCCCTGCCCCGCCCGGAGGACGTCGACCGGCCGGCGCACGAGCCACCGACCACCCCGACCGAGAAGACGCTCGCCGGCATCTGGGCCGAGCTGCTCGACACCAACCCGGTGGGCCGGCACGACAACTTCTTCGACCTCGGCGGACACTCACTGCTCGCGGCGAGTCTGGCGACCCGGATCCGGGCCGCGCTCGGGGTGGAGCTGCCACTGCGGGCACTCTTCTCCACCGCCGACCTCGCCGGCCTCGCCGCCGTTCTCGACGGCGCCGGGCCCACCCGGGACGGCGACGTCGACCTGCTTCGCGCCGAGGCCCGACTCCCCGCCGACCTGGCCGTGCCGCCGGGGAGGTTGGCTGCGCCGGCACGGGCGGTGCTGTGCACCGGGGCGACCGGCTTCCTCGGCGCGTACCTGCTCGCCGACTGGCTCGCCCACAGCACCGCCACCATGCACTGCCTGGTCCGGGCGGAGACGCCGGCCGCCGCGCTCGACCGGGTCCGCGCCAACCTGCGTCGGTACGGCCTCTGGCGGCCGGAGTACGCCGCCCGTCTGATCGGCGTCCCCGGCGACCTTGGCGCACCCCGACTCGGCCTCAGTGACGGGGACTTCGCCGAGTTGGGCGAACGGCTGGACGCGGTCGTGCACAACGGCGGTGTGGTCAACTTCGTCGCCCCGTACTCGGCGTTGCGCCCGGCAAACGTCGGCGGCACTCTGGAGGTACTCCGGCTGGCCAGCACCGGCCGCCCCAGCGCGGTGCACCTCGTCTCCACCCTCGGGGTCTTCGTCACCCCGTCGCACAGCGGCACCCTGGTGCGCGAGGGCGACGTCCCGGCCGACTGCGACGGGCTCCCCGACGGCTACAACGCCAGCAAGTGGGTGGCCGACACGTTGGTTCGGGCCGCCCGGGATCGGGGGCTGCCGGTCAGCGTGCACCGGCCGGCACGGATCACCGGAGACGCCGGCAGCGGCCTCGGCAACACCGACGACTTCTTCAGCCGACTGCTGAAGACCTGCGTGCAACTCGGCGCCGTACCGGAGATCGACGATCCCGCCGACCTCGCGCCGGTCGACTACGTCGGTGCCGGCATCGGGCACCTGACCCGGGCGGGCGCGACGACGGACCATCACTACTACAACAACCAGACCATGTCGTACGCCGCCCTGGCCGACGCGCTGGCCAGCTTCGGCTACCCGGTGACGTCGGTGCCGTACCCGCGCTGGCGGGCGGCGTTGTTGGACCGTCCGGACGCCGCACTGGCCCGGCTCGCCCCACTCTTCGATGTGGAGACCCCAGTTCGGACGCAGCCTGACTTCGACTGCACCGGCACCGAGGCGACGCTCGCGGCGGCCGGGATCACCTGCCCGCCGGCCGACGAGCGGCTGCTGCACACCTACCTGTCGGCCTTCGTGGCCGCCGGCTTCCTCGACCCACCGCCCGGGAGCGTCCATGGCTGAGCGCACGGTGCCCACTGCCCGGTGGGCCGCGATCTGGCTCGGCCAACTCGTCTCTCTGGTCGGGTCGAGTCTTACCGCGTTCGTCCTCGGCGTCTGGGTCTATCAGCGCACCGGTTCGGTCACCCAGTTCTCGCTGATCTTTATTGCCGCCACCCTGCCGGCGGTCCTGTTCGCGCCGTTCGCCGGGGCGCTTGCCGACCGTCGGGACCGCCGTGGCCTGATGCTGGTCGCCGACACCGTGGCCGCCGCCGGCACGGCGGCGCTCGCCGCGCTGGTCGTCGCCGACGCTCTCCAGGTCTGGCACATCTACCTGGGGACCGCGGTGACCGCCACCGCGTCCACCGTGCATCAGGTCGCCTACCAGGCGATGACCCCGGCGCTGGTCGGCAAGCGACATCTGGGCCGGTTCAACGGGCTGATGCAGGTCTCCCGGGCGGTACAGATCGCCGCGCCACTGATCGCCGGGGTGCTCGTGGTAACCGTCGGGATCGGCGGGGTGATGGCGATCGACCTGGGTACGTTCGTGGTCGCGGCGTCGACTCTGCTGCTGGTCCGGCTGCCCGCCGAGGTGACCCGCCCGGCCGGATCCGGTCCCGCCGAGACGGTGCTGCGGGGAGCCGCCGCCGGCTGGCGGTATCTGCGGCAACGTCGGGGCCTGCTCCAGCTCGTGGTCGTCTTCGGCGCCTACAACTTCCTCTTCGGCATCGCCGGGGTCCTGGTGCAGCCACTGATCCTCTCGTTCGCCACGGCGGACACCCTCGGTCTGCTGATGTCCGCGGGGGGTGCCGGTCTCTTCGCCGGCAGCCTGGTGATGGGGGTGTGGGGCGGGCCAACCCGCCGCGTCACGGCTGTCTGCGGTGGGCTTGCGGTCGGGGGAGTTGCTCTCACGCTGCACGCGGCGGCTCCGTCCGCCTTGCTGATCGGGGTGGTGGCCCCGCTCTTCCTCTTCACCCTGCCGATCGTGAACAGCTCCACCATGACCCTGATCCAGACCAAGACCGAGCCCTCTGTGCTGGGCCGGGTGCTCGCCACCACCCGGGTGATCGGTGACGCCAGTGTGCCGCTGGCGTACGTGCTGGCCGGGCCGATCGCCGACGGCCTCTTCGAGCCGCTGCTGCGCCCGGAGGGTGGGCTCGCCGACTCGGTCGGCCGGGTGATCGGCACCGGAGAGGGCCGCGGCGTCGCGCTGCTCTTCGCGGTTACCGGAGTGGCGATGGTGTTCCTTGCCGCGCTCGCCTGGACCCGACCGGTGCTGCGCGGTGCCGACGATCTCCCCGACGGGATCCCCGACGACACCCCGAGCTCCGAGACCGCCTCCGCCGACCACCAACCCGCCACGTGAAGGAGCCCCTGCCATGCCGGTGCCGTTGAGCCCGGAGGAGGCGCAGCAGTTCCACGCCTCCGACGCCGCCCCAGCCGCGTTTCTCGACCTGCTTGACGCGGTCTCCTTCCGCAGCGCTGGCGCCGCGCTTCGGCTGGGAGTCTTCGAGGAACTGGCCGGCGGCCCGCTCCCGGTCGAGCAGCTCGCCGCCCGTACCGGCACTGACCCGCTCGGCCTGCGGATCCTTCTCGACGCGTTGACCAGCTTCGGCTATCTGGTTCGCGCTGACGATCGGTACGCCAACAGCGCCAACACGAGCCGCTGGCTCCTGCGGGCCGTCCCGGACAGTTTCGCGCCGGTGCTCGCCTTCTGGTCGGCGCTGCTCACCGGTTGGTGGCACGATCTGGAGTCGTCCATTCGCTCCGGCACTCCGACCGGTGACTTCTACGCGTGGCTGGAGAGGCGACCGGAGGTCCTGGCGGACTTTCAGACCATGCTGCGTCGGCTCGCCGACGGGCTCCGTGCGGAGATCGTCGAACTGCTGCCGGTGCCGGCCGACGCGGGTAGCCTGCTTGACGTCGGTGGCGGACATGCGAGCTATCCGGTGGCCTTCCTCACCGCACACCCGCAACTACGGGCCACCGTGGTGGACCTCGATGGTGCGCTTGCCCAGGGGGCGGAGACCATCGCCGCCGCCGGCCTGACCGACCGGTGCACGCTTCGCGCCGGTGACCTCTTCGAGGCCGACTTTGGTACCGGTCACGATCTGGCGTTGCTGTTCAATATCGTGCACGGCTACCAGGCGGCCGAGACGCTGACCCTGCTGCGTCGGGTCGCCGCCGCACTGCGCCCCGGCGGCCGGGTGGCCCTGCTCGAACCGCTCGCCGCGGCACCGGAGCAACCGGCGACCGGTCCGGGTGAGGCCTTCGTCCGGATGTTCAGTCTGAACCTCTTCCACACCCAGGGGGGCCGGGCCTACGGCCACGACGAACTCGTCGGGCTGCTGCACGAGGCCGGCTTCACCGACGTACGGCAGCAGGTGCTCGCTGGCTCGGAGACTGACCATCTGGTGACCGCGCGGTTGGCGTGCTCGTCACCGTCCTGACCCCGCCGCCGGTTCTCGGACCGTCGATGCCGCCTCGCCGACGGCCGCCGCGGTCGGCCGGTCGCCGGCGGGGGCGGAGGGGGAGAAGTCCGGCTGATTAGGGTTACTCCCGATCCGACCAGCCGGACTCCCCACCGGTCAGCGATCGTCGAACGTGCGATCGATGTAGACGAGCGCGTCGCCGACGGGCCGCTCCTCGTTGCCGCTCGGCTGGTTGACCAGGGAGCCTTCGACCGACATTGTGGTTGATCCACCGCCATCCAGATTGACCGCGTCGTGCATGCCGAGTGCGGCGGCGACCGAGGCGGTCTCGGTCATGGTGGTGCCAACGCTGGTGGTCTGCCGGCCATCGATGGTCACGAGCACAATCTTGCCGTCGAGGGTGGTTCCGGCGATGGTGCGCGGGTGGCGATCGAAGAAGCTGTCCGAGCCGGATGGCGCGACGATCTGCCCGTCCTTCACCAGCCGGTAGCGGCCGTTCACGGCGAACGTCCCGGGGCGCAGCGGAATCTTCTTACCCGCCTCGTCCTGCAGGGAGCTGGAGTGCTTCACGCAGCCCTGCGCCACGGCGAGCAGATCCGCCGCTTCCCGCCCGGTCGCCTGTAGGGAGGTCTGGTCCTGGGCGAGAGTCGTACCGCGGGTGGTCGTGGTCCGGACCACACAGCCCTTGCTGTCGAGGACGACCTCGACGCCCGGCCCGGACGGCGTGCTGGCGGCGAACTCCGGCGTGAATCGCACCGTGTCGCCGGAGTCGGCGCACTGGGTCGGGTCTGGAAGATCAGTGCAGGGGTCCGGGACAACCGGCGGGTGGTTGATGTACTCCAGTGGAAGGCTGATCTTGGTCTGGGCGTTTCGGACGCTACCGGTCCACCGCAACTGGCCCATGAGCACCTTGTGGTTCTTGGCATCGAGGACCAGGTCTGCCTCCGCGGCGTCACCGGTGGGCTCGCTGAGGAGCCGCCCGCCGTATATCCCCAGGCCAACAGGGTCGCCGGGGTACTCGGCGCTGGCGGTGAAGGTGAAGAAGGAGGCGTTGACCCCGACCAGCGCGTCAGCCTCGCGGACGAGGTCGGTGGTCTTTTCGACTCCGGCCAGGTCCGGTCCGTAGGTGGCGGCGAGGTGCCCCTTGCTCTGCGTGGGGTCGATCGTCAGGACATTGACCACCCAAGGGCCACGGGGAGTGTCGCCGATCTGATCGATCGGTGCGGGCTCGGTGCCGCGGACGATCCGGGTCAGCGTGACGCCCTGGGCGAGCGTCTCGCTGCTGCGAGTCTCCACCAGGTCGGAGTCGCCGAGGGGCAGGGTTGCCTCGTTCGCCGACACCGGCATGGGGGTGGCGGTAAATCCAAGCAGGGCAGCTCCGAGCAGCGCTGTCACCACAGTGGTCGTGCGGCGTCGCGGCTGCTTACACCGGTTCCTGTTCGTCGTCACCCCTAATTTTGTACAGCTCCGGACAAATGCCTTGGATCAATGGTCCAAAAGGTGCACTAACGGGCAGTTAGCGGTTGGTGAATCCGTCGGGGCGACGGTGTCGGCCGGGCACGGCTTGACTAATCGGAGTATGTCGATGAGGCTTGAGAGCGCTCTCACGCATCGTCACCACCACCACCACCCGTCCGGGAGCCCCGTCATGCCGACAGCTCGCCTGATCTCCCACCGTTCGCGCTACCGCCTCGCGCTAGCGTTTGCGGTCCCACTCATCCTGCTCGCCACCGTCCTGACGCTTCCCGCCCAGCGGACCCAGGCCGCAGCCGTCCTGCTGTCCACGGGAAAGCCGACCACCGCCTCCTCGGTCGAACTAGCGGACACCCCCGCCACCGCCGCCACCGACGGCGACCCGGACACCCGATGGTCGAGCGATTTCAGCGATCCGCAGTGGCTCCAGGTCGACCTGGGCGTCACCGCCACGATCAGCCAGGTAACCCTGCGGTGGGAGGCCGCCAACGCGAGTGCCTTCCAGATCCAGGTCTCCGCAAGCCCTTCCGGCCCCTGGCAGACGGTCTACCAGACGGCCACCGGGACGGGCGGCACCCAGAACCTCACGGTCAGCGGCACCGGGCGGTACGTCCGGCTCTACGGCACCGACCGGGGCTACTCCCTGTGGGAGTTCGAGGTCTACGGCACCAGCGGCTCCACCTGCACGGGTAATGCGGCACTCGGTCGGGGGGCGACGGCCTCCTCGGTCGAGATCTCCACCACCCCGGCCGCGGCGGCCGTGGACGGTAACACCGCCACCCGCTGGTCGAGCGCCTTCGCCGATCCGCAGTGGATTCGGGTCGATCTCGGTGCGGTCCGAACCATCTGCCAGGTCGTCCTGGAGTGGGAGGCGGCCTCCGCGCGAGCGTTCGAGATCCAGACCGCCGACAACCCCAACGGGCCGTGGACCACCCACTACGCCACCACGACCGGCGCCGGTGGTGTGCAGACGCTCGATGTCTCCGGCACGGGACGGTACGTGCGGATGTACGGCACGGCCCGCAACACCCCGTACGGCTACTCGCTGTGGGAGTTCGTCGTGCGTACGGCGGAGTCGGATCCGCCGCCGAGCGACGACTTCTGGGGTGACACCAGTACGATCCCGCCTGCCCAGAACGTCCTCACGGTCAAGATCTTGAACCGTACCAACGGACGGTACCCCGACAGCCAGGTGTACTGGAGCTTCGGCGGTCAGACTCGCTCCATCGCCGAACAGCCCTACATCGACATGCCGGCGAACTCGGCTGGCCGAATGTACTTCTACCTTGGCTCACCGACCAGCCAGTACCGTGACTTCGTCGAGTTCACCGTCGCCGCGGACCGCTTCAACGGCAACACCACCCGGGTGGACGCGTTCGGGCTCAAACTGGCGATGCGGCTCCGCGCCGGTGGCGGATACGACAACGCGGTCGGGGAGACCGAAGCGATCTTCGCCGAGGACCGCGACACGACGTTCCAGCGGTTCTCGGCGGCGATGCCGGCCGAGTTCAAGCACCTCGCCACGATCGAGGCGCCGTATCGCGTGCCGTCCCCCGGCAACACGCCCCAGTTCCGCTCGGGCGGTCAATACGCCGACTACCTGAGCGGGTACGCGTCGTCGGTTGGGATCCCCGCCTCCACCGCTCAGATCTTCGGGTGCTCCGGACCGCTGGCAAGTGACCCGGACGGTTGTGCCGCGCTGAACCGGCACGTCGCCCACCTGTCCCGAGCGCAGTGGGAGGACCCGAACCTCTTCTACCAGCAGGCACCGGCGAACTACTACGCGGAGTTCTGGCACGAGCAGTCCATCGACGGCCTCTCCTATGGCTTCCCCTACGACGATGTCGCGGACCAGTCCTCGTTTGTCTCCGCGGGCGACCCGGAGTGGTTGATCGTCGCGGTGGGGTGGTAGCCAAGCCAGGTCAGCGCGACGATCGCGCGGTCCACATCGTGGCGCAGGAGACACAGCCGGGCCACGAGGGCGGCCGGTGAGTAGCCTTCGGTGTCGTCCACGGCCTCCCACCACCTGGGTGGGGGGTCGCTGGGCGGGCCGGCACGGCCGCGCGACTGGACCGCACGGTGGCGGTGGTCCCGGTTCGCGATGCGGTCGTATTCGGCGGTGAGCACTCCACCGGTGCGCAGCGCCTCGTCGCAGCGGGTCCAGAAGGGCCGTTCCGGGTGCTGGCGGCCGGTCTCGGTGTTCGCCACGGAGCTGCGTCCGTACTGGACGAGCCGAGCGAGACCGTGCTGGGTCTGCCCGGCGGCGCGGCGCAGCTCGGCGAGGCGACGGCCGAGGGCGTGGCGGGCGGTCCTGGTGTCGTCGGTGTCGCGCATCGCTGCCACCCCCGGGTCGCGGTCACGATGAGCGAACACCGTAGCTGCCGGCGGTGACACTTCTGCCCGGTGTCGTCGACGCGTTCGGGTGATGTCGGAATCGGTGTCGCGGCTACCGACAATGTCGGCGCGCGGTGCTGCGGGCGCGTCCTCGCTGCCGGTTCTACGGTCCCCGCATGCCGACAACCAGCCTGCCCGACCGCCCGTCCGACCAGTCGAAGCCGACCCAGCGAGAGCCGGCGCTACCGGAGTTGCGCCAGATGTGGTGGGAGACCGGAGTGCGAGCGCGGGCGCAGGCCGGTCTCTTCGCGGTCTTCTCCGAGCTGCCCCGACTGGTGGGTGCGGCGCTGGCCGTCAGCTGGCGGGCCGACCGGCTCCGCACCCTGGTCGTGGCGGCCACCACGGTGGGCGCCGGAGTGCTGGCCGCCTTCGGGCTGCTCGCGGCGCAGCGGGTGCTGGTGGAGTTGTTCGCCGGCGGCCCGACCGCCGACAAGGTACTCGCCGCGCTACCCGCCCTGGTCACCCTCGCGGCGGTGACCGCGTTGCGCGCGGGCATGGCCACCGCGATGGGGTACGCCCAGAACGGCCTGAGCCCGAAGGTGGACCGGGAGGTGGAACGGGGCCTGTTCGAGGTGACCACGGCCGTACGGCTGGAGGCGTTCGACGCGGACGCCTTCGCCGACGACATGGAGCGGGCATCCCGTGGCGCGGACTCCACCACCGGCCTGGTGCAGGCGTCGATGAACCTCCTCGCCGGCCTCACCGGTGTGCTCGCCGTCGCGGTCGCCGTCGTGGTGATCCACCCGCTGTTGCTGGTGGCCCTGCTGGTGGCCACGGTGCCGAACGGATGGGCCTCGCTGCGCGCCGGGCACCTGCGCTATCAGACGTACGCGGCGGGGTCGGTGCGGCGGCGTCGATTGTGGCTGCTGCACCGGTTGATGGCCGAACGCGACTCCGCCCCCGAGCTACGCAGCTACGGGCTGCGGTCCTTCCTGCTCGACCAGTACGACCGGGTGATGGGGGTCGAGACCGGTATCCAGCTCGCCCTGGCCCGTCGGGTCACCACAACCACCACCGTCGGCGCGATGATCGGTGGGTTCGCCACCGCCGTGGTCTACGCGCTGCTCGGCGTCCTGCTGGTCGAAGGACACATCCCCCTCGCCGCCGCGGCTACCGGCGTCATCGCCGTACAGTCCGCGCAGCGATCCCTGACGGTGGTCACCTTCCAGATGGACCGCGCCTACACCGAGGGCCAGCACTTCCGCGACTACACCGGCTTCATGACCCGCGCCGCCGAATACCTGCCCGAGCCGCGAACCGGCGACGTCGACCGCCCGGTGCCGCCGCAGCCGTTGCGTACCGTCACGGTCGACGCGGTCAGCCTGCGCTATCCCGACCGGGACACCGCCGCCGTCGACCAGGTCAGCCTGACCATTGAGGCGGGGCAGACGGTGGCGCTCGTGGGAGAAAACGGCTCCGGCAAGTCCACCCTCGCCACGATGATCGCCACCCTGCGGACGCCCACCGGCGGGACCATCCGCTACAACGGTCGGTCCACCGACGACTGGGACACCGACGCGTTGCGGGCCCGGATCGCCGTGGTGACGCAGGAATACCACAAGTGGCCGTTCACCGCCGCCACGAACATCGCCATCGGTGACCTCACCACCACCCCAGAGCAGGATCGCATCGAGGCCGCTGCCAGCCGCGCGGTCGCCCACAGCATGATCAGCGACCTGCCGCACGGCTACGAGACCCTGCTCGACCGAACCTTCGCCGGCGGTCAGGACCTCTCCGGTGGGCAGTGGCAACGCATCACGGCTGCCCGAGGCTTCCTTCGGGACGCCGACCTGCTCATCATGGACGAGCCCTCCTCGGCACTCGACCCGCGGGCGGAGGACGCCCTGTTCCAGTCCATCCGGGACCGGCAGGGCCACGGGATCACCATCCTCATCACCCACCGGCTCGCCAACGTCCGCCACGCCGACCGCATCTACGTCCTGCACCACGGCCGGCTCGTCGAAGCCGGTACCCACGACGACCTCCTCGCCACCGGTGGTCGGTACGCCGAGTTGTTCACCCTCCAAGCTGCCGGCTACGACACCCGCGTACCGCTACCGAGGCAGACCGCTGCCGCCGGGACGAGTGCGCCGTGACGACGTCGAAGGGCCTGGTTGTGGGAAACGTCCGACCACCTTCGGTTGGCGTGACCTGCTGTTAGATTCGGACAACCGTAGGTAATCAGATGGCGAGCTGAGGACAGAAGGAAACAATGCCGACGAGCGCTATCGACAGCCTGGTGTTCCGAGACATCTTCGGCGAGCCCCGGGTGCGGGCGATCTGGTCAGACGAGGGCCGCACCCGCCGCTACCTGGAGGTCGAAGCCGCGCTCTCCCGGGCGCAGGGTGCGATTGGAGTGATCCCGCGGGACGCCGCGGCGGCGATATCTGATGCGTGCCGCATCGAGAACATCGACATGGACAAGCTCGCCCAGGAAACGGTCGCGATCGGCTACCCCGTTCTGCCGCTGGTGCACCAGCTCCAGGAGCTGGCCGGCGAGGGTGGAAACTGGTGTCACTGGGGTGCGACAACCCAGGACATCACCGACAGCGCCACCATCCTGCAGATCAGGGCCTCACTCGATGTGATCGAGGAGCTGCTCGGCCGGGCCGTCGCCGCCACCGCCGCGCTGGCCCGTGAGCACCGTGACCTGCCGATGGTCGGTCGCTCCAACCTCCAACAGGGGGTACCCATCACTTTCGGGTTCAAGATGGCGCGCCTGTTGGCGTCGCTGCTGCGCCACCGGGAACGCCTCGCCGACCTGCGCCCCCGGGTCGAGGTCGTCGAGTTCGGCGGGGCCTGCGGCACGATCGCCTCGCTCGGCCACGACGGCATGAAGGTGCAGGGGAAGCTCGCCGAGGAGTTGGGCCTGGCCACGCCGGAGATCGCCTGGCACACCGAGCATGACCGGATCGCGGAGGTGGCCTGCTTCCTGGGCCTGGTCACCGGCACGCTCGCCAAGTTCGCCACCGACGTCAAGACGATGATGATGACCGAGGTCGGGGAGGTCTCCGAACCCTTCGTGCCGAACCGTGGCTCCTCCTCCACCATGCCCCAGAAGCGGAATCCGATGTCCTGCTGCTACATAACGGCCTGCGCGGCCAGCGTGCGGCAGTCCGTGGCCGCGTTCCTCGAGGCCATGGCATCGGACCACGAGCGCGGGACGGGGCCATGGGAGATCGAGTGGATCCAGTTGCCTCCCATCTTCACCCTCACGTCGGGCGCCCTGGCGCAGGCCGCGTTCGTGCTGGAGGGGCTCGAGGTGCACGGTGACCGGATGGCCAGCAATCTGGGCATCACCAAGGGGCTCATCATGTCGGAGTCGGTCATGATGGTTCTTGCCCGCAAGCTGGGTCGTGGCCAAGCGCACGACCTGCTCTATCGACTCTGTCGCGAGGCCCTGAAGCAGGACACGTCGCTTGCTGAGGTGCTGCGGGCCGACCCGGACATCTCCGCGCACCTCTCCGCCGACGAGATCGCGGAGCTGACCGACCCGGTCCGCTACCTGGGCAGCGCCGGCATCGCGGTGGACCAGGTGCTCAGCCGCGTGTGACGGCCGCTGCACCAGGTGACCGCCGAACCCTTGGCTCGTCCGTGCCGTCGCATCAGGCCCGCTCCGTGCCGCCCAAAAATTCGATCAGAGCGAGCGCGCGACGGCGGCGGCGACCTCACCCGGTGCGTTCAGCATGTGCAGGTGTCCGCCGTCGATCCGCGTCGAGCGCCAGCCCCAGCCCTCAGCCCTGACCCGCTCGGCTGCGTACGCATCACCGAAGGCGAGATAGCCGGCGGGACGGTCGGACCAGCCGGGGGCGATGGCTACCTGCTGTGCGAAGTAGGCGAGCGGAAAGCGCTGTTGCTGGGCGGACACCTCCGCTCTGACCTGCTCGGATGGGAAGAGGGCGGCGATCTCCTCCGGGGGCCACCAGGAGGTCCAGACCGGCAGTACGCCGTCCGGCCCGGCGAGGGCGTGCAGCACTTCCTGTAGGCCCGGAGGCGCCACTGGAACGGTTCCCCGCCGGGGCGGGAGGATCGCGTCCACGAAGACGAGCCCGGTCACCGAGCGCCGTGCGGTGATGGCCGGCACGTACAGGCCAGCGTTGCTGTGTGGCACGAGCACGTAGTCGCGGCCGGTGGGCAGGCTGTCCAGGTACCACCGCAGGACGTCGTCCACGGAGGTTCCGCTCGCTTCCTGCGCTCCAGCGACGATGGCGTCCCGGCCGATGGTGCGGAGTTGCTCCCGGACCGGCCGCCAGACGGCGGGTCCGAGCAGTGCGCTGGGGAGAAGGGCGATTGCCGGATCCACAGGGCCTCCCGTCACTCGGTCGCATCAACGGTTGCCCGGAGTACGCTACCGAGGTTCTGGTACGGCAGCCGCCGTTGGAGATCGTGCTGGTGAACTGCGGTGGACGCGAGGCGGCGCCGCCCGCGCCGGCACCGGCCGAGCACCACACCGCGTGATCGTCTGTACATTGTGCACATCCTTTAGATCTGGCGGTGGCCGTGTGCCACCGCGTAGCCGTTGCGCGATGGAACGGGTGCGAGAACAGCCAGGTCGGGGTGTTCTGGACTACGCCGGCCGGGACGGGCACACGCTGATCGACCGACGGGTGTATCTGTCGGCGTCGTGGACCGAGGACCGGGATCGCTGCCAGGCTGCCGGCGTGCCCGACGAGGTCGGGTTCGCCGCCACGTCGGACCTGGCCGCTCAGATGATCACCTCGGCCCTGGATTGCCGGGGCGCCGGCCAGGTGGGCGGCGGCCCGGGGCCGTTGGGGTTGCGAGATCCACGCGCCGGGTCGTACCTGCCGGTTATCCATGCCCTCCGCGACGACCTCACCCTGCTGCACGGACAGAACTACAACTCTGGCCCGATCCTCGGACTCGACAACCATTACCACACGATGGGCGGAGCGGATTTCCCTATCGCGATGACCGACATGCTGCTCGCCGGCTTTCCGGTCGCCGGGAATCCGGACCGCGTCTTTGCCGCCCTGCGGGAGAACCAAGTCGCCTTCGGCGCACCATCGTCGGTCAGCGCCGGCAACGGATACGTTCCGCCGGTGGGGGTGCAGGCTGCGGTCAACTGCCTGGTGCACGGCCAGAGCTGCGGCTCGTACTCGCCACACAGCGGCACCAATCCGACCTTCCGAGGCTTGATGACATGGTCGGTCAACTGGGACCGGTACTACAACTGCAAGTTCCAACTTCACCACGGACCGTTCCTGAAGGCGCTGCCCTGACCCACGCTGGTGCATGATGCCCACACGGGCTTTCGGAGCGCGGCGATCAGGTGCTCGAGCGAGGTGGGTGAGCGCCGGCACCATCTGCTGCATGAACGGATAGCTGCGCTGTCCGGTCCGACTCTTCTCCTGCCGTGTGGGTAGGTGGTTCGGGTGGCGGATCCATGGTGGCTCGAGCGTCGGCGTTCTTGATCCGGGCTGAAATCAACGCGCCGACAAGTAGGAGAATGCTGACCAGCACGAAGGATTCGTGGAAGGCCGACACCGTGTCGACGGCCTCGGCGCTGTTCGGGGTCCGGGCGGTGAGCCATGCCGCCCCCAGGGCGATACCGACCGCAGCGCTGACCTGACGTTGGGTGTTGTAGATGGCGACGGCCTGCCCGGTCGCGGCCGGGCTGATGGTGGCGTAGGTGGCGGTCTGGAGGGCGATGAACACCGGTCCGATGGCCAGGCCCCGTAGCCCCAGTAGAGCGGCCGTGACCAGGGGGTCGGTGTCGGCCCCGACGGCGAGGAAGGCGACGCCACTGGCCGCGGCCAGGAGCGCCCCGTACAGCATGAGCGGGCGGGGTCCGTAGTGGCGGTACCACCAACGGCCGGCAATCTGCGACGAGACGAGGGCTCCGACCGACTGGGGTAGCAGGATCAGGCCGCTGTGGAGTGCGGATTGACCCTGGGGGCCCTGGAGGAACAACGGCAGCAGGAAGATCAAGCCGAGGTAGCCCCCGCTGAGGAAACTGCCGGCGATGTTGCCGATACGGAACATCGGATCCTTGAACAGCGCCACCTGCACCAAGGGCTCGGACCTGGTGCGCTCGACCATGACGAAGGCGACCGCCAACAGCGGAGCGCAGATCAGGGCAGCCACGATGGTGGGTGAGGTCCACCCCAGCGTCGGGCCGAGCGACAGCCCGTAGAGCGTCGTGGTGAGGGCCGCACCTCCCAGCACGAACCCGGCGATGTCGAAGCGGTGGGCGTGGGGCTCACGATGCTCCACCAGCACGGTGGCGGCCAGGGCCATGGTGAGAATGCCGAGGGGAATGTTGATGTAGAAGATCCACCGCCACGACGCTGTGTCGACCAGCAGTCCGCCGAGCACCGGGCCCATGGCGGGAGCAAGCACGGCAACGCCGAACACGGCGGTGGCGGCCTTGGCGCGTTGCGACTGTGGGAAGGCCCGGTACAGCATGGCCCCACCCACCGGGGTCAGCATGCCAGCGCCCACACCCTGCAGGATCCGGAAGGCGATGAGTTGGTCCAGCGTTTGGGCCAGGCCGCACAGGGCCGAAGCCACGGTGAAGAGGGCGAGGGCGACGAGGAAGACGCGCTTGGAGCCGAAGCGGTCACCGATCCAGCCTGAAGCGGGTATGAACAGGGCCAGTGACAGCAGATAGCCCAACACCGCCCAGTACGTGTGATTCGGCGTCGTCTCGAACTCGGCGGCCAAGGCGGGAACCGCCACGTTGACGATCGAGGTGTCCATGATCTCCACGAACAGGCCCAGCACATAGACGATGGCGACCCAGTACCGGTAAGGCAGCCGCCGCCGGTGACTGGAAGGGGACGATGGGGGGGTGATCGTGTGTTGAACCACCTTGCCGTTCTACAACCTGAAGTTAACTTCAGATCAACCTGAAATCGGCGGTTCACACCCCAGCTCCACGGCCTCCCACATGCAGGCCACCTGCCCCGGCCTCGCCACCGACCGTAGAAAAACATCAAATTAGAACGATCCGCTTCTTAATGGCTATTCGGACATTCAGCCAAATTGGCTTGGCTTAATATTAAAGTTTGTGAACAAAAATGTTACGATGAACTTCGATCAATAAATGATCGATGCCATCGGGTTCACGGATCTTCAAGGAGCGAGCTCATGTCGAGACTTCGCGCCCTCGCCGCGCTGGCGGTGTTGACCATCGCCGGCACGCTGATGGCGATCATCCCGGCCGCGACAGCCTCAGCCGCGACCTGCGCGACATCCTGGCATTCCTCCGCCGTCTACACCGGAGGAATGCAGGTCTCCCACAACGGCCGCAACTACCAGGCGAAGTGGTGGACCCAAAACGAAGCTCCGCCCGGCACCAGCGGCGTCTGGCAAGATCTCGGCGCCTGCGGCGGATCCACGCCACCCCCGGGCGGAACCTGCAACCATCCGAACTGGGTTGCCGGCACCTGGTACCCCGCCGGCAGCGTCGTGCGCTACACGAACGGCCTCTACTACATCGCCGAACATGACAACCCGGGGTACGACCCCACCATCAGCACGTGGTACTGGGATCCGTACAGCTGTGGCAGTCCACCCCCCACCGACCCGGGTGACTTCGTGGTTACCGAGGCGCAGTTCAACCAGATGTTTCCGGGCCGAAACTCCTTCTACACCTACGCCGGGCTGGTCGCAGCCCTCAACGCCTACCCGGCCTTCACGAACACCGGCAATAGCACCGTGCGGCGGCAAGAAGCCGCGGCCTTCCTGGCGAACGTGCACCACGAGACGGGTGGCCTCATCCACATCGTGGAACAGAACCCGGCGAACTATCCGCACTACTGCGACTCCGGACAGCCCTACGGCTGCCCCGCCGGTCAGGCCGCCTACTACGGGCGCGGGCCGATCCAGCTCAGCTGGAACTTCAACTACAACGCAGCGGGCAACGCCCTCGGACTGCCCCTGCTGACCAACCCCTGGCTGGTGGAGAACGACGCCGCGGTGGCCTGGAAGACCGCCCTCTGGTACTGGATGACTCAGAACGGACCGGGCTGGATGACAGCTCACAGCGCGATGGTCAACGGCGCCGGGTTCGGTGAGACCATCCGCAGCATCAATGGCTCGCTCGAGTGCAACGGCGGCAATCCCGCGCAGGTACAGAGCCGCGTCAATCGGTACCAACAGTTCGCTGGCCTCCTCGGGGTGCCACCCGGGGCCAACCTGTACTGCTGACGTCTGATCCACCTAATCTAGATCACCAACTGACTCACCGAACCGTTTAGGATTTCGACGTGAATCCTGTACGCGTTCTTTCGCCCCGGGTGCGTAAGGTCGCGCTCTGGACCGTGGCGGTCGTCACCGCGCTGGCCCTCGTGCTCACCCTCACCGCCGTGTGGACGGTGCGGCGAGCGTTCCCGCAGCACGACGGCGGGCTTCGGCTGCCCGGGCTCACCGCGCCGGTCACCGTGCACCGCGACGATCACGGCATCCCGCAGGTGTACGCGAAGACTGCCGAGGACCTGTTTCGTGCCCAGGGCTACCTCCACGCGCAGGATCGGTTCTGGGAGATGGACTTCCGCCGCCATCTGACCGCGGGTCGACTCGCCGAACTCTTCGGTGAGAGCCAGGTGGAGACCGATATCTACCTCCGGACGATGGGTTGGCGTCGGGTCGCCGAGCAGGAGTGGGGCCTCCTCGGGGTGGAAACCAAGCGCTACCTGCAGGTGTACGCCGACGGGGTGAACGCCTGGCTCGACGAGAACGACGGGGGCCGGGCGAGTCTGGAGTACGCCGTACTCGGCCTGCAGAACTCGGGCTATGAGATCGAGACGTGGCACCCGGTGGACAGCATCGCCTGGCTGAAGGCGATGGCGTGGGACCTGCGCGGCAACATGAGAGACGAGATCGCCCGGGCGGCACTGCTCGCCGAGGGCCTGAACCGCCAGCAGGTCGAGGAGCTGTATCCGGCGTACCCCTTCGACCGGCATGAGCCGATCGTCACCACGGGCGGCATCGTGGATGGTGCCTTCGATCAGGAAGTCACCCCGGCCTCCCCGGACCCGGTCGACGGCTCGGTCTCCGACGGGACCGAGACCGCCGGAGTGGGCGGGGGTGTGCTCACCGCGGAGCCGGCCGGACCCATCGCTGGCACGGCTGTCGTGGAGATGGTCACCGCGTTGGCCGGCGGGCTGTCCCGGCTGCCGGCCGTGTTGGGTGCCGGTCGGGGCATCGGCTCCAACTCGTGGGTTATTGACGGCGACCTGACCGACACCGGGAAGCCGATCCTCGCCAACGACCCGCACCTCGGTCCCAGCATGCCCGGCATCTGGTACCAGATCGGCCTGCACTGTGCGTGCGACATCAACGTCTCCGGCTTCAGCTTCTCGGGCACACCGGGGGTGGTCATCGGGCACAACGCCCGCGTCGCGTGGGGCTTCACCAATTTGAGCCCCGACGTCACGGATCTGTATCTGGAGCGGGTGGACGGCGACCGGGTGCAGGTCGACGGAGAATGGCAGCCGCTGGAGACCCGCACCGAAACCATCAAGGTCGCCGGCGGCGAGGACGTGTCCATCACCGTCCGGGCCTCCGGGCACGGACCCCTGCTCTCCGACGCGTCGGCCGAACTGCGCGATATCGGCCTTGCTCCGCCGGTCGACCCGGCGGGTTCACCGGCGTCGGTCGCTGCCACCCCGGAGCTACCCCCCGACGAATCGGCGACCACCGACGACGAGCAGCGCGACGGCTACGCCATCGCGCTGAGCTGGACCGCACTCGCGCCGGGCCGGACCGCCGACGCCATCTTCACGCTGAACACCGCGACGAACTGGGCCGACTTCCGCGCCGCGGCGGCGCTGTTCGAGGTGCCCGCGCAGAACCTCGTCTACGCCGACATCGACGGCAACATCGGCTACCAGGCGCCCGGTCGGATCCCGGTGCGGGGCAAGGGGGACGGGCGGTGGATGGCGCCGGGATGGGACTCGGCGTACGACTGGCAGGGTTTCATTCCCTTCGCGGAGTTGCCGAGTGTCCTCAACCCACCCGCCGGCTACCTGGTCACGGCCAATGAGGCTGTCATCGGCCCCTCGTACCCGTACCTGCTCACCACCGACTGGGCCTACGGCTACCGCAGTCAGCGCATCCACGAGCTGATCGACTCGGCGCGGGGTGCCGGAAAGATCACCGTCGCGGACGTGCAGTCCATGCAGTTCGACAACCGCAACGGTTTCGCGTCGACGCTCGTCCCGGCGGTCGAGGCGGCTCTCGACGCCGGCACCTCGGGCCTGGTCCGGTCCGCCACCGACCTATGGGCGGAGTGGGACTACCAGCAGCCGGCTGAGGGCGAACCGGGCACCGACGACGGGCGCCGCTCCGCCGCGGCGGCGTACTACAACGCCGTCTGGCGGCACCTGCTCCTGGCGACCTTCGACGAACTGCCGTCGGACCACCGGCTCGACGGCAACGACCAGTCGTACGAGGTGGTGCGGGGGCTACTCAGCCAGCCCGATGCACTGTGGTGGGACCGGACGGAGACCGAGGTCGTCGAGGTACGCGACGACATTCTGCGCGCGGCGGCCGAAGCGGCGGCCAGCGAACTCTCCCGCGACCAGGGCGACCAGCCGGCCGACTGGCGCTGGGGCCGGATGCACACCCTGACCGTACGGAACCAGTCCTTCGGCACCTCGGGCGTGGGGATCATCGAATGGCTCTTCAACACCGACCCCGTCAGCGTGTCGGGAGGTGGCGCGATCGTCAACGCCACCGGCTGGAACGCCGCCACCGGGTACGAGGTCAACGCCGTACCGTCCATGCGGATGATCGTCGACCTGGCGGACCTGGACGCCTCTCGGTGGATCCAGCTGACCGGCAACTCCGGGCATGCCTTCCACCGCAACTACGACGACCAGCTGGAGCTGTGGCGTACCGGCGAGACCCTGCCGATGCGCTGGGAGCGAGCCACGATCGAGGCCGAGGCGGCGCAGACGCTCACCCTGGAGCCCTAGCGGCCCCGCCCCCCCTCGTCGGCTGACAGCAAGAAGTCATTGCCTCTCCCCCGTGCGGCACGAGGCCGGATCGATCCGTTCGCAGTAGTGTCCGCGCGGGGCGTGTTGTCTGCCTGCCCCCACGAAGAGTTACCGCCGGAGATGCCGCCTCGTCAGGAGAAGCTGATGGCCAAGTACCTGCTGCTCAAGCACTACCGGGGTGGCCCGACTCCCGCCGTGGACGGGGCGCCGATGGACCAGTGGACGCCGGACGAGGTCGACGCGCACATGCGGTTCATGCACGACTTCGGGGCGCGGCTGGAGGAGACGGGCGAACTCGTCGACGCCCAGGCGCTGTCGCCCGACGGCGCGTTCGTGCGGTACGACGGCGAGGGGCGGCCACCGGTGACCGACGGGCCGTTCGTCGAGACCAAGGACCTGATCGCCGGGTGGTACGTCATCGACGTGGAGTCGTGGGACCGCGCGGTGGAGTTGGCGGGGGAGCTGTCGGCGGCCCCCGGGCCGGGCGGTAGGCCGATCCACGAGTGGCTGGAGGTGCGACCGTTCTACGGCGTACCGGCGGCTGTGACGGAGTGAATGGGGAACAGCTGCGGGACCTCGTACCAGCGGTGATCGGCATCCTCGTCCGGCGCGGTGCGGATTTCGCGTCGGCCGAGGATGCCGTGCAGGACGCCCTGGTCGAGGCGGTGCGCGGCTGGCCGGACAGTCCGCCGCAGGACCCCAGAGGCTGGTTGATCACCGTGGCCTGGCGCAAGTTCCTCGACGCGGCCCGCGCCGACACCTCCCGGCGCCGGCGCGAGGTACGCGTCGAGGGCGAGCCCGCACCGGGGCCGGTCGAGGCGGTGGACGACACGCTTCAGCTGTACTTCTTGTGCGCTCACCCCTGTCTGACACCGGCCTCGTCCGTCGCGCTCACGCTGCGCGCGGTCGGCGGCCTGACCACGCGTCAGATCGCGCGGGCCTACCTCGTGCCGGAGGCGACCATGGCCCAGCGGATCAGCCGGGCCAAGCGTACGGTCTCGGGTGTCCGCCTCAACCAGCCCGGTGATGTCGCCACGGTGGTGCGCGTGCTCTATCTGGTCTTCAATGAGGGCTACTCCGGGGATGTCGACCTTGCCGCCGAAGCGATCCGGCTCACTCGTCAACTCGCTGCCAAGATTAGCCACGAGGAGGTCGCAGGCCTGCTGGCGCTGATGCTGCTGCACCACGCGCGACGGCCGGCGCGCACCGACTCCGACGGCCGGCTCGTGCCTCTTGCCGAGCAGGACCGCAGCCGGTGGAACCGCCACCTGATCGCTGAGGGCGTCGAGCTGCTCCAGAAAGCCCTCGCCCGGGACCGGCTGGGAGAGTTCCAGGCCCAGGCCGCCATCGCCGCACTGCACGCCGACGCCCGGACGGTCGAGGAGACCGACTGGGTGCAGATCGTCGAGTGGTACGACGACCTGGTGCGCCTGACCGACAGCCCGGTGGTTCGCCTTAACCGGGCGGTCGCCCTCGGGGAGGCCGACGGCCCGAGGGCCGGCCTGGCGGCCCTGGCCGGGCTCGACCCCGCCCTGCCCCGGCACACCGCCGTCGCGGCCTACCTGCACGAGCGGGCGGGCGACCCGGTGACCGCGGCCCGGCTCTACGCCGAGGCCGCCCGCTCGGCACCGAGCCTCCCCGAGCGCGACCACCTCATCCGACAGGCCGCCCGACTCAACTCGCCACCGCGTCGTTGAGCGGACCTCGCGGCCGGTGTGCTCCGAGCGGCTCAGGCCGGGGTCATTGTCGGCGCCGGTACCCTGCTTGGCCCTGATCTCCGGTATCGGGCCCCTCCTGCGCGGGCATGAGCGGGGCCGGTAGCGACGCCGGCATCCCCGGCTCGGGTGCGGCGAACGTCGCCGGGGCGTCGAACGCGGCCTTGCGGGCGGCGCGGCGCAGCGCGGCGAGCACCGCCGGGCCGGCGAGGACGATCATCACGGCGGTGGTGATCGCCCGTCCGGTGTCCCAGCCGAAGGTGGAGGTCACCGCGGTGAAGATGACGAAGCGGTGCAGGTTCTCCAGCACCGGCGCACCGGCCACGTAGGAGAGTTGGGTCTCCGCGCCGGCGCTGAACGGCCAGAACCAGAGGTTCATCAGCAGCCCGTAGCCGTAGGCGGCGAGCGCGCCGTACCCGGCCAGCAGAGCGACCTCGGCGCGACCGCGGGGCCGACGGGGGAGCAGGCCGGCGCCGAGTCCCACCCAGGAGGCGGCGAGCATCTGGAACGGCAGCCAGGGGCCGACGCCGGCGGTGAGCAGCGCGGAGGCGAACAGCGATGTGGAGCCGAGCAGGAAGCCGAACCCCGGTCCGAAGACCCGGCCGGCGAGGACGAGCAGGAAGAACACCGTCTCGATGCCGGCGGTGCCGGCACCGAGCGGGCGCAGCGCGGCGTTGACCGCGGCGAGCACCCCGAGCATCGCCAGGGCCTTGCTGTCGATCCCACCGGAGGTGAGTTCCGCCAGCACCAGCGCCACCAACACCGGCAACATGACGACGAAGACCAGCGGCGCCTCCCCGGCGCGGGCGGTGCTCTCCGGCTGCACGGGGACGAAGAGCGGCCAGGTGAAGGTGGCCAGCGCGGCGACCGAGGCGAGCACCAGCACCACGGCGGTGCGCGGAGCGACCCGCAGGACACTCACGCCGGCTCCCGCTGGGCCACCAGCGCGGCGGCGACCTGATCCACCGTCAGCCACGGTGCCGGGGCCAGCACCTTGGCGACCTGCGGGGCGAACGCGGGCGAGGCGAGCATGACCTCCGCGGTGGTGCCGTCGGCCACGATCTCACCATCGGCCATCACGATCACCCGGTCGGCCAGCGCCGCGACCAGCTCGACATCGTGCGTCGCCACCACCACGCTGCGCCCGTCGGCGGCCAGCCCCCGCACCAGCGAGACGAACTGCCGCTTGGCGAGGTAGTCCAGGCCGCGGGTCGGTTCGTCGAGCAGCACCACCGGCGGGGCGGCGGTGAGCTGCACCGCGAGCGCGAGCGCCAGCCGCTGCCCCTCGGAGAGGTCCCGCGGGTGCCGGTCACCGGGCAGGCCGGGGGTGAGCTGGTCCAGCAGGGCGCGGCAGGTGCCGGCCGCCGCCTCGGTCTCCTTGTCGGCCTGGTGGCACTCGCCGTCGACCGTCTCCAGGTAGAGCAGGTCGCCCGGGGTCTGTGGAACCAGCCCGACCTGCCGGCGGGCCTGGTGCGCCGGCAGGCTCTTCGGGTCGACGGACCCCGCCGAACCGGTCACGGTCACCGTGCCGCCCTGCCGGGGGCCGCTGCCCTGCACGGCCCAGAGCAGGCTGGACTTTCCGGATCCGTTGCGGCCCATCAAGGCGACGACCTGGCCAACCTGAAGGTCGAGGTCGACGCCGGCAACGGCGACGGTACCCGGATACCGTACGACGACCTTCCGTGCGCTCAGTGCCGCCGTCGGTTCCGGTGCGGGAGTCGGCGCGGGGGGCGCCCCTTCGGCGAGCCGCCCACGCAGCTCGGCTGCGCGTCGACGCGCATCGCGTACCGACAGCGGTAGCGGGTCCCAGCCGGCCAGGCGGCCCAGTTCGACCAGGGGCGGGGCAAGCTCCACCCCGGTCAGCACCGTCGCCGGAGGCCCGTCGACCACGCGACCGTCGCCGGGCAGGTAGAGCAGGCGGTCGGCGTACTGCATGACCCGTTCGAGCCGGTGCTCGGCCAGCACCACGGTGACCCCGAGGTCGTGGACCAGCCGGGTGACCGCGGCGAGGACGTCCTCGGCGGCGGTCGGGTCCAGGGCGGAGGTGGGTTCGTCGAGTACCAGGACCCGGGGGTGGCTGGTGAGGACAGCACCGATGGCGACCCGTTGCTGCTGTCCACCGGAGAGCGTCCGAAGTGGCCGGTTGCGTAGCTCGGCGATGCCGAGCAGGTCCAGCGTCTCCTCCACCCGCTTGCGCATCACCGCCGGTGGCAGGGAGAGCTGCTCCATGCCGTACGCCAGCTCCTCCTCGACGGTGTCGGTGACGAACCCGGAGAGCGGGTCCTGGCCGACCACGCCGACGACATCGGCGAGGTCGCGGGGCGGGTGCCGGCGGGTGTCCCGGCCGTCCACGGTGACCGAGCCGTGCAGAGTACCGCCGGTGAAGTGCGGCACCAGCCCGTTGATCGCCCGCAGCAGCGTCGACTTGCCCGCCCCGGTGCGCCCGGCGACCAGGCACAGCTCGCCCTCCTCGACGGTCAGCGTCACGTCGCGCAGCGGTGGCGGCCCGTCCTCGGCGTAGCGGACGGTCACCCGGTCGAATGTGATCATGTGTGATCTCTCGTGACAGCTGTCGGCGGCGGCGCGAGCCAGGCCGGGGCGGCCGCGACGGCGACGGCGAGCAGCAGCAGCGGGGTCAGCTCGGGCCAGGTGAGTGGACTTACCGGGGGGTAGAGCAGTTCCGGGTCGGTCGTGCCGGCCAGCACCGTCAGGCCGGCCGCGGCCATCCCGCAACCGGCGACGAGCAGCTCGGCCAGCCGCCAGCGGTCCGGCCGGTAGCGACTGCGGCGGACCCGGCGGCCGGCCAGCAGCATGCCGCCCACCGCGGCGGCAAGTCCGGCGAGGAGCATCGGCAGCCCCAGGTAGCCGGGCCCGGAGGTGTCGAGCAGTCCGTAGGTGCCGGCGCAGACACCGACCAGGCCGCCGAGCACCAGCGCGCCGGTGACCGCCCGCTGCCCGGCGGGAACCGCCTCGGTCCGGCCGTAGCCGCGTGAGTCCATCGCCGCGGCGAGGGCCAGCGACCGGTCCAACGCGTCGGCCAACACCGGAAGCGCGACTCCCCGAAACGCCCGCATCCCCCGCCCGGACGCGCCCCGCAGCCGCCGCGCCCGACGGACCCGCAGCACACTCTCCACCAGTTGCGGGGCGACCGACAGTGCGACCACCACCGCCGTGCCCACCGCATACAACGCTCCCGGTACGGCCTTGAGCAGCCGCTTCGGGTTGGCCAGGGCGTTCGCCGCCCCCAGGCAGATCAGCATCGTCGCCAACCGGAGCCCGTCGTAGAACCCACCGAGGACCTGCTCGGCGGCGACCGGCCCGAGGAGGCGGATTCCCGCCGCCCACTCCGGCAGTGGGATCTCCGGCAACCGGATCAGCACGTACTCGCCCTGGCCGCCGCCGAAGACGATCCGGAACACCACCCGCATCGCGACGATCACCACGCCGAGCCAGACGTACATGCGAAACGCCAGCGCCCAGGGAGCGTGCCCGCGTCGCTGTACGACCACCAGCGCGGTGACCGCGACCAGCAGGGTGAGCCCCAGCGGGTTGGTGGTGTGGCTGGCCGCGGTGGCCAGCCCGAGCGCCCACAGCCACCAGGCGCCTGGGTGTAGCCCTCGGGGTAGTCGCCAGGCCGACCAGCGGGCCGAGAACCGGCCGGCGGTCGTGGAGCCGTGCACAGCGGTGTCAGTCATGTGGGTCGGCGGCACGCCGTCGCCGGGCGGCGACCAGGCCCCCTATGGTCAGTACGGCCAGCAGCAGCACCCCGGCCAGCGTGCCCAGCGGCACCCCACTCTCCTCGCGGGAGGCGACGGCGTCGGTCAGGACGGGCTCGTCGGCGGAGCTGGGCTGCGCCGAGGCGGTGGCAGTCGCCGGGGACGGGGCGCCCCCCGCGCTGGCCGACGGCGAGGTGGAGGCGGAGGTCGACGGGCCGACGGTGTGGGTCGGCCCGTCGACCGCACCGGGTTGTTCAGCGCCGGTGGCCGGCGGCGCGACGCTTCCGCCCGCCGCCGGCGGTGCCACCGGTACGTCGGTCACCGGCGGGGGTGTGGGCGGCGCCGGCGGCGAGGCGGGTGGCGGCGGCGCGGGTCGGCTCGGGGTGACCCCCGGGCGGGGGGCGTTGTTGGGTTCCCGGTTGAGGGAGAACGACCAGCCCTCGAAGCTGCCCGCCGGGGGCGTACGGTTGAGCACCCCCTTGTCGCTGTAGGTCCAGCTACCGCCGTTCGGGGCGTGCCAGTATGACCAGTAGGCGCTGGCCGGAGGGGTGTCGACACACTTCTCCGCGGCAGCCGACGGCTTGCCTCCGATCCGGCAGATGAACCCCTCGCCCCAGCGCAGCGTGCCGGTGATCTGGAACCCGGCGTTCTTCAGCGCCGCCAGCCCGGTGGCCTGGCTGCCCGGGGCGCAGCGGACCACCGTCCCGCCCCCGAGTTCGTTGAAGTCGACCACGACGGTGACGCCGGAGGCGTCCGGGCAGTAGCCGGCGGACCCGGCGGCGGTCGCCGGGCTCCCCGGCCCGATCACCGAGCCGGCGACGACCAGAGCGACGGCCACCGGGCCGCGGAGCGTCCTGCGGCTCAACTCGCCCGCCGGCGACCGAGGACGAGCAGCCCCACGCCACCACCGAGCAGCAGCACCGTGAGCAGCACGTAGCTGGTGATCGCCGCGCCGGTGGTCGGTAGTCCACCCAGGCTGGGGGTGGTTGGCGTCGGGGTCACCGGAGCGCTGCTGGTCGGTGGCGCGGAGGGCGTCTCCGACGGGACGGTCCCGGTGGCGCTCGGCGTCGGGCTGACGGTGGCGGTCGGCGTCGGCGATCCGGTGGCGGTGGGTGACGTGGTGGGCGAGGCGGTGCCGGTCGGGGTGGGCGCCCCGGTCGGGGGCGGCGGGTCGAGGCCGATTCGACCCAGCGGCACCTGGACCAGCCCGAGCAACGCCTGGGCGGTGGCTCGGCGCCACTGGTCCCGGTCGTTGTCGGCGAGCCCGTCGGTGACGGCGTCGGCCATCCCGCCGGCGTTGTAGGCGATGGCGCCCGCCTCCGCGGCGGCCGCGCCACCGTTGGCCGTGGTCAGCTGTAGCGCGGCCAGCGCCCTCGCCGCCTGGTTGGCCTCGGCGTCGTGGCCGGCGGCGGCGAGGGCCTGCCCGGCCAGGCCGGTGCTGTTGGAGTTCGTACCGGTGGTCGGTCCGGAGCCGCCGAACGATCCGTCATTGTGTTGCTGGGACACCAGCCAGTCCGCGCCCGCGTCGGCCGCGTCGGCCGCGCCGGCGGCACCGTTCTCGGCGGCGCTCAGCAGCGCCTGCACGGCCATCGCGGTCGAGTCGACGTCGAGGATGGCGTCGGGTTGTGCGTCGCAGGATGGCGAGGGCCCGCCGGCGGTGTCGGGGAAGAGGCGGAAGCCGCCCGCCGCGCACTGCTGCCGGATGAGGAAGTTCACCGCGTCCTGCGGAACGCCGCCGCTGCGGGACAGGCCCACCACGGCGAAGGACTGGTCGAAGGTGTTGCTGGGGTCCCAGCCGGTGGCCGAGGGGGAACGGCTGGTGATCCGTCCCCGCTGGTGGTCGGTGTCCGCTCCGGCGATCAGCGAGAGGGTCTCTGCCCGCAGGTCGTAGCCGCCGAAGTCGGTGGGTTCGGCGCCGGTGACGGAGGCGGCGTAGAGCAGCTTCGCGGTCGCCCCGCCGTCGGTGTAGCCCTTGTGGCCCCAGTGGTCGTAGCTGTTGTAGGCGCGCACGTTCGCCGCGACCTGTGCGGTCGCCGCCTGCCGGGTCGACGGATCGACCCCGGTAGCGGAGAGCGCGAGGATGCCGTCGATGGTCAGGCCCCAGTCCTCCGGGGTGGCCGGGCCGGGCAGGATGCCGTCGGTGAACTCGCCAGCCAGCCAGGACGCGGCCGCGCGTGCCGCGGCGGCATGGTCCGGGTCGGGTGCTGCCACCCCGATCAGGGGAGCGGCGGCTACCGCGGCGAGGGTGGTTGCCGCGGCCGCGCCGAGACCGGTGGCGAGGCGCCGGGACAGGGACATGAGGGGGTGCCTTTCGTAGAGCAGTCGGTGGGCTCCGGCAAGCACCCCGGGGTACGAAAACCCCGCTCCGCGTGCTGCGGTGAGCGGGGTGGACGGACCTCGGTGGACCGGACTTCACCCTGTAGACCTCGACAGTGGAAGCCGCTCGTCCCGGGCGGGGCGTTCCGGCTCACGAAAGGGCTCTCTCGCTCACGGCTGCGGGTCAGCGCCGGCGTCGCGCCGGCTTTCCCCCGCCCGGTACCTATGCAGTTGTGTCCGGTGTGTACCGGGTGCCCGTCACGTACCGTCAGGGAGCGCGGCGGCACCAGAACAGAGGGCACCCGGGGTACGCCACTGGTCACCCCATCGGCGCGGGTGGCTCAGGGGGCGGGAATGCTCGGCGGGGTGCTGCCGCCGAAGGACCAACCCTCGATGCTGCCCGGGGCGGGGTCGTAGTTGAGTACGCCCTTGTCGCTGTACTCCCAGTCACCGCCGCTGGCGGCGTGCCAGTACGACCAGTAGCCGGTGGCCTGCGGGGTGTCGATGCACGGCTCGACATCCGGGGCGGGTAGGCCGTCGAGCCGACAGACGAAGGCGAGTCCCCATCGGAGGGTGCCCTCGACGGCGAAGCCGGCGTCCTGTAGGGCGGCCAGCCCGGTGTCCGGGTCACCGGGGGCGCAGGCGACCTCGACATCGCCGCCGAACGCGGTGAAGTCGACCACCACGGTGACGCCCGACGTGCCGTCACAGGCGTCGGCGTGCGCCGCCTGGGGGGCGGGCTCGACAGCGGTCAGGGCGATCCCGGCGACGGCGGCGGCCAGCAGGCCGGCGACGCGGGTGCGGACGGTGGTGCGAAGGTGGGACACGACCATCAGGAGTGCCTTTCCGCCCTGCGGTCGTCAGAACCCGGCCGATCACTCTTGGTCAGCGTCGGATCGGGGCCTCCGACCCGTGGGCCACGACGGGTGGGTAGGGGTTCGCGAGTGTGGCGGGTATTCGGGCTTGCCGTCGCAGGATGCGCTCGACGGCCTACCGTTGCGGGCCAGCGCCGGATTTTGACCGGACTTCCCCCGCACACACGCGTTGGTGGAGTTGTCGCGACAGTCTGAGCCGGCGCGCGCGGCGCTGTCAATCGGCCCGAGGTGGGGCGCATGTCATGAGGACCCACGAACGGCGCCGAACCTGGCCCAAGTCAAGTTAAGCGGTGCCATTGACGTGATGGACGTTGAGTGGTGTGCTCGGGACGCAACGTTAATGATAGTGGTGATCATTATCGTCCGAGGAGGATCATGTCTCTCACCGTGCCACCGGACCTGTTGCAGGCCGCCGAGTCAGGCCCCGTTGACGATGATGCCTTCGTCTCCTGCGTTCGCGACTCACTGCCGTACGCCTGGCAGACCGTCAGTCGCGTAGCGGCGGAGCTGGCGTCCTCCGACGCCGAGTTCGCCGACAACGTCATCCCACCGCCGACTGAGGACGAGCGGGGCCAGCTCCTGCGTGCCCTCGCCAGTGATGCCATCCGGTCCAGCCTCGAGCGCCACTTCGGCGTCAAGCTGGCCTTCCAGAACTGCCACCGGGTCGCGGCGTTCCGTCACTCCGCCGTGGACTCGGAAACCTACCGCCGCTTCATCTCCGTCCGTGGTCAGCTCCTCAACCAGTCTCCCGAGCTGCGTAACTGCTGATCCGGTCACCGCCCGGCGGGCAGACCGGGGTGGGGCTTCCACCTGCTCCTGGGGCGGGGTGTCCACCTGTTCCTGCTCGCCGGGCATTCGCGGACAACCCATAGGCGGAGACGTCGGCTAGCTGGGGTTTTTCGGCGGTGCGACGTTGCGGAATCGTTCGTGCGCGGACTGGCGGCTGATGCCGAGCGCGTTGCCGATCTCCGCCCAGGAGAGTCCGGTCGCCCGCGCCTGCACCACGGCCTGTTCGATGAGTGGTCGCTGCCAGCGCTCCACCTGGGCGAGGACGCCGAGCGCCTGTAGTGGCCAGGTGGTGGTCAGTTCGGTGACACCGTCCCGCAGCGTGTCGGAGCGGCTGAGTAGCCAGCCGGGCGGAGTGGCGGCCAGCAGTGGCCGAATGTGCCCGCCCCACTCGGAGGTGGCCATCCATCGCCCCTCGTCGGCGGCCGGGTAGTCCCGGGTGCCGATCCAGCCGCAACTGCATCCGGCCCGGTAACCGACGGTGTCGGCCGGCGCTGTGGCGTCGGTCTTCAGCGCTCCGTCCGGCAGCCGGAATCCGACGAGCTCAGCATGCCCCGGAACCATCTCCTCCGTCATCCCATCAGCATAGGCTAGTCAGGATTGCCTGACGAAATTCGTCAAGGTACCTTGACTGCCTTGCTTCGGGTGGTCGGCACCCGGAGCCGGAAACTCCGGAGGGGAATCCATGCCCGTGGCACATGGCACCGTCACGCCGGGATACGAGCCGATCCAGGCGGCGTTCCAGGCGAATTTCGATGCGCGCTCCGAGATCGGCGCCGCCCTCAGCGTCTACCGGCACGGTCGGGAGGTGGTCCGACTCTGGGGCGGGGTCGCCGATCCCGCCACCGACCGTGCGTGGCGGGAGGACACCCTCCAACTGGTCTACTCGGCCACCAAGAGCGCAACCGCGGCCTGCGCGCACCTGCTGGTCCAGCGTGGGCAGCTCGACCTGGACGTCCCCGTGGCCGCGTACTGGCCGGAGTTCGCGGCCGCCGGCAAGGGTGACATCCCGGTCCGCTGGCTCCTGTCCCACCAGGCGGGGCTGCCGGTGCTCGACCGTCCGGTCCCGCGTGCGGAGGCACTCACCTGGGATCCGATCGTCGCCGCGCTGGCTGCCCAGGCGCCCGCGTGGCAGCCGGGCACGGCACACGGCTACCACGGGCTCACCTACGGCTGGCTGGTCGGCGAAGTGGTACGGCGCGTCTCCGGCCGTAGCCTCGGCACATACTTCGCCGACGAGATCGCCACACCCCTCGGCCTGGACTTCTGGATCGGCCTGCCCGCCGGCGAGGCGCACCGAGTCGCCCGGACCATCGAGCAGCCGGTCGCCCCGCCCGCCCCGACCGAGGCGATGTCGGAGACACGACAAGAGGTGCTCGCCACGTACACCGATCCCACCTCGCTGCTGGTCAGGTCGACGAGGATGGTGACCGACCCGCCGCTCGACCTCGACGACCCCCGCACCTGGGCGGCGGAGATCCCCGCGGTGAACGGCATCTGCACCGCCTCCTCGCTGGCCCGTTTCTACGCGGGCCTGATCGGCAAGGTCGACGGCGTCCGGATCCTCGACGCGCCCACCCTCGTCGCCGCCACCCGGGAACAGGCCAGCGGCATGGACCGGGTGCTGCGGGTGTCCACCCGGCCAGCACTCGGCTTCGGCCTACCCCTGCCGAAGCAGCCCTGGTGGTCGCCCGCCGCCTTCGGCTTCCCCGGCCACGGCGGCTCGCTCGGCTACGCCGACCCGGCCAGCGGGATCGCCTTCGGATATGTGACGAACGGGCTGCTGGTCACGATGGCCCCGGACCCCCGGACGGTGGGCCTGATCGAGGCCCTCCAGTCGGTGCTCGCCGGCCAGCCGGCCTGACCCTCGGACAGTTTCCCCGAGTTTCCCCGGTGTGTTGGTGGGAAAGGTTGTGGGGTGTTCACCCGAACGCACGATGACGGCTATCTGGTCAGCTCCGAGCACGAGCGTCTCGACCTCGACCGGGTGCATCACTGGCTTGCCACTGACACGTACTGGGCCCGTGGATGGGACCGGGCGACGGTGGAGCGCGCCTTTGCGGGCTCCATCGGCTTCGGTGTCTATCGCCCTGGGGATGGGCGCCAGGTGGCGGTGGCCCGGGCGGTCACCGACCGGGCCACCTTTGCCTGGGTCTGCGACGTGTATGTCGACCGGGCCGAGCGCGGTCGTGGACTGGGCACCTGGCTCGCGGGCGAGGTCCGCGACCACCTCACGGATCTCGGCATCCACAAGATTCTGCTGGACACGGATGACGCGCACGGCGTCTACGCCAAGGTGGGCTTCGTTCCGCTCCGGCGGCCGGACAGGTGGATGCAGCTCGACTAGCGAGGTGGGCGTCAGGTTCTGAATTGCACACCGCAGAGCGGCGTGCTGTAGCAGCTCCTGGCGCACGTTTCGGGCACCTGGCCGTGCCTTCTCAATCGCTGTCTCCAGTGCGTGGGTAGCGACGTGCGAAATCGGTGGCGATGTCGTCGAAGGTGGCCCACCTGATGCCTTCATGCTGGTTGATGTGCTCGATCATTCGCTCGAGCATCAGAAGCGCCTGCGGGCGTCCCGACACGTCTGGATGGATGGTGAAAGTGAATGCGGCGTAGTCCAGCTCCCGGTAGACCCAGTCGAATTGGTCACGCCACATCTCCTCGAGCTGTCGCGGGTTGACGTAGCCATGGCTGTTCGGGCTGGCCTTGATGTACATCATTGGTGGCAGGTCATCGAGATACCAGTTCGCCGGAATCTCGATGAGATCGGTCTCCTCGCCGCGGACCAACGGCTTCATCCAGTCCTCGGCATCCGCGGAATAATCGACTTTGGTCCAGGTCTCACCCACACGGACCCGGTAGACGGTGAAGTCGTCGTGCATCAGCGAGTGGTCGTACCGGATGCCCCGCTCGAGTAGTAGCTTGTGCGTGACCGGCGAGAACTCCCACCACGGCGCGGCGTAGCCCCTGGGGCGTTGTTTGACTACCGACTCGATCAGGTCGATGCACCGGTCCAGGACGGCGGCCTCCTGCGTATGACTCATCGCGATCGGGTTTTCATGGCTGTAACCGTGGAGGCCTACCTCGTGGCCGGCGTCCACGATCTGGCGGAACTGTTCGGGAAATGTCTCGATGGAGTGTCCAGGCACGAACCAGGTGCTCGGAAGATCATATCTTTCAAACAGGTTAAGGAGGCGTGGTGTGCCGACCTCACCAGCGAAAATGCCACGGGAGATATCGACGGGCGAATTTTCGCCGCCGTACGATCCCAGCCAGCCGGCGACCGCGTCCATGTCGACACCAAACGCGCACAGGATATCCTTCGGCATCCCGTCAGTCCTTACCGTCCGCCTCGGTGATGGCAGCCGAGGATGACTCGATTCTTCACGAGTCTTCGACAGCTGGTAGGGGTTTTGGCGGCACGCCTGCTGAGTAGGGTGGACGGCGAAGACGGCGAACTATGGTGTCAGGCATGTCGATCACAGATCAGGAGCTGGCCATCGAGGCGGCCGCGGCCGGAGCCGCGGTCGTCCGCTCCCACTACGGAATACCGCTGGCCCGCTTTCCCAAGGCCGGGGGTGACTTCGCCACGACGGCCGACATCGCGGCGGAGAACGCGATCATCGAAGTCGTGCGACGTGCGCGTCCGCATGATGGTGTGCTGGGTGAGGAGAGCGGGCGTACCGGCGCCAACGGGAGCGGACGTCAGTGGCTGGTCGACCCGTTGTGCGGGACCGTGAACTACTCCGTGCGCAGCATGCTGGTCGCGGTCAATGTGGCGCTACAGGCCGGGACGCAGCGTCCGGTGGCCGCCTCGGCGGATCCGTTCAACGACGAAGTGTTCTGGACCGACGGCGTCGCCGCCTACGTCCGTCAGGACGGCGCGGACGAGCGGCTCATTCCCTCGGCCGACTCAGGGCTGGTGGACCTCAATCTTGATCCGCCGTTTCCCAACGGGGACGTCTTCCGGGCCGCTCGGATCCTCGCTGATGAGGGCTTCAGCGCGCGGTTCCGCCCGCGGGTGCTCTCCACCACCCTGGCGGTGACGTGGGTCGCCGCCGGCCGTCGCGCTGGCTACGTCACCGATGGCCACCAGTTGCGCGACAGCGTGCACTTCGCGGCGGGAATCGCCCTCTGCGAGGCGGCGGGTTGCGTGGTCTCCGGGATCGACGGACGGCCGCCGCACACCGGGCTGGGCGGTCTTGTCGTGGCGGCTGACGGGCAGACGCACAACGCCCTGCTGGCGTCCATTGAAAGCCAGCGGGCGCAGCGGAGCTGAGCAAGGGTAGGGTCGTTCGACGTTCGACGTTCGACGTTCGACGTTCGACGTTCGACGTTCGACGTTCGACGCCCGGCGTTCGGCCGATCGCGAGGGTGAGGGAGTCCGTGCGGTGCAGCGGGTGACGGTTCGTCGAGACGGGGTGGTGCTGTCCTGCCTCGAAGGTGGCGCGGGCGACCAGGTGGTCGTGCTGTTGCACGGTCTGGCCGGCAGCGCAGCGGAACTGGTGCCCACGGCGGAGGCGCTGCTACCGGAGCACCACGTGATCGTGGTGGATCAGCGCGGGCACGGCTACTCGACCCGACGGCCGCGGGATCTCTCTCGTCGGGCGTACGTTGAGGACGTGGTCGCGGTCGTCGCGGAGCTCACCAGCGGTGCACCGGTGACGATCGTGGGTCAGTCGATGGGTGGGCACACCGCCCTGCTCGTCGCCGCTGGGTATCCCGAGCTGGTGCGTCGGCTGGTGCTGCTGGAGGGCGGAGTCGGGGGCCGCGATGATCGGGGGGACTATCCGGCCGAGCTGGGTGACTTTTTCACCTCGTGGCCGGTGCCGTTCGCCGACGTTCGCCACGCGGCCGAGTTTCTGGGCGACACCCCGATCGCCGAGGCCTGGCTGCGGGACCTGGATCGGCGCCCGGACGGGCTGTGGCCGCGATTCGAGCCGGAGGTGATGCGGACCGCTATCGCGGCCGTCGCGGCCCGGGCCTGCTGGGACGAGTGGCAGCAGGTGAAGGCGCCCACGTTGCTGGTGCGGGGCGAGCACGGGATCATTCCCGCCGCCGAGGTACGGCGAATGGTGTCGCTGCGTCCGGACGTCGAGCAGGTCGTGGTTTCTGGCGCCGGACACGACGTCCACTTGGAGGAGCGAGACGCCTGGGTGCGCATCCTGCGGCAGTTCCTCAGCCGCTGACACGCCGGCACGACATCTGGTGTTGCGTGCAGGGTAGGGGTGGCATATATGGTGTCTCCCGCAGCTGGTTCGACCGCTCCCGCCGGGAGTGGGCGAGGCAAGAGGGAACCCGGTGGGAGTCCGGGACTGCCCCGCAGCGGTGAGTGGGAACGACCGCCGTCATCACGCACTGGGCTCATCGAGGCCTGGGAAGCGACGGCCAGTAGGCGACCGGGTCTCCCGGGCGTGCCCGCGAGTCCGAAGACCTGCCAGCGCGCCGCACGCGTCGTGTGCGGCGGTCGGAGGCCGCGCGGGAGGGCCGACGCCGTCAGCCGTCCGGTGTGATCGCTCCGCCGGGCGCCGATTGTGGCGTCCCCCGTGCGTTCGTCGACCTCGTCGACAGGCGGAGGAGGGGGAGATGACGGTGACGCGGGAACGCGCCACGAACGGTCCGGCCGGAGCGGAGCAGCGGCGGCAGGTGATGGGGGTCCGCAAGCGCAACGGCGACACCGAGCCGGTGGACGTCAACAAGATCGTCCGGGCGGTGGAGCGGTGGGTCGCCGACCTGGACGAGGTGGACCCGCTGCGGGTGGCGACCAAGACAATCAGCGGCCTGTACGACGGGGCGACGACGGCCGAGCTGGACCGATTGTCGATCCAGACGGCGGCGGAGCTGATCGGCGAGGAGCCGCAGTACTCGAAACTCGCGGCGCGGCTGTTGGCCGCGTACGTGGACAAGGAGGTCCGTGGCCAGCAGGTGGCCAGTTTCAGCCAGTCCATCCGGTACGCCCACGGCCTTGGCCTGATCAGCGACGAGACCGCTGCCTTCGTGTCCCGCAACGCCCGCAAGCTGGACGACGCGGTGGACCCCGCCGGCGACCTGCGGTTTGAGTACTTCGGGCTGCGTACGGTCGCGGACCGTTACCTCCTGCGGCACCCGCAGTCGCGACTGGTGGTGGAGACCCCGCAGTACTGGCTGCTGCGGGTGGCCTGTGGACTGTCAGGGACCCCGGCCGAGGCGATCGGGTTCTACCGGTTGATGTCGTCGCTGGCATACCTACCCAGCTCGCCGACGCTGTTCAACTCCGGCACCCGGCACACCCAGATGTCGTCGTGCTTCCTGGTCGACTCGCCCCGCGACGAGCTGGACTCCATCTACCAGCGGTACCACCAGGTCGCGAAGCTGTCGAAGTTCTCCGGCGGCATCGGCATCGCCTGGTCGCGGGTACGCGGCCGGGGCGCGCTGATCCGGGGGACGAACGGCCGGTCGAACGGCATCGTGCCGTTCCTCAAGACCCTCGACGCCGGGGTCGCCGCGGTCAACCAGGGAGGCCGGCGCAAGGGCGCGGCCTGCGTCTACCTGGAGCCCTGGCACCCCGACATCGAGGAGTTCCTGGAGCTGCGGGACAACACCGGCGAGGACGCCCGGCGTACGCACAACCTGAACCTGGCCAACTGGCTCCCGGACGAGTTCATGCGGCGGGTCGAGGCGGACGGCGACTGGTCGCTGATCGACCCGTCCGAGGCCCCGGAGCTGCCCGACCTGTACGGCGAGGAGTTCGACGCCGCCTACCGGGTCGCGGAGAAGAAGGCGGTCCGTACGGTCAAGGCCCGGGACCTGTACGGGCGGATGATGCGCACCCTGGCGCAGACCGGCAACGGGTGGATGACCTTCAAGGACCGCTCGAACACGCTGTCCAACCAGACCGGGGAGCCCGGCAACACGATTCACCTGTCGAATCTCTGCACCGAGATTCTCGAGGTCAACAATGACGCTGAGACCGCGGTGTGCAACCTGGGCTCGGTCAACCTGGGCGCCCACGTCACCGCCGACGGGGTGGACTGGGAGAAGCTGCGGGACACCGTCCGCACCGCGGTGGTGTTCCTCGACCGCGTGATCGACATCAACTACTACCCGGCCGAGCAGGCGGCGGCCTCGAACCCGCGCTGGCGGCCGGTCGGGCTCGGGCTGATGGGCCTGCAGGACGCGTTCTTCACGCTCCGGCTGCCGTTCGACTCGGCCGAGGCGAGCGAGCTCTCCACCCGGGTGCAGGAGGAGATCTTCCTGACCGCGTTGGAGACCTCCGCCGGGCTCGCCGAGCGGTTCGGCCCGCATCCCGCGTACGCGCAGACCCGCGCGGCCCGGGGCGACCTGCACCCGGAGCTGTGGGGTGCCGTGCCGAGCCAGCCGCAACGGTGGGCCGGGCTGAAGGCACGGGTCGGGGAGCACGGTCTGCGTAACTCGCTGCTGGTGGCGATCGCGCCGACGGCGACGATCGCCTCGATCGCCGGCTGCTACGAGTGCATCGAGCCGCAGGTGTCCAACCTGTTCAAGCGCGAGACCATGTCCGGTGAGTTCCTTCAGGTCAACACGTACCTGGTCGGCGAGCTGAAGGCACGCGGGCTGTGGACGGCATCGATCCGGGACCAGATCAAGCGCGCGGAGGGGTCGGTACAGGGCCTCGCCGAGCTGCCCGCCGAGGTGCGGGAGCTGTTTCGTACGGCGTGGGAGCTTCCGCAGCGGGCACTGATCGACCTGGCCGCGGCCCGCGCCCCGTACATCGACCAGTCTCAGTCGTTGAACCTGTTCCTGGCCGCGCCGACGATCGGCAAGCTCTCCTCGATGTACCTGTACGCCTGGAAGTCCGGGCTGAAGACCACCTACTACCTGCGGTCCCGTCCCGCGACGCGGATCCAGCAGGCGACAGTCGCCGTCACGTCGACCGCCCAGCCGGGTGTCGCCGTCGCGTCGTCGGCCCAGCCGGGTGGTGCCGCGTCGTCGATCTCCGGTTTCGCCGGGACCGACGCCGAGGCGCTGGCCTGCTCCCTGGAAAACCCCGAAAGCTGCGAGGCATGTCAATGACCACCGACGCCCAGACCCGTACCGCGACCGCCGCGGCCGTTGGTGAGCGGCACCTGCTGCTCGACCCCGGCATGGACCTGACCCTGCGCCCGATGCGGTACCCGCACTTCTTCGACCGGTTCAAGGAGGCGATCAAGAACACCTGGACGGTCGAGGAGGTGGACCTGCATTCCGACCTCGGCGACCTGGCGAAGCTCTCCTCGGCCGAGCGGCACCTGGTGTCCCGGCTGGTCGCCTTCTTCGCCACCGGAGACACGATCGTCGCCAACAATCTGGTGCTCAACCTCTACCAGCACGTCAACTCCCCGGAGGGCCGGCTCTACCTGTCCCGGCAGCTCTTCGAGGAGGCGGTGCACGTCCAGTTCTACCTGAACCTGCTCGACACCTACGTGCCGGAGGAGAAGGAGCGGTTCGCGGCGTTCGCGGCGGTGGAGAACATCCCCTCGATCGCCCGCAAGGCCGAGTTCTGCTTCCGGTGGATCGACTCCATCTTCGAGCTGCGGGAGCTGCGGACCCAGGCGGACCGCCGGGCGTTCCTGCTCAACCTGATCTGCTTCGCCGCCTGCATCGAGGGGCTGTTCTTCTACGGCGCCTTCGCCTACGTCTACTTCCTCCGCTCCCGGGGCCTGCTCAACGGTCTCGCGTCGGGCACCAACTGGGTGTTCCGCGACGAGTCCATGCACATGGCCTTTGCCTTCGACGTGGTGGACACCGTCCGCGCCGAGGAGCCGGACCTGTTCGACGCCGACCTGGAAAGGCAGGTCAAGGAGATGGTGGCAGAGGCGGTCGACTGCGAGGTCCAGTTCGCCGAGGACCTGCTCGAGCAGGGGGTGTCCGGGCTGTCCCTGGCCGACATGCGGGAGTACCTCCAGCACGTCGCGGACCGGCGGCTGGTCACGCTCGGGATCGCACCGATGTACGGCAGCGCGAACCCGTTCGCCTTCATGGAGTTGCAGGACGTACAGGAGTTGTCGAACTTCTTCGAGCGGCGGGTGTCGGCGTACCAGATGGGGGTCAGCGGGAGCGTCACCTTCGACGACGACTTCTGACCATCGGTCCCACTTCCGCCACCGGCTGCGTTGACCACGTTCGCGGTGTGATTCGTGGTGCGCGACCTGCTCGCCGTCATCCGGCTGCCGGAACGGCGGTCGGAACGGCGGTCGGAACGTGCGAAGCCGGGTGCGGAAGTGGACGCTTCCTCGACTCGTCGCGGACGGTGGAGGCTCGGCGCGGTCGGATCCGCGCCGGGCGGAGCGGTCAGGGCGAGGTGACTGGTGCGTGGCTGCGGCTATGTCTGATCGACGAGATTGAGATATAGGTCAACGTAGTTGAACTTCTGATCGGTATACGAGTAAAACGCTGCGCACCTTCCCCAGAAGACATCTCCCTTCTTTCGGGGGCCGAGGTAGTTGGTGTCCGCCAGGCAGCGCCACTCGATGTCGAACTGCGCTGCGACCCTGTCCTCGACGATCAAGAGGTTCTTGAGGTGAAGTATCTCGCGGATGCCCTCGTGTCCCGACCCTTTTCCACTGTTGAAGAAATTGACCAGGGCGTCCCGGCCGCGAAACTCTCCCTTGAACGGGTTCCTGAAGACTGCGTCAGGAGCGTAGAAGCGATCCACCGCATCCGACTTGTCGGCATCCGAATTGAATTCATCGACGTACTGCTTGAAATGCTCCTCCGAAATCACTCCCGTGCGCCCCTTCGCGTCCGATTCTGTTGTAACGGAGCCTGAAGGACCGCCAACCCATCGAGCCTTTCCGCATTCCACAGGCCAGAGATGATCTCCTCTTCGTTGGAGGGGCTCGTCAGGCCTTTCAGGTTCCTACGTACCTTGTCCGAAATTTCGTCGTCAGACAGGGGATCCCGGGGGTCGCCGCGCGAGTAGTCGCGTCCCTGCCGTATGACCTCGCCATCTTTGAGGGTAATCGATATCCGGCACGGGGTGCAGGATGGGAACTTCTTGGTCATGGCCGAGTTCTCCGTGACGCTGATCCTGCCCAACAGTCGCCGGAGTTGAGGGTCTCGCGCGCGATCCGCGTCGAAGTCGGCGTACTCGACAGGTTTGAGAAGCGCCGTGGCGACGCAGTATGCAATAGAGTGTGTGCGGCCCGCCCGGCTGGTGGGGTTGTCGGCTGATGGTGTGGCCCCGTTTCGCAGGGCCCGGTCGTAGGTCTCTACCTTTACCTGTCGAATGTCCGTGACATCGCCGATGCGGGAGGACAGTTCCCGTGCGACGTCAATCGGAGTTTGGCAGTAGAAGAGCGCCGGCCACCTCTTGAAGATGATTGTTCTGAGATCGGGTTCAGCGTCGAACGACATCCCACCACTTCGGTAGAATCGATCTGCGCCGAAATCTCCCTGGTAGATGGAGGCTGGCCCGGTGAATCCAGCCAGGGCCAGCCTGGCGGCCTGTAGGCCCCGCATGGCACCGGACGCGTAGGTGCAGTGCTTCCAATCGGTGACGTCGCCGACCGCAGCCTGATTACTGGTGAACCCGAACTCGCCGGCGATGCGTTGTGCCTCGACAAGCTTGGCCTCGGAGAGGCCGAGTGCCTGCCCCGCAGCGAGTGCCACCCAGAATGTGGCGGCGGCATCATGGTCAAAGCCGTTTATCTCAGGGTCGTAACTATCGGCGAACCGGGCGGAAAGGTTGAACAGAACATTTACCGAAGCCAGAAACTGTTTGCCGGTCCACTTCAACCAGTCACCCAGAACCAGCGCGAGCGCCACGTTGTCAGACGGATGCACGATGCCCATCGCGGTCGGTGAGACATAAGTGTTGAGCAGGTCACTTCTGCGAGCCAGGATGGCGTTGAGGAAAACGGCGTCGGTGATACTCGACTCCTGTCCGACGCCCCAGACCGGAATCCCGGATCCTGCCCCGGGCCCCGTGACTACCTCACTGAACTTATGTAAGATGCTCGTATCGGTTAATGATGCGCAGATTCCCGCGTAGGAGTCAGCGACACTGCGTTTAATCACCTGCAATTCGTCTGGCGTCATCGGCCGGTCAACAAACTTCCGTGTATGCCGCGCCAGCCTCTCCTCCAGTTCCCCCATCGGCCGAGGATAACAGTCGGCAGGGTGCTTTGTTCCAGGAAGATAAGTAAAATCTGCCTCGACAGAGCGAGGTAATCTCACAACGGGTGTGACCGCTGGTAGCCCAGGGCTCCGGCAAAGTTGTGACGGTGTCTCCGACTGGTGGGCTCGGAATAGAAGCGCCGCTGTTGGTGGCAGCAATACGGGCATGCCCGGCTCAGCAGATCACCAAGGTTCTCCACGCCATGCTGATCGCCTGAAGTGAGTCCTGCCCGTGGTTCACCAACCAGGCGGTACCTGAACCGGAGGTCGTGCGGATCGGCTTGACCCTGACGCAGCGTCAACCTTGCACAGTGGGGTCATGTCGATAGATGTTCAGCGGGCACCGGGGCAGATCCGGGAGCCGGCGATCCAGGTGCGGGGCCTGCACAAGTCGTACCAGGAGCTGCGGGTGCTCCGCGGCGTCGACTTCGACGTCGCGCGGGGAAGTGTCTTCGCCCTGCTCGGCTCAAACGGGGCGGGCAAGACCACGGTGGTGCGGATCTTGTCTACACTGCTCCGCTTGGATGCGGGATCGGCCAGCGTCAACGGCTTCGACGTCGTCGCGCAGGCGGCGAAGGTGCGTGCGTCGATCAGCCTGACTGGGCAGTTCGCCGCGGTCGACGAGGTCCTCAGCGGGCGGGAGAATCTGATCCTGGTCGCCCGGCTGCGGCGACAGCGGGAGCCGGGGCGGGTCGCGGACGACCTGCTGGTCCGCTTCGCGCTCACGGACGCGGCCAACCGGAGGGTGGCGACGTACTCGGGCGGGATGCGTCGTCGTCTCGACATCGCGATGAGTCTGGTCGGGAACCCACCGGTGATTGTCCTCGACGAGCCGACGGTCGGGCTGGACCCGCAGGCGCGGCTGGAGGTGTGGCAAGCCGTTCGAGAACTCGTCGCCCAGGGTACGACGGTGCTGCTCACCACGCAGTATCTCGACGAGGCCGAGCAGCTCGCGGACCGGATCGCGGTCCTGCACGAGGGGCGCGTCATCGCCAACGGCACGCTCACCGAGCTCCGGCGGCTGTTCCCGCCCGCCACCGTGGAGTACGTCGAAAAGCAGCCGTCCCTGGAGGACATCTTCCTGGCCATCGTCAGTGACGAGGGCACCACCGTGACGACAGCTTCAGCCCCGCCGGTACGAGCAGCCAAGGACCCCCGATGACCGGACACTTCTTCGGCAACACCGCTGCCCTGTTGGGGCGCTCCCTGCGCCACATCGGCCGCAGCCCGGACACCATCATCACGACCGCGATCATGCCGATCGCCTTCATGCTGCTCTTCGTCTACGTCTTCGGCGGGGCGATCGACGCCGGGTCGGAAGAGTACGTGAACTACCTGCTTCCCGGCATCCTGCTCATCACCGTGGCATCTGGCATCTCCTACACCGCCTACCGGCTCTTCCTGGATATGAAGGGCGGCATCTTCGAACGGTTCCAGTCCATGCCGATCGCCCGCTCGTCCGTGTTGTGGGCGCACGTGCTGACCTCGGTGGTCGCCAACCTGACCTCACTCGTGGTGGTGGTGCTGGTCGCTCTCGCCATGGGCTTCCGCTCCGGGGCGGGCGCGTTGGCCTGGCTGGCGGTCGCCGGGATCATGCTGCTGTTCACCCTGGCCCTGACCTGGCTCGCCGTCATTCCGGGGCTGACCGCGACCTCCGTGGAAGGGGCAAGCGCCTTCGCCTATCCGCTCATCTTCCTACCGTTCGTCAGCTCCGCGTTCGTGCCCACGGAGAGCATGCCCGGCCCGGTACGCGCCTTCGCCGAACACCAACCGGTCACGTCCATCGTCGACTCGATCCGCGGCTTGTTGGCCCAGCAGCAGGTCGGTGCCGACGTGTGGACCGCCGTCGCCTGGTGCGCCGGCCTACTCGCCGTCGCGTACGGCATCGCGATGTCCGTCTACCATCGCAAGGTCAGGTGACGGTGGCCCCCGGCGTGGAGGTAGCGATGCTGACCATCGGCCGGCTGGCCTCCTACGCCGGGGTTTCCATCCGCGCCGTGCGCCACTATCACCAGATCGGGCTCCTGCCGGAGCCGGAACGCGACGCCTCCGGCTACCGGAGCTACGACGCCGCCGCGGTGCTGCGCCTGATCCGGATCCGGACCCTTGCCGAGGCCGGGGTTCCGCTGGCCCGCATCCGGGAGCTGCTGGAGGCCGATCCCGAGACGTTCGCCGCCGCGACGATCGAGATCGACCGGGAGCTGCGGGCGCGGATCCGCGCCCTTCAGGAACACCGGCGGCGGGTCGCCCGACTCGGCTCCGTCGAGTCGCTGGCGGTCCCCGCGGAGGTGGCCGACTACCTGGATCGCCTGCGGGCCATCGGAGCGCCGACGGTCCTTGTCGAGGCGGAGCGGGACGCGTGGATTCTCGTGGCGGCGCGCTATCCGGAGACGATCCCGGCGATCATCGCCGACAAGGTGGCCCAGCTCGCCGAACCCACGATCCTTCGGCTCTACCAGCTCCTCGGCCGGCTCGCGGAGGAGCCGGAGAACGACGATCTGCTGCGCGAGATCGCCGACCTGATGAGCGACCTGTACGAGGAGGCGGCTGCGAGCGGAGACCTGGACCGGCAGGACGAGGTCATGCCGGACAGGGGGTTTGTTCGGCTGCTGGATTCGTTCTCCTACGCCGCCCACCCGGTCGTCGCCCGGCTGGGGGAGCTGCTCGCCGAACGTGGTTGGACCGGGTGGAGTCGGGTGGAGAAGCGTAGGCCCTGAGCCGGGTGCCGCACCCTCCGTACGGATGGTCGCGTTGGGTGATCGAATGTCACGACAACTGTCACATCCATGATGGTGCACGTCCGGTATCGTGCGGGGTCGCACGAGGGGGAGGTGCTCATGCATCCTGGGTTCGCGGTTGACGTGGAAGCCCTACAGAGCATTGGGGCGAAGGTCGCGGCGGCGGCCGGGACGTTGCGGGAGTCGGTGCCGGCGGCCGGTGCCGGGTTGGCGCCGCCGCGGTCAGGTTCGGCTGCGGCGGTCGCGGCGCAGACGGCGGAGAAGGTGTGGCTGGCGGAGTTACGTCGGCTCGCGGAGCGGGTGGACGGCTTCGGTGCGGATCTGACCGCGTCTGCGCAGGACTATCTCGCCACGGATGAGGCGAACGCCGACGGGTTGCGGCGTACGGAGGTGCCACCTCGGTGAGTGACCTGACGTTGCGGGATGTGCTTGACTTTCGGCCGGATCCGTGGCAAGCGACGGCGCAGGTGTGGGGTCGGCTCGCTCAGGGAGTCGACGATGTCGCGGAGCAGGTGATCCGTGGTACTCGGGATCTTGTTCATGTCTGGCCGGATGGCCGTGCCTCCGCGGCTGCCGTCGGGAAGGCCGAGGCGTTGCGGGCTGAGGTGAGTAACGTCTACAACCCGGCGAAGCGTATGGCGGACGCGTTGGAGCACCACGCGTACGCGATGGTGGCATTGCGGCGGCAGGCAGAGGAGATTGTCGCGTCGGCGCGGCAGGCTGGTTACCACGTCGACATGGTGACGGGGGTAGCTACCGCGCCGCCGTCGGCGGACACCGCTGGTGGTCTGGATCGCTTCAGTCGGGCACGCGAGTCGGTGCTTCGGTATTTGCCGACGGTGGTGGACTACGCCCGCACGCAGGACGATGCGACCGCCAACACCATCTCCGTCAACGTGCCGTCGCCGCAGGCCGGTTTCGGGACCGGCCAGCTCGACGGAGTCCCTCGCGAGGTGGTGGAGGCGCAGTCGGCGCGGAGCCCGGCGGAGACTAACGCGTGGTGGGCGTCGCTGACTCCGCTACAGCAGGAGCAGGTGCTGCGCAGGTTCCCGGAGCTGGTCGGCGGGATGGACGGCATTCCGGTTTCGGACCGGGACGTGGCCAACCGCAGCGTGTTGGAGCGCCAGAGCGCGCTGTTCCAGCAGCGGTTGAGCACGGTTGAGGACAGAGAAGGCTATCTGTGGAGCATTCTTCGGCAGGGTCGGTTTTCAGACGTCTATCCGGACGCCGAGGATCCGAGGACTGCGCTGGAAGGCGAGTTGAGGAAGCTCGCGTCCGAGCGTGCGGTGCTGTCCGGCAAGCTTCGTGGCATCGATGCGATCAGCACCCGGCTGCATGACCCGGACCTGCCGGAGGCATATCTGATCGGGTTCTCCAGCGATGGTGACGGCCGGGCGATCGTCTCGGTCGGTGACCCGGACACCGCTGACAACGTGCTCACCTACGTTCCCGGCACCGGCGAGAAACTTTCCCATGTCGGTGGCGGCATTGAGCGGGCGGACGACATGGCCGAGGACACTGCCCGGGCGGATAAGGACAAGACGACATCGGTGGTCTACTGGTATGGCTATGACGCACCGGACACGATCTTCCCGGATGCCGGCGTGGATTCCTATGCCGAGGGCGGCGGCCGAGTCCTCGACACGTTCCAGACCGGGCTGCGCGCTACTCACAACGGGGACAGCCCGTCACATAACACCGTGCTCGGCCACAGCTACGGTTCCACGGTTATCGGTCACGCCGCTCGGGGCCCTGGCTTCGACGCCGATGCGGTGGTGTTCGTCGGTTCGCCTGGCGTTGACGTCAACCACGCCTCCGACCTGACCGGCGTACGTCCCGATCAGGTGTGGGCCACCACGGCGGAACACGACATCATCCGTTGGATTCCGGACTGGGATGTTGTGCACGGCAACGATCCCAGCGAGCCCGACTTCGGGGCGCGAGTCTTCGCCAGCGACCCCGGCGAGCCGGACGACGAGGCCGCCACCCACTCCGCCTACTGGGATCAGGACAACATCGCGCGTTGGAACATGGCGCTGATTGCTACCGGCCAGCTCCCGAAGGTGCAGTGACATGACGCATCGGCGGGTAGGTGCCGCACTGGTCGTGGCCGTGGTGATCATGCTTACGATGGCTGGCTGCCTGGGAAAGGACAAGGCGTTGCAATCCACCGAGACGAGTGCGCAAGCGGCTCAACGAGTCGACATGCTCTGGGAGGAGGCGCTCGCGCAGTTGCCCTCTGGGATCACCACCGAGAGAAATCTCAGCTTGCGATCTCTCTCATGCGATGCCCCTACTGACGGCGGCCCCGGTGGCAGAATATTCGTGGAACGACGAGCTCAGATTATCGCACCTGCCTCCAGCTCCTGGTCAGTGACGGAGGTATTACCGATCCTTTCCGCGTTCTGGCAGCAGAAGGGCTACAAGGTCATCACGGATGACAATCCTTTCGCCGACCTCCATCGCTACCATGTCCAAGCGATTGACGGATACCGGCTCTTCCTCCAAACCCATGACCGAGGTGGTCGCTACGATGTCTATCTCGATGCCAGTTCGCCCTGTGTGTGGGAGTTCGGGACGCCTGACCCGCAGTAGGAGCTGCGGTTCAGTGGACAGGTGCGGCAGCGACGCGGTCGCCGGTGGGTGACGGCTGTGGCTGAGCAGTGGGTACGCCAGCATTCAGCCGTAGGAGGAAGGCCCGGTCTCCATGGGGGAGCCGGGCCTTCCTTGGTGTTGGTCAGTGTCGCTTGGCGAAGTCGACGAAGGTCTGCCACACGGTTGGGTTGAACTGGAGGGTGCCGCCGTCCCGGTCCTTGGTGTCACGCACGAGCACGACGCTGGGCAGGTTGTCGGCCACCTCGACGCACCACCCGCCGTTGGCGCCGGACCGCGTTGATTTGTGCCATCGGGCACCAGTCATGTCCATGTCTGCGCCTCCTTCTTGATCAGGTCGAGCGGCCGGCCGGGACGGCGCGGGAGTGAGGCCCGCCGTCACCGACCGCGCGACCTCCGCACGCGTCAGCCGAGCACGACCTCGTGGCGGTACGCCTGCACCCGTACCCCGTCGATGAGGACGACCTCCACCCGGCTCCCGTCGTCGGCTCGCCGCTGCACGGCGTGGATTGGCTTACCGGCATGTTCGGCGATTCGGTCCTGGTCGGCTCGGTCCGGCCGGAAGACCCAGCTCAGGCTCACGGGATTGTTCGACACCAGCACCCCCGGGTTGGCACGCTTGTTCGAGGGTCGAGTCTAGTCGCGCCGATGCCCGCAGCGGTGCACGACACGACAGCCGTACGGTCACAGGCGGGCCCTAGAGTGTGCTCATGCCTGTCCGATCCTCGGGTCCACGACGCGCCACCGACCCACGGAAGCGACGGGAGCCGCGTAGCCCCGTTCCGCCCACCGAGGTCGACCTGTGGGAGGCGACCGTGTTGGAGTCGGAGTCAACACTGACGTGCCAGGCTCTCTACAGCGCGCGGCTGACCGGCCAGGATGCCTCGTCGGTGACCTTCCGGCAGTGCCGGTTTCGTGGGGCTGACCTGGCAGAGTGTCGACTGGATCAGGTGGTGTTGAGTGACTGCCTGGTGACGGATTCCAGTTGGGCCAATCTGCGCGCCGACGGTGGAGAGATGGCCCGGGTGCGGCTGGCGCAGTGCAGGATGACGGGCGTGACGTGGGCTGACGGCGTGCTGCGGGATGTCACCGTCACCGGATGCCGGGTGGACCTGTCGGCGTGGCGGATGACGACTTTCGATGCGGTGAGGTTCGAGGACTGCAACCTTCAGGGCGCTGACTTCACCAATGCGGACCTGCGGGGCGCGACCTTCCGAGGCTGTGATCTGACCGGGGCGGTGTTCCACCACGCGTCGATGGAGGGCACGCGGTTTCGGGGCTGCACCCTGGCTGGTGTCGGCGACTTCTCCAGCTGGCGTGGCGCTGTTGTGGACCACGAGGATCTGATCAGCCTGTCATACGGACTCGCCCAGGCGGCCGGCATCCAGGTGGAGAACTGATGCTCGTTCGCGCCGGGCTCCTGCCCGGGGCCCGGCGCTCGGTGTTCCGCCGTGCGCCGATGCGGGCGTGTCAGGGGCCGGGGCGGTCATCGGGGGTCTCCCAGGCGAACGGTTCGACATTGCTGGCCGGGTCGCGCCAGTGCGGCTTGCGCCTCGCGAACAGCAGAAGTGGGGCTGTGATGATCAAAGCGGCCAGCCCGACCAGTAGGCCGAGGTAGCGAGCGGGGCTGCCAATGCCGATCTGGCTCGGTGGCACGAGGCTCGAGGCGAGGGCGAGTGCCGAGGCGACAAAGCCGGCTCCGCCGATGATCCACATTCCCGCGAGTCCGCCCGGCACTCGGTATGGCCGTGGTCGGTCAGGTTGGCGGTAGCGGAGGTAGATCGCCGAGGCGAACATGGTCAGGTAGACCACCAGATACAGGAGTCCGGCCAACTGGCTGAGGATCTGGAAGGCCGCCTGCACCGACGGCATGAAGACAAACACGACTGCTACGGCGCTGACCGCGACTGCCTGGACCAGCATGATTCGGATGGGCATCCTGTTCTTGTTGGCGGCATGAAAGAAGGTGGGCAGGTAGCCTGCCTTCGCCACCGAGTGCATGGCGCTGGAAGGTCCGGCCACCCAGGTCACAATGCCGGCCAGGACACCAATCGCGAGCGCGAACGCCAGGATCGGCGTAGCCCAGGACAGGCCGAACCAGTGAAACGCGTTGATAAAAGTGATGAGTAGGGACTGGGTGCCGCCAGTTTCTTCCCTGGGCACGACGAAGGCGATCGTGAGTGTCCCCAAAATGAGGATGGTCGCTGTTCCCAACGCTGCGAAAAGTATCGCAACCGGATACCCCCGATCCGGATTCCTTACATCTTGGACGTGGACCGCGTTCATTTCCATGCCAGAATAAAAAAGAAAGATGCTCGCCGCGAGCGCCAGATTGCTCACGTTGCTCAAGTCGGGAATCGCGTCATCCCAGCGTAATGGGATCTGCGACTCGCCCCCGGTGAGCAGGTAGGCGATGCCGAGGGTGACGAGGGCGGCGGCGGGGATGATCGTCCCGACAATTCCACCCCACTTCGCGACCCGGGTGAAGGCGGCTACCCCACGGGCGGCGATGGCGGTGGCGAGCCAGTAGACGGCAAGCACGGAGACCAGAACGTAGAGCTGGTTACCGGAGAGCTTCTGGTCGACTGTCGCCTCGGGGCCGGTGTAGGCCAGGGAGATCGCGGCGAAGGTGAGGACCAGTGGAAACCAGATCGTCACCTGGGCGATCAGCAGAAAGATCGCCAGGAAACCCCAGCGGGCCCCGAATGCCTCTCCGGCCCACCTGAACACGCCGCCCCTCTCGGGCCACGCGGTGGTGAGCTCGGCTGCGACAAGCGAAACCGGAACGAGGAAGAAGACCGCCGCAAACAGGTAATAGAAGGCCGCGCTGAGTCCGTACTCGGCCTCGGTCGGCGGCCCGTCCAGGCTGACGACCGCGACGATGTTGAGCATCGCCAACCCGACAACAGTGATGGTCGCCGGGCTTCTGGTCGATGGCATTATGTCGGAGGAAGCCATCACGCCCCCCCGGCGGCAAGCATGCTCCGTCGGGCTCACCCTACGTTGTACCGGCACATCGCCGCCCCGGTTTCGACCAAAGCTGAACCATGCGGGAGGCGTGGCGATTGCCGGTGCCGTGAGGTGTCAGCGGCGTAGGGTGTGCCGGAAGAGTCTGTTGCTTCCGAGGGTGACCGTATCTCGTTCGCGTCGGATACCGGGTCGCTGGCATCCAACTTTAGGAGCGCAAATGTCGAACACGCGGCGACCTGTGGATTCTGCCGAGGCGGACGTGGTCGAAGTGAATCCGCTGTTCGCGCGTCCGGGTGAGTCGACCGAGCTTGCTCGATTCTCGATTCCAGACTGTGAGTCACTGCCGGAAACCGCATACCAGATCGTGCACGACGAGGTGGCGCTCGACGGCAACGCGCGGCTGAACCTAGCGACTTTTGTCGGCACCTGGATGGACAGTCACGCCGAAAAGCTGTACGCCGACACCTTCGACAAGAATTTGATCGACAAAGACGAATACAAGGCTACGGACGCAATAGAGGAACGGTGTCGGATCATCCTGGCGGATCTCTGGCATGCGCCGGAACCCCGGAATACCATCGGCGCGTCCACGATCGGTTCGTCTGAGGCGTGCATGCTGGGAGGGTTGGCGCTCAAGCGTCGCTGGCAGCATGCGCGTCGTAGTGTCGGAAAGTCGAGCGAACGTCCCAATCTGGTGATGTCGAGCGCAGTGCAGGTGTGTTGGAAGAAGTTCTGTAGCTACTGGGACGTGGAAGCGCGAATCGTGTCGATCTCCGAGGAGCGCAAGGTGCTCGACGGTCACGATCTTCGGTCGTACGTGGACGAGAACACGATCGGCGTCGTGGCGGTGTTTGGCGTGACATACACCGGAATGTATGAGCCGGTGGAGCGGATCGCGGCGGCGCTGGACGAGATCCAGGCTTCGAAAGGTCTGGATATCCCTATCCATGTCGACGGAGCTACCGGCGCATTCGTGGCGCCCTTCATTCAACCCCACATCACTTGGGACTTTCGCATCAGTAGGGTCGCGTCGATTAATGTTTCGAGCCACAAGTACGGGCTGGTCTACCCGGGTCTGGGATGGATTGTTTGGCGGGATCAGGCGGCGCTGCCCGAGGACCTGCGGTTCCGGGTGGCCTACCTGGGTGGCGAGACGCCGACTGTCGGGTTGAGTTTCACCCGACCGGGGGCTCAGGTGTTACTGCAGTACTACTTGTTCCTGCGCCTCGGCCGGGACGGCTATCAGCGGGTGCATCAGGCCACACAAGACGTGGCACAGTACCTGTCCCGGGAGATCGCCAAAATGCCGCAGTTCGAGCTGTGGAGTGACGGCAGTGACCTTCCGGTGCTGACGTGGCATCTTCGAAAGGGGCGTTCCTATAACTGGAACCAGTATCATCTGTCCGATCGATTGCGTATGAAAGGGTGGCAGGTCCCCACGTACCCGATGCCCGACGACCTAACTCACCTCACCGTTCAGCGGATCGTGGTCCGCGGCGGTCTCAGCCGCGACCTCGCCGGGGCGTTAGTCGCCGATCTCCATGCAGAGGTAGGATTTCTCGAATCCCTAACTGCTCCTATCGAGGCTTTGGGTGAGCGACCCGGGTTCCATCACTGAGTCATTCCGAGCAACGACTCATGCGCGGAAGGTGACTGTCTGGACGGTGCAGGAATCGCCTGTTCATCCGGGTTACTGGGCGTGCTCGGACAAGCTCACGGCCTAGCAGGCGGGCGACGGCAACCCGATGCGTTCGCCGAACAAGTCGAGAACCGCCCGCCACGCCCGCGCGGAGTGGGCGGCGTGGTAGCCCACACCGGGCACAGTGGGGCTGAGGTGGTCAGCGCCGCCGGTAGGTGTCCCGTCAGGCCGAGTCGGAGCGGCCCAGAAGGCATGTTTGGCTCCGCCGTAAATATGTGCCCGCCAATCGACGCCAGCTTCCTGGAGTGCGTTGCTGAACGTTGAGATGTGAGCGGGAGTACAGATTGGATCTTCGGAACCGGTACAGAGCAGGAAGGTTCCACAGGCATTCGTCCAGTCCTCGGCGCGCGGAGTTGGCAGACCGGGGTGGATTACGGCGAGCGCTTTGAAGGGCACTCCCGTCCTGGCGAGTTCCAGTACGATTCGACCGCCACCCCCGTAACCGAGCGTAGCGATTTGGTGGTGATCGGCGCCGGGTTCGGCGAGTAGCACGTCGAGCGCGGCCTGACCGATGGTCAACATGCGGGCGGGGTCGGCCATCAGCGGCAGGAGTCGATCCAGCATCGCTTGCGGCTCGCCGAAGAAGGTCCGGCCGCCGTGGTAGTCCATCGCGAAGGTCAGATAGCCGTGTTCGGCGAGGTCGTCGGCTCGGCCGCGTTGATAGTCATCGAGACCGACGCCGTCATGTCCAAGAAGCACGGCCGGCCACGGCCCACCGCCCGCCGGCCGCGACATGTAACCGACCATCGTCAATCCGTCGATGTCATACGTGACTTCCCGGCCTCCGCCCATGAGATCGACACTAGCCGGACCGTGTCGCTTGGTTGGGCTGCGTTCGCTCTGGGCCGACCTGATGGCGAACGTCACGCCGATACGTCGCCACGCGCGACTCGTCGTGACTGGTCGTGCTTCGTCACCCACAGTTCGGTGTCGCTCAGCGCCACCCGCAGCAGCTCACTCATCGCCGCGAAGACGATCGTCATCCTGAGAACCAGCCAGTGGCCAGGTTCACGGCCATCTCCCACGGCTTGTCGATCGCCCCGAGGAGCTGAAACACCGGTTTCACTGGCAACGCCGTGTCCCAGCCCAGCGCCCACCGGGCAAGCGGCGGAAGGCACAGCCCGAGTAGCAGCACCAGGCTGGGAAACCCGAGAGACAGGGCGAGCCGGTCGAGGAGGGGCGCCGCCAGCACAGTCAGCTCGCCGGCGGCACCAGCATGATTCGTACGGGACCGTTGCGGGATTCGCTGGTGGCCATCGGGTACTTCTTTCGAGTTGGTCAGGCTCCTCGAGTCAGGCCCGGATTGACGCCACGCTAAGTGCCGCGCAATGGCCCGTACCAGTCGCCGAAGGCCGCTGTGTGGGTACCCGACAAGGCTGCCGCCTGGAGGCTCACGTCGGGCCTTGCGCTCGACTTTCGATGCTCCGGTGGTTGCCGTGGACGGCGGACCGGGCGTCGTCAACTTTCGGCTGGGTTCGTTCCGGATCGTGGTTGTGGAGTCTCTCGTCGGCGCTGCGGCGTCGGTGTTTGATCCATTCCTTGCCCTCTGCGGCCACGCCTTCGAGTACGTGCAGTGTGTGACTGAGGCCAGTGGCGTCGAGTGACACTTCAGCGATCGTGGTGGCGTCTTCATCAGGCTGGAGTGTCTCGATGTCAGCGTCGTTCACCCGCACGGTGATAGGTTCGCCGTTGACGAGGGTCAGCTCGAAAGTCTGCTGCTGAGTGGCGATGCCGTCTACCCGGACAGCGGCTACGGCGTCAAAGCGGTAGTTGAGTCGTTGAGTGATGCGGCTGGTGGCGGTCTCGAGGTCGAGATCGACGTCGACCTGCCGGACGCCGTCGTCGGTGAGCAGGAACAGCAACAGACGGTACCGGGAGTACCGCCACGGCCCCTGCGGATAGCGTGCCTTCTTGCAGGAGGGTGCTGGCGCCTCGATGAAGGCGTGGGCGATCACCTGGCTGGGGCGCAGCCGGTACTGCTGTAGCGCCTGGTCGACGAGAACCTTGCGGTCGCACTCCAGCCAGGCGGCCATCTGGACGTCCGACGGTTTGTTGGACAACTTGTGGCACCACCGGGCGTACGCGGCCCAGCGGGCTGCCTCCTTGGCGAGCCGTTCGGCCTGCTCGTCAACCACCCGGCGGCGTTCGGCGACGATCTGGAACGACGCACGCGCGGCGGGCGTCGCGGCAGCCGCCGCTAGGAGGAGCCAACCGATGCCGGGCAGGGGAGAAGCGGCTACGACGGCAGGAAACATCCAGAGGGTGCCTCCGGCGACGAGGACGAGGCCGCCAAAGTAGAGGAACCGGCTCCGGACGGAGGGTCGTAGCCGCTGACGGTAGGCCGTCAGGGTGTCCCGCTCCCACTGCCTTCGGACATCGCTCACCAGGTATCGGACCAGCCACGCGAGTCGATCCGCCCCAACGTGTGTTTCCCGGTAGATCTCGACCACCTCGTCGCGGAGGTTCCGGCGGATCCCCGCCGTCTGGGCCAGCCAGTAGGCCCGATCGGTTCCCTCGGGAACATACCGACCGAAGTAGCGGTCGAAGAGCCGGTCCATTTTACGAGCGAAGCCTCCCGGTGGCGCTTCTCGTCGCCACTGCCGAGGTGGGCGGATCTGCGCTTCCTTCGCGCGCAACCGTGTTCCGCGGTAGTGCCGGTCCGCTCCGCCGACGCAGATGCCGGCCAGACCGACCAGGCCGGCGAGAAGAGCGAGGATGGAGTCAAGTGCGCCGTGCGCTGCTACCAGCATGATGAGCTGCGCCGCGGCAAGGCTGAACACGGTGGCACCGACGCCAACGCGGACCCGGTCACGCAGTGCGATCTCGGCAGGTCGTACCGGCAGCGTCCGCGGCTGCGCGGGTGTGGGGTGGAAGAACGTCCAGATTCGCTCTAGTCGGCTATCCGCGGTGCGTCCTGACTCTGCGAGGGCGACAGCCTTCTGCCACATCTCATCCTGTATCGCACCCTCGAGCAGCGCCTCAAGGTGGCCGTAGATCGCTTCGCGTTGACGCTGGTTCAGCGCGTCGATCTCCTTGACCACGAGCTCCGTCTCGTTGGCCCGGACCGGCTTGAGTAGGCGGATGATGACCCGCAACCCCGCTGCCCACTCGTCGCGATCATCGAGGTGGGGCAGGCTGGCGTAGATCGCGGTGAGGCGATCCAGCTCCTCGGGGGCGAGTTGACGCAGAGTACGTCCGCTCAGCAGGGCGATGAGTCGGTAGAACTGGACGTTGGTGGTCGCGTACCCTCCGGCCACCGCCTTTTCGATCAGCTCGCTCGCTTGATCACGAACTCGCGCGTTGAGATACTTCAGTGCGTAGGTGAACTGCTCCTGCGGGGTCGGGTTTGGTGGTATCCGGTAGAAGTTGATGTCACCGTGGACCACCCCTGCCTGGAAACCGACGTGCGCGTCTCCCTGGGCGACGTTGGTCGTGGTCGAGGTCGTCATGACATACTCCGCACCACGGCGATGATGGCCGCTAGCCGCGCCGCCAGCTCCGACACATCGGCCACCAGACCGCGCAATCGCTTGAGCGCGACCACCAGGCCACTCTTCTTCTCCGGTATGCCCGCCGCGACACACTCCGCCGCTGCTTCCAACTCCGACTCGGCGGCGACGTAGGTTTCTTCGTCCAGTTGCCCGTCGAGGTGGGCCTGCTTGAGTCGGGTTCGCAGCTCCGCAATGCTGGCCGCAACGTCGTCGGTCGACTGGGCGGGGGTGGCCCCGACGGTGATGTTGCCGTTGATCTGCCCGGCCTGGAACCCGACCTGCGCGTTTCCGGTGGCGAGGTTGGAGTTGGTCATCTGCATCGTGCGGCTCCCGTCCCGGTCGGTGTCGCCCCGGCTGTGGGGGGACTGAGTGATCAGTTCTTCTGCGAGTGCGGTAGCGAACGCGGCAGCGTGCCGTGCGGCCTTCGGTTGCCAGTTCTGTCCGTCCATGGCTGCCTTGCTGCCGTCGGCGTGGTCACTGATGCCGCGTACGACCACCACGGGCAGAGCCCTGTTGAGATGGCCCGCCTGAGCCGCGCCTGCGCCTTCCATCTCGATCGCCATGGCGTCGTGGTAGTGCTGACGAATCCAGCGGGCCTGGTCGGAGATGCCCGAGTCCTGTACGACTTCTCCCGCGGCGATCGGACCGAAGTGGACGCGGGGTGCCGTGGCGGTGGGAAGGTTCCGATGCCACGTGCCAGAACGATCGAGGTGGTGGGCGATCTGATCAGCCTCGTGGGGTATCTCCCACGACTTCGGTCGTGCCTTCAGACCGTCGTCCTCGCTGGTGCCACCGTGGTAGGCGTAGACCTTGCTGGCGACGACGACATCACCGAGCCGGATGGTGGGCCACAACCCGCCAGCGATTCCCACGAACAGCATCGCGGTCGGTGAGAACTGTGCGATCGCTCGTTCCGCGATTACTGCGGCCGGATGGTTGCCCTTGCCAGCCAGTCCCAGCGCGACCCGGCAGCCGCTCTGGCCGAGCTTGCCTACTTCGAAGCGGGTTCCGGCCGGGTGGGGGCGTACCCGAAGGTCGGCCAGTTGGTCGCGGACCGCTTCGTACTCGAGGTTCAGCGCCGTGAGGATCACGACGAAACCGCTGTTCGTGTTCACGCCTTCTCCTTGTCTGCCCTGCTGTGGGGGCGGGGCATCGGGGGGTGAAGAGTGGTGCGGGGCCCGGGGCGGAACAGCCGTGCGGGGCGGCCCCCGTCGGTCTTGCGACTCGCGTCAGCGGGGACGATGAAGCCATCTGCACTCTGGACTTTTCGGTAGAAATTGCGCGGATCTAGCGGTACGCCCCACACGATTTCGTAGACGTCCTGAAGTTCGGCGATCGTGAAGGTCGGACCGCAGAAAGCGGTGGCGAGCGCCGTCCGCTCCAGCTTTTCCCGCGCCCGGTCAACCCCGTCGGCCAGGATCTGCTCGTGATCGAATGCGAGCCGTGGTGCGCCGGACAACGCCTGCGCCACCGGGGTCCAGCACGCCTGGACCGCGTCGGTGCCGGCGATAGGTTCGGGTAGCCGAGGAGCGATAGCCAGGTATGCCGCGGAGACCACCCGTCCTCGGGGATCGCGATCCGGCGCACCGTAGACGGCGAGCTGTTCGAGGTGCAGCTGATCCGGCCCCAGACCGGCCTCCTCAGCCAGCTCGCGGTGTGCGGCCGTCACGAGATCTTCTCGCTCGTGGTTGAGGAAGCCACCGGGAAGGGCAAACATGCCCTGGTAGGGATCGATGCCGCGTTCGACCAACAGCACCTGCAGGCACGCATTCCGCAGGGTGAGGATGACAAGGTCAACCGCGAGAAGGACGGTTGGCGGTACCCATCGATCGTCAGCCATGGATCGAACCATAGACTTCCTGTCATCCTGACAGGAAGTCCGTCGACTGTCGGATATCAGCGCCCAAAATCCGATGGGTCTGTCGGCGTTGGTGAGGGCCCGTGGTTCCGCGATCGGCCGGGCCGTCGAGAGCGGTGACCTGTAGGCAGTGCGTTATGCCCTATGACATCGAACTGGAGTGGATTGACCGGATCGCACCTTCGGCCCACAATCGATCTCGCATCACCCACCGGTGATCACCCAACACCCGGGATCGGAGCCCATGACTGACCCGCCCAAGTCCGGCGCTACTCCTGCGCACGAGCCTGCTGGCAGCGCACCCTCGCTGCCGCCGGTTCGCGACGGCGACGGGCGATCGGTCAACGCTCGCCGCGCCGGGGTCTTCCCGCATGACGTCAGCGCGCCAGCCAGTTACCCCCGGGACGACTGCGGCGTCACCACGCGGTCGCTCTGGTGTCCTTGGGGGTTGCCCTGACCGCGGTCGCCTTCAGCGTGCTGCTCGCGCATCGTTGGGTCGGGGCCGTTCAAACTGGAGACGTCCATCAGTTCAGCACGCTTGCTGGAGGCAACGTGGGTATACAGCACGGGCGCGGAGGGGACGGGGGCGAGTCGACCGATGAGCTTGTAGAAGTCGGAGACATCCCGGCAGGTAGCGCATCATGGACAACCGACTGTGGTGACTTCACGACAATGTGGAGCAATATCATCCTGACTGGTGGTGTGAAAGCGAAGACAAAGCCGCTTAAATGCCCATAGGTCTTCCGATCCGTGGCGGCTGACGACCGGTCGACGTCCGAAGCGACGCACCGGTACGGAAACCGCTCAGCGTGAGTAGTACTCGACGACGAGTTGTTCCTGGCAGGTCACCGGCACCTCGGAGCGCAGCGGTAGCCGGATCAGTCGTACGGTCAGGTCGGCGAGGTTGACCGCCAGGTAGGGCGCAGAGCGTTCCGCTGCGTGCGCCCCGGCCGCCGCGACAAGGAAGGGCGCCTTGGTACGGCTGCCGGTGGCGACGGCAATGACATCACCGGGGCGCAGTCGTGCCGAAGGACGGTCGACCCGGCGTCCGTTAACAGTGATGTGTCGGTGAGTGACTGTCTGCCGCGCCTGGTAGATCGTCCGCGCCAGCCCGGATCGCAGCACCAGTGCGTCCAACCTGGTCTCCAGGTCGACGATGAGGGCCTCGCCGGTCTTGCTCTCGAGTCGGGCGACGCGGGTGAACGCACGCCGTAATTGTCCTTCGTTGACGTGGTACTGCGCCTTGAGTCGCTGCTTTTCCAGGAGCCGGATCTTGTAGTCGCTGGTGCTCTTGCGGGATCGGCCGTGCTGACCGGGCGGGAAGGGGCGGCGCTCGAAGTAGCGCACGCACTTCGGGGTCAGGGGGATGCCGAGGGCGCGGGAGCGCTTGATCTTGGGGCGGGGCTGGTTCACTCTTCACCTCTCTAGTAAGGTAAGCCTAACCTAATAGGAGGTGCCAGGTTGAGCAACACCCACCCCGACGCTTCCGCGCAGCGGCTGCGGACGATCGTCGCTGCGGCCACCTCGCTGGAACTGCGGACACCCGGGCATCGGGCCGACCTGATCAACCGGCACTCACTCGACTCCCGTGGCCGGATCCAGATCGATCTCCCGGTCAACAGTCGGCTCGCCACCGACATCGCCCACCAGCGTGAGGTCGCGGCAGTCGTCGAGATCGCCGACGTGGCTCCGACGCCGGTCCGGGAGCGGATCCGAGGCCGTGGCACGCTCAGCGGCTGGCTCACCCCGGTCGCCCCCCGCGACACCGGAGACGGAGACGAGGAGCTGACCGTCGAGTTCGACCTCGCCACCATCGAGCTCAGTATCGACGGGGTCACCACGATGGTCGATCCGGTCGACTTCGCCGCCGCCGAACCAGACCCGCTCGCCACCGAGGAGGCGGAACTCCTCTGCCACCTCGACCGCCATCACCCGCGTACGGTCGAGTGGCTCTGCCGTCTGGTCGCACCACGACACCGGTACGGCGTGCGGCGGGTCGTCCCGCTTCGCCTGGACCGGTATGGGCTGGTGCTCCGGCTGGAGCGCGTGAGCGGCCACCGCGACGTTCGGCTCGGGTTCACACCCGCGTTGCGCCACCCGGACGAGCTCCGCCAGCGCATGGCCGAGCTGCTTGACCGGGGTGCTACCTGTGGCCGGCGTTCCCGGACATGGCTGAGCTGAACGCGAAGGTCAGGACCGGGGCGGCCCTGCACGCGGCCCGAGCCGGCGGTCCCCAGGATCAGACGGAGGGAATTCCACACTCCCCTGCCGGGAGAACGCAGGCGGTTGCCGACGAGTCAGTCACGGCGGTGGTGTGGTGGGGCGAGCGGATGGGCCGGCGCGGTGCCGCCTTGGCGAGCAGGGCCCGAAGCCCCTCGACGAGGCTGGCGCTTGAGGTGGCCCGGTGGGCGAACGGCAGTCGGACATCGAGGTGTCCGTCTGGCCCCTCGGCGCGGAGCACCACGCCGTCGGCGTCGACCGCAACCGGTACCACTCGCGTCGCCTTGGTCGTCAACTCTGGGTTGACCAGCGTCGTTAGCTGGTCCACCGCATCCCGGTGGTGCCGGATGAGATGCTCCAGGTGAGTGGCTTCGACAGTGGCGAGCGGATCCGGGCAGGTCGCCCGGTAGGTACTGCCGCTTACCACGGCCTCGTCGTCGCCGCTGGTGACCGCGACCTCCACCGGTTCGACCGCCCAGAGCGCCACGGGGGGCAGATCGAGCAGGGACATCACCGTGTCGGCGTCGCAGGACTCCAGGCTCGCCGGGTCGAATCGGTGCGCGGTGCCCGTGACCCGCACTCTGGCCCGCACCCGGGAGCGTACGGCGACCGGGACGAGCTGCGTGACGTCGAGCTGTACCTCTCCGTGTCGACCGCGCGCCGCCACCAGCAGCCCGCCGGTCGGGCTCATCGCGTCGACCGCCAGGATCACCGTGCCGTCAGGCAGCACGGCATGCGACTCGATCAGGTCGACGGCGGCGTCGCCGAGACGCAGCCGTAGGGACGTGGCGGCGGAGAGGGCAGAGCGCGAGACCACCGCGTGGTGGTCGGTCGGCAGGATACGGGTGCCCGCCAGCGCTGTCTCCGACGTCGCCCCGCGGGCGAGCGCTGAACTGGTCAGACTCGCTTGCCAGTCGCCTGGATGGAACGCCATGTAGTCCCCTCGGCCATGGAAGTGAAATGAGCTCGGCCTCGGGACTTGACTCTAGTAGGTAAGGCTAACCTTGCCAAGCGGGTCGCTTGGCTGTCGATGTCGCAGGTGAGGCAGGTCACCGCATGTCAGTGGGGCTGGTCTTCGGTGACCTAGGTCAACTGCTCGCCGACGCCGACGCCGACGCCGACGCCGACGCCGACGCCGACGCCGACGCCGACGCCGACGCCGACGCCGACGCCGACGCCGACGCCGACGCCGACGCCGACGCCAAAGCCCCCGGCTTCTCGGCCGAGGGCTTTGGGTGGACCGGTGTGGCCGGCTGTCAGGCGGGCCGGTAGGTGAGGCAGTCGCTGGCCGTGGCACCGGGACCGACGGTGATGGACTCGGCGGTGCAGGCGAGGTTGGTGTTGAAGGCGCACTCGGAGCGGGCGCAGGCGCCTACCGCGCCGGTCACCTCGGCGATCCCGCCGGAAACGGTGGATTCCACGAACGTCGCGCAGGACGCGGCGTCACCCGCCGAGGCCACGGTGATCGCGGGAGCGTGGCAGCCGCCGTCGTTGAAGCTGCACGCCGTGGCGGCGCATTCGCGTACCGGGGGTGACTGCAACAGAGTTTTCATTGATGCCTCCAAGGCCGTGCGGGCCGGCAGCCCGGAACGAGCCAGCGCGGCGTAACAAGGTGTCAGTCCGTATTGCCGCAGCGGCGAGACGTAAACGCGGAGCCGGTGAGGTCTGCGGGTTTTCCCGAACAGCCAACACTGTAGCAGTAAACATCGCCCAGGAAAGAATAATCGTGTTTCGTTGTTGCCGTGCTTGGGTCAAAGTAAGTAAGCCTTACCTAGGTTAGGTAAGTCTTGCTTTGCCCTCACACTAAACCCATGTGTCGTGCTTGTTCAGCGCTTTACTTCGGCGGTTGTAGGTAGTTAGCCGAAGTTCGACCCGTGTGAGTGATGGCCGCTTGTTGGTGAGCGAAGGGCGGCGGGTGCGGTTCCGGCGTCGGGGAGTGACTCCGGTTGGACGAAGGCGTTGCTGGCGTAGGGGCTGAACATCAGGATCATGCCGAGTCCGCCCGCGCCGTCCGCCGACCTGGCGACCAGGCCGAGCACGGCGACGACCCAGGCCAGCGAGAAGGCGAACAGGAGCAGCGCCCCGGCGGCCAGCACCCGGGTCGACGACGGAGCCGGCGGGGCGGATCCCACGGCGAGTCCGAGGCCGACCATGGTGACCAGCGAGATCGCCGCGCGGAAGAGAGCGGCGCCGAGGTGACCGATGAGGCTGGTGGTCCCGACGTCGATCGCCCCGCCGCACACGAAACGGAACAGCGGCAGGGTCGCCGGCAGCATGATTGCGGTGAAGAGTTGGTCGGGGCTGCGGGTCACGTGGTGCAGGTGCCGGCCGATCAGAACCAGGTTGTCGTTTTTCGCCCAGTAGAGCTTTACGCGTGTGTCCGGCCGGACGATGCCGTCGCCGGCCTGGGTCTGGGTGGTCACCGTGCGGCTCGTGGCTCGTCGTTGCGCTCGCCGATGGCGGAGACCGGGTTGGCCGCCGGGGTGTTGCTCGCCCGCTGAGGGAGGGCGAAGAAGACGTCGTCCAGGGTCGGCTGGTCAGCGAGAGCGAGTCGATCGTCAGGCCGTGCGCGGAAGTCGTCGGGGCCGCTCGGCACGACGGCTACCCGCTCCCGGCCCACGCCGTGCTTGAGTTGGTCAGCGGTGCCGAGGGCCCTGAATCGCGTACTCGTGGTCCATCGCTTTCCCGTCTGTTGTCCGGCGGGTGGCGGTCTCAGCGCCGTCACAGAGTCTGAACGCGGTTCGCCGGAGGTTTGTATAGAGCATATACTGATAACTATACGCTATATATGGTTAGCGTGGGGTGTCAATGAAAGGGTGGCGCGATGGGTTCCGACCAGACTCAGTGGGGCGGTGGGTCGAGCACCTTCGAGTTCCTCTGGCGCGCGGGTGACCGCCCGCGTAACAGCCCCGGGCCGAGGCCCGGGCTGAGCACCACCCAGGTCGTCGTGACCGCCATCGCGATCGCCGACGCCGAGGGAATCGACGCCGTCTCCATGCAGCAGGTCGCCAAGCGGCTCGAGGTGACCCCGATGTCCCTCTACCGCTACGTGCCGAGCAAAAATCATCTGGTCGAAGCCATGTTCGACGAGGCCTCCGGCGCGCCGCCCGGTCTCGAAACGGTGCCCGGCGGCTGGCAGGCGCGGGTCGAGGCCTGGGTCACGGCGCTCTGGGGCCGCTACCAGGCCCACCCGTGGATGCTGCGGGCCCCGGTCAGCCAACCGATCGGCCCCAACCAGCTGGCCTGGCTCGAGGCACTGCTGACCGTCATCAAAGACGTCGGCCTGACGTACGAGGAGATGGCGTCGCTCACCCTCTTTCTCACCGGCGCTACCCAGGGCCTAGCCCGGATCTCTGCCGACCTGGCCCCGGCAGCCGGTGGGGACGACCTGATCTCCTTCGGGGAGGCGCTGGCCGCGGTGGCCGGGCCGGACCGCTTTCCCACCCTCAGCGTCCTGCTGTCGGCCGGCACCTTCGCCGTGCCGGCCGCGGATGCCGGGGCGGCCACCAGCACCGAGCCCAACCTGACGTTCGGCCTGCGGCAGCTGATCGAGGGCATCGAGGCCTACGTCGCCACCCGCGCGGAAAGGGGTTAGCCGCTGCTTGACGCCGCCATCGGCGCACTCAGACGCGATGCTCCTCCAGCGCGGTGTTGGTTCGCAGGAAAAGCAGGCCGACGCCGACGGCCGCCAGCAACGCCGTGAGGCCCCCGGCGCCGAACAGTGCCAAATCGACCAGGGGGACCGGCACCGTCTGGACGATCCGCGGTGGCTCGCAGCCCCCCGTCGGGCAGACGCTGAAGTCGTAAGCGGTCACGGTGCCGAAAGTCCGTACGCCAACCCGGTGCCCACCGCGAGCGCGAGCAGCACGCCCGGCGCCGCTGGCGCCATTGACTGCCAGAGCACGGCTCGGGCCAGGGTGTCGCGCCCGCCGCCGGTGGCCGTATACCCGCCTCGGCCAGCAGGTCCAGCCACGACAGTGCCGCGGTCCGCGCTGCTCGCCGCCCGTGTCGGCGAGTAGCAGCGGAAGCGCCACGTTCTCCGCGGCGGTCAGCTCCGAAACGAGCTGTCCGAACTGGAAGAGCACTGAGCGAATAGCCGACGTCAAGCAGGAACACCCGTCGTCCCCTTATGGGGTGACACCAGCTGCGTCATCAGGGCCGGGTCGAGCCGGTCCAATACCTGCGTCAGTCACCGCTTGGCCCGGGAGAGTTATTCACTTATATTTATCGATCTTCGGCTAGCCGTGGCTGGCCATGAAGTATCGAGGAGGATGAGTGCTAGTACGTCGTACGGCGATCGTTGCCGCCATCATGAGCGCAAGCCTGGTGGCGCCGGTCCAGCCAGCCGTGGCCGCCCCAGCCAACGAGATGCCCTTCGCGTCCGCGACCACTGTCGGCATCCACAACGCCTACGAACAGACGGCCTTCGACTACCTGGCAGAGGCGCTGGACACCGGCACCAGCCTGATCGAGATCGACATCTGGCCGAACATTTTCACCGGGAAGTGGAAGGTCAGCCACGATGAGCCGCTGAGTAACAACAACAACTGCACCACCGGATCAGCCCTCACCGACCTCTACACCGGTGGCAGGAACAAACACTTCAGCGACTGCCTGGACAACATCCGGGTCTGGCTCGACGCTCACCCCGACAGTGGCCCGCTCATGATCAAGGTCGAGCCGAAGCTGGGCCTCGCCACCGTCTTCGGTATGGGCGTGAATCAGGTCGACAACCTCGTCCGGAGCCGGCTCGGCGATCGTGTCTTCCGCCCAGCGGACCTGCTGGCCAAGCCCGACGGGGGTTGGTACGACTCCCTCGACGAGGCGGCCCGGGCGGGGAACTGGCCCACCCGGGAAGAACTCGCCGGGCGCGTGCTCCTTCACGTCGTACCCGGCACGGTGGAGAACCGCAATCCATTCGACTGGGCGCCCACCAACGAGCAGTACGCGGAGCACCTTCGTGACCTGGCGGCGGCAGGAGAGATCGAGAAAGCGCAGATCTTCCCCACCGCCAAGGGAACCGCTGGCGACGACCCTCGGGACCAGTACAAAGCCAGCATTCGCCCCTGGTTCGTGGTGTTCGACAGCGGGGCCTCCGGGTGGATCAACCGGGACACCACCTGGTTCGCGGAGAACAACTACCTGCTCGTGATGACCAGCGCCCACTCGGTCGATCCGGCCATCAGCCGTACCAACCCCACCGAGGAGGAGGCGCGGGACCGGCTGCTGCTCCTGGCAGCCGCCAATGCCAGCGTCATCACCAGCGACTGGACCCAGCTGCCGCAGATCCAGTCGATGGTTGTTCCGCGCGGGGGCCAGGGCGGGGTGTCGTAAGCGCCCTGGCTCATGTTGGCTCCGGCCTACGGGGTGCGCTGGCAGCAGGTTGTTGCCGTGCACACGTAGACCGGGCGGGGTCTACTGCTCCCCAGGAGCCTGGTAGCGGTAGGTGTTGGGGTTGACTGCCGCTGGCTTGGGGTCCTCCTGCCAGGCCCCTTCGCCGGGGCGGGCGAGCAGGGAATCCACGAGTTCCTCCCGGTCCATGTCGATCGCGCCCTCAATGCCACCCCGCACCGCCATCTGTCGCAGCTCCTCCGTGTCCAGCTCCGGTATCGGACGCGCCATGGGTCGTCTCCCTCGACGTCGGCTGGTGGCTGCCTTACCCGGTGCGCCTGGTTTCGAACGAGGCGTGTCGTGGTTAGTCGCTTCCGGGCCCGTAGGCCTTCGCTGCCGCGGCTTCCCGGACGGTGGCGAAGCTGGCCACGTGATCGATCGCCATGTCCAGCGCTCGGGCTAGTGGGCGGCTGGACCGGTAGGTGTTGCTCAACAGTAGCCCGCCCTGGAGGGCGGCCATGATGGCTTCGGCCAGTGCGTCCGGATCGGCATCCGGCCTGAGACGTCCCTGGTCGCGCATCGTGGTCAGTCCTCTGTGCAGTGGGGATACCCACGCGGTGAAGCACTTCTGCAACACGGTACGAGTCTGTGGATCACCGTCGGCGAGTTCGCTGGCCAGGGACCCGAGCGGACAGCCACCCACATTCTGGGCCTCGTCGCGCCCCGTGACGAACTTGTCGCGCCAGCGGCGCAGGCCGGCCAGGGAGTCCAGCTGGTCCAGCTCGGGGCGCTGCGCCTCCATGGTCCGGTCGGTCTGCTGCCATGCGGCCGCTCGGAGTAGATCTTCCTTGTTCGCGAAGTAGTGGTACAGCTGCGACTTGCTGGTCCTGCTCGCCGCCAGCACATCGTCGAGGCTCGTGCCCGCCGCCCCGTGCTTGCGCACGAGGTCGGCTGTGGCCGCCACGATGCGTGTCCTGGTCGCCGCCCCCCGGGCGGTCAGCTTGGGGGTGTGTTGCGCGGTTGTCATGGGCAAAGAGCCTAGCAAAACTGGACTTGATGGTCCAGTTTTCGAAACCTAGTCTGGACCAGTCAGTCCAGCATTCTGGCGTCCAAGCGCCAGCGCGATAAGGAGAACGACGTGGCTCGGCTCAGCAACGGACAGCGCTTTCCGAACCTTCAGGTCCCCGCGGTCGGTGGTGGCACGCTCAACCTGCCCGACGACCTCGCCGGCCAGTTCGGTGTCGTGTTGATCTACCGTGGATCATGGTGCCCGTACTGCAACGCGCAGCTCGCGGCGTTCCAGCGGGCCAACGACACTCTCACCGCACTTGGCGTACGTGTCGCTGCGCTGTCGTCCGACGACGAGGAAGCGTCCCGCCAACTCGTGGAAAGTCGTCGGCTCGGCTTCCCCGTCGGGCACAGCGCCGACATCGCCACGGTGGCCGAGGCGACGGGTGCCTATGTCAATGACGAACCGCACCACCTGCAGTCGACCGGGTTCGTCCTCGCGCCCGACGGCACCGTGCTGACGGCTGTCTACTCGAGCGGAGCGATTGGTCGCCTGGTCCCCGACGATGTCGCCGGCCTGGTCCGCTACATCCAGGAACACAGCTGACCGCCCGCCAGCGAGGGTGGATGTCGAGGCCGGCTCGATCGTGGCTCCGACGCACCCGCGGCCCCCGGCGAATCTGATTGCGGTCAGGCGCTTCCGGGGGTTTGCGGGAGGGTGATCCCAACCTCATAGATAGATTTAGGGGCCTGACCGGTGTTTCCACTGGTCAGGCCCCTAAGTCTGGTCGGGGTGGCCGGATTCGAACCGACGACCTCTTCGTCCCGAACGAAGCGCGCTACCAAGCTGCGCCACACCCCGAGGCGTGCCGACAAATACTAGCCCACCCGATCCGAGGGTCAAATTCGGTATCCCCGTGCCGTTACCGGCTCAGCGTGGGATCAGGGTCAGGATGCTCGCCTCGGGCGGGCAGGCGAAGCGGACCGGTGCTGTCGGATGGGTGCCGAGGCCGGCCGAGACGTGTAGCCAGGCGTCCGAGCCGGGCCAGCGGTGCAGGCCCCTGGCCATCGAACGGTGCAGCCCGCAGTTCGTCACCAGGGCCCCGACTCCCGGTACGCAGACCTGACCGCCATGGGTGTGTCCGGCGAGTAGCAGGCTGAACCCGTCCGCGGCCATCTGGTCCAGTACGGCCGGCTCCGGGGAGTGGCTGAGGGCGATCGAGAGATCGGCCGAGGGCGAGACCGGGCCGGCGACGGATGAGTAGTCGCTCCGCTCGATGTGTGGGTCGTCCACCCCGACCAGCTCCACCAGCCGCCCGCCGGCCTTGAGCGTGGTACGGGCGTTGTTCAGGTCGGCCCAGCCGGCACCGGTGAAGATGTCTCGCAGTTCGTCGTAGGGCAGCGTCACGCCCTCGGTGTATTCGCGGTCGGGCAGGAAGTAGGTGAACGGGTTCTTCCAGACCGGCCCGGTGTAGTCGTTGGAGCCGAAGACGAAGGCGCCCGGGTGGTCGAGGAGCGGCTGTAGCGCGCACAGGACCCCGGGGACCGCGTCGGGGTTGGCCATGTTGTCGCCGGTCACCAGGACCAGGTCGGGGTCCAGCCCGGCCAGCGATGCCACCCATTCCTGCTTGCGTCGCTGACCGGGCATCATGTGCAGGTCGGACAGGTGCAGGATGCGCAGCGGCTCCGCATCGGCCGGCAACACCGGCACCTCGTACCGCCGCAGGGTGAACATGTTGCGCTCGATGAGCGATGCGTACGCCAGGGTGGCCGCACCCACAACGGCGGTGCCGGCGGCGAAGCGGAATAGTGTGCGCTTTCCCATGGCTAACAGAGTAGTTTGACCGTCCATGGGGACATTGAAGGACCGCCTCATCACGGACATGCGGACGGCGCTGAAGGCGCGTGACGACATGACCACCTCGACCCTGCGGATGGCACTGGCGGCCGTCGGCACGGCTGAGGTCGCGGGTCAGGCCAAGCGTGAGCTCGGTGACGACGAGGTGCTCGCACTCCTGGCCAAGGAGGCGAAGAAGCGCCGGGAGGCGGCTGCTGCCTTCGCCGAGGCCGGCCGCGACGAGCAGGCCGCGAAGGAGACCGCTGAGGGCGTGGTGCTGGAGCGCTACCTGCCGAGCCAGCTTTCCGACGATGAGTTGGCCGAGGCGGTCACGACCGCCCTGACCGCGGGTGGCTTCACCGGCATGGGCCAGATGGGCCCGGCGATGAAGGCCGCCCAGGCCGCGGTGGCCGGCCGAGCCGCCGGGGGGCGGGTCGCCGCCGAGGTACGCCGTCAGCTCGCCAGCTGACCTGGCTCCCGCGTACGCGAAGGGGAGCGGCCACCCGATCGGGTGGCCGCCCCTTCGACAGTCAGCGAACCGCTAGTCGGCGGGGCGTTCCGTCGGTCTGCCCGGCTCGGTGGGCTCGGTTTCCCTTGGGGCCGGTCCGGAGCTGACCTTGATGGTGACGACGCTGCCCTTGGCGGTACGGCCGCCCGGGGTGGTCCCGGCAGCGGTGCCGGCCGGGCAGTTCGACTCGACCCGGTTCGGCGAGACGACCACCGCGAACCCGGCCTCGGTGATGCGGGACTTCGCCTTCTCCACGCTGACGCACTTGACGGTCGGGATCGACCGCTGGTCCCCGTAGCGGAGCTTGTTCTCTGGCGGAGTGAAGTCGATCCTGGGCTTGCCCTTCATCGCGTCGCGTAGCGTCTCGTAGACCGGCGGGTTGATGCCCTTGCGAACGTCGTGACCCATTCGCTGGGTGGTCTGCGGCCAGTCCGGGTCGGCCATGATGCCGGCGACCGCATACTGCTTGGTCATCGCGACCAGGGAGGCGGTCTTGTCCTTGTCGGTGGTGCCGGACTTGCCGGCGACCGGGGCGTCGACGATGTTCCGCACGTTGCCGGCCGTCGCGCCGGTGCATTTCGTCGTGGACGAGCGGTCACCGACCGGGCAGCGGGCGGCGTCGACGGCGGCGCGGGCCACCTCGGTGCTGATCCGCTGCTCACAGCGGGGGTTGGCGATGTCGAGCTTGTTACCCGCCGGGTCGCGGATCTCCTGCACCGGGATCGGCTCGCAGTACAGCCCCTCGGCGGCGAGGGTGGCGTACGCGTTGGCCAGCTCCAGCGGCGTGGTCTGGGAGACGCCGAGGGTGAAGGCACCCCACTGGTGGGCGCCCTTCTCCAGATCCAGGTCTTCCTGGGTGCGGAAGGTGATGCCGAGCTTCTTGGCGACCTCGACCACGTTCTCCGCGCCCACCTGCTGCTGAAGGGGGACGAAGTAGGTGTTCACCGACCGTCCGAACGCGCTCCACATGTTGTGCACGCCGGCCATGCTGGGGCTCGCGTTTCCCGGGCAGTAGTAGGGGCCGTCGCAGGCCGCGGGGTTGCGCCTGTCGATGGGGTAGTCGGACCGGAACCGTTGCTCGGCGTTGATGGTGTGGCTGAGCGGGATACCCTTCTCCAGCGCGGCCACCACGGTGAAGATCTTGAATGTCGAGCCGGCCTGGTAACCGGTGATGCCGTCACCGCCGGTGAGGAGCGGGTTGACGGTGTTCGGATAGTTGCCGAGCGCCCCGGTCCTGCGCTTCGCCGGGTCGCTGTGTGGCTTGTTCTCCGGGTTGGCCGGGTCGTCCAGCTTGTAGTTGCGGTTGGTGGAGAGCGCGCGGACCCGGCCGGTGCCGGGCTCGACCACGGCGAGCATCCGCGCGGCCTTACTGGTGGCCGGCAGGTTCTTCCGTACCGCCTTGTCGGCGGCTTCCTGGACCTGGGGCTCCAGCGTGGTGATGATTTCGAAGCCGCCGCTCTTGAGCCGTCGCTCCCGGTCGTACGAGGTCGAACCGAACGCCTCCTGCTCCAGCCACCAGCGGTAGAAGTAGTCGCAGAAGAACCCCCACTCCTGGGTGTTGGTGTCGACACAGCCGTTCGGCGCCCGCTTGCCGACGATCTTCGGCTTGCTGGCCTTGGCCTCCTCGGCCTCCTCCTTGGTGATGGCGTTGATCTCCACCATGTGGTTGAGGATGTAGTCGCGCCGGGCCACCGCGTTCGGGTAGCCACTGGGGGTGGTCGGGTCCAACGTGCTGGGGGCTTTGACGAGGCCGGCGAGGAGCGCCGCCTCGGCGATGGTGAGCTCGCTCGGCGACTTGGCGAAGTAGACCTGACTGGCGGCGTGGATGCCGTACGCGCCGTTGCCGAACGAGGCGATGTTGAGGTAGCGCAGCAGGATCTCGTCCTTGGAGAACTCCTTCTCGATCTGTAGGGCGAAGCGCATCTCGCGCAGCTTGCGGGCGGTGGTGTCCTCGGTGGCCGCGACCACGTCGGCCGGGTGGGTCGCCGAGTACGCGATGGCGAGTCGGACGTACTGCATCGTCAGCGTGGAGGCTCCCTGCTGGTAGGAGCCCTCCTGGCTGTTGTTGACGAAGGCCCGGGCGACGCCGTTGAGGTCGACTCCGTTGTGCTGGTAGAAGTCGTGGTCCTCGGCGGCGAGGATCGCCTTCTGCATGGCCGGCGCGATGTCGTCGAGCTTGGTGATGTCGCGGCGGTTCTCGTCGTACATGGTGGCCAACGTGGTCTTGCCGTCGGCGGCGAGCAGGCGGCTCTTCTGGGGCCCGGCGCCAACGACCAGCTCGGTGGGGAGGGCGTCGAAGGTCTCTGCCCCGGCCTTCGCGGCCAGTCCGGACAGGGCCACCGCGGGGAAGGCCGCCGCGGCGAGCACCACTCCGGCGAGCAAGCCACAGATAAGTAGCGATGCGGCGTTGGTCAGAACATTATGATCACGTTTCCGCATCCAGGTCACCTCGACAGGGTAGCGAACCGGCGACGAGCGGCGCGGGGCGGCTTTTCCCCATTTCCTGCGCACGCCGTCCTCGTTGTGCTAAACGCACGACCCCCGGTAGGCGGTTGCGGACCAGGCGTCGCCGAGTCTCCTCTTGGCGCGAGATGGGCGTCCAGCGTTTCCGTGGACCTCGGTGGGGTATGCGGGCGGCAGCAGGCCCGGTACGCCGGGAGTGTCCGGAATAATGGATTTTGCCGACAACGTTGCGTAATCAGGCAGCTACAGAGCATGATGGGGGCGGCGACAGCGCCACAGGTCGTCCGTGCCGCCTTGGGGGAGGTCGGCGGGGCGATCGGGGGAAACAGCCGGCTGGTCCGCGATGGGGTCGGTAGTACTGCAAGGGGGGACGTGTACAGATGGGCATGATCACTGACTGGCCGTCGCTGGCGGCATGTCAGAACGGGGACCCGGACGCGTTGTTCGTACAAGGCGCCGAACAGAACGTGGCAAAGCGGATCTGCCGAAGCTGCCCAGTCCGGTATGAGTGCCTGGCCGACGCGCTGGACAACCGGATCGAGTTCGGCGTGTGGGGCGGCATGACCGAACGTGAGCGACGGGCGCTGCTGCGCCGCCACCCGCAGGTCGCCAGCTGGCGCAAGATGTTCGAGGCCGCGATGAAGAAGAACGCCAAGGAGAAGGCCGACAAGGACAAGGTCCTGGCCGCCGCGGCCGGTTGACGGATCACTCCTGGCCGGCCAGCGAACCGATCGTCCGTAGCCCGTCGATGTCGTGGACGTCGGCGGGCTGCGCGGCTACCGAGGCGACCGGCACGGTCGGGAACGCCGCGGTGAACCGGGCAGCCACCCGCTGTTCGCGTACCGCCTGGTGGGCCAGCGTGGCATGGGCCCGGAGCGCGTCGACCGTGCCGTCGTGGCCGCCCAGCTCGGCCAGCCGGTCAGCGGCGGCCAAGCTCTCGTCGGGGCCGAGTTCCGGCGCCGCCGGTCGGTGTACCCGGTTGAGCACCAGCCCGGCCAGCGGCATCCGTTCATCCTGCAGCCGGCCCGCGAAGTACGCGGCCTCCCGGACCGCGTCCGGCTCCGGCGCCGCGACCAGGAGGAACGCCGTCTCCTGGGCCTGCAGGATGCGGTAAGTCTGCTCCGCTCGCTGGCGGAAACCGCCGAACATCGAGTCGAGGGCAGCGACGAATCCGGACAGATCACTCAATAGTTGGGCGCCCAGTACCTTCTGGACAACTTTCGAGAACATCCCGAACCCAGCGGTGACGAAGCTGAACATGCTCCGCCCGCCGGTGCGGGCCGGGGCAAGCAGCAGCCGCAGCATCCGGCCGTCCAGGAAGCGGGCGAGGCGAGCCGGCGCGTCGAGGAAGTCCAGCGCCGAGCGGGAGGGTGGAGTGTCCACCACGATCAGGTCCCACTCGCCTCGGGCGTGCAGCTGCCCGAGCTTCTCCATCGCCATGTACTCCTGGGTGCCGGCGAAGGTGGAGCTCATGGCCGCGTAGAACGGGTTCGCGAAGATCTCCGCGGCCCTCGCCGGGTCGGTGTGCTGGAGCACCACGTCGTCGAAGGTGCGCTTCATGTCGAGCATCATGGCGTGCAGCTCACCGCCGCTGGCCTCGACGTCGATCCCCTTGACCTGGCGCGGAGTGTTGTTCAGCTCGGTCAGCCCCAGCGACTGGGCCAGCCGGTGTGCCGGGTCGATGGTGAGCACCACCGTGCGGCGGCCGTGCTCCTCCGCGGCCCGCAGCGCTAGCGCTGCGGCGGTGGTCGTCTTACCCACCCCACCCGCCCCGCAGCAGACCACGATCCGTACCCCGGGATCGGCGAGGATCCGGTCAACATCCAGCGGCAGCGCCACGTTGTCGGAAGGCACCAATCGAGCGTATCGGGCCCGGTTCAACGACGCTCCCGAGCTGACAGCAGGAGTGCGTCAAGCCGCTCGGACGAGCGCTGCGGCCAGCCGATCCAGACCCGCCCGGTCCACCCCGTCGGGCAGCAGCGGCAGCTCGACCAGCGGCAGGCCCAACTCGGCCAGGTCGGTCCGGAGCGAATCCTCCAGCTCGCGGCGGACCGACTGGTCGCGCGCCTCGGTCGCCAGGCCGGAGACGGTCTCGTCGTCGGCGGGCAGCCCGGCGGCGAGCAGCCCGGCGGTGAGCTCCGCCGCGGTGACCGTGGAGCCGACCGGTGCCGGCGGTCGGGCGGCGTTGACGATGATCCGTCCGACCGGAAAGCCCAGCGAGGTGAAGTCGGTGATGGCATCCACGGTCTCCTGGACCGGCATCTCCTCGAGCAGCGTCACCACGTGCACCGCGGTCATCGGGGAGCGCAGCAGTGCGGCTACCCCCTCGCTCTGGGTTTTGATCGGCCCCACCCGGGCCAACCGCGCGGTCTCGGCGGTGACGTTGAGAAACCGCGCGATCCGCCCGGTTGGCGGGGCGTCCAGCACCACCGCGTCGTACGCCCGCCGCTGGCCCAGCGTACGGGTGGTGGCCTCCTTCACCTTGCCGGTCAGCAGGACGTCGCGTAGCCCCGGGGCGATGGTGGTGGCGAAGTCGATGGCGCCCAGCTTGCGTAGGGCCCGCCCGGCTCCGCCGAGTTTGTAGAACATGTCCAGGTACTCGAGCAGGGCCTCCTCCGCGTCCACGGCGAGGGCCCGCACCTCGCCGCCGTCCGCAGCGTCGGTCAGGTGCTGTTCGGCGTAGGGGAACGGGTCGGCGTCGAAGAGCTGGGCGATGCCCTGCCGCCCCTCGACCTCGACCAGCAGGGTGCGCCGGCCTCCGGCGGCGAGGGCGAGGGCGAGGGCGGCGGCGACGCTGGTCTTGCCGGTGCCGCCCTTGCCGGTTACCACGTGAAGGCGGGCCGGCCACTCGGTGCCGGCCGGCTCGGCCGGTCGCTGTGCTGCTCCCACCCGTCGAGCCTAACCAGGTGTCACCCTTCGGCCACCTCGCAGACCCACCAACCCGTCGTCTTGACCACGGTGAGGCGCAGGGGCAGGTCGGCGGCCTTCTCGTCGGCGGTGTTCATGGTGACCGTGGTGGTGATGATGGCCCGGTCCTCGGTTTTGTCGTCGACCTTCGGGGGGCTCCACCGGAAGTACGGCTTTTCGTAGTCGGCCGCGTACTTCTCCACCTCGGCGACCTTCGCGGAGATCTTGTCCTGGTCCCGGGCGGCCGAGCAGACCAGGCTCGACACCTGGGCCGCGTCCCGGTCCTTGTAGACGGCGGTGAGGAACTCCTCCACAGCGACCGTGGGCTCCTCGGCGCCCGCGCCGTCCTCCGTGGCGCGCAGCACCAGGAAGGCGGCGACCCCGCCGCCGAGGCAGAGCACCAGGGTCACCGCGAGGGCGATCGACGCGATCAGCAGTCCGCGTCTGCGGCGGGGCGCCGGACTCTGCTGGTCCGGGGTGTGGGGGGCGGCCGGTGCCGGGAGCGCCGACGGATCCGGTGGCGGCGCGGCGGGGTGGGCCACCTCGGTCGGGCTGTCGGGCTGACTGGTCGGATCACCGCTGGCTGGCTGGGACATCGCTCCCCCGGGGGTGGGACTGCGTCGGCTCGGCGAGGCGACGGGTGGCGGTAGACCACCGTTTACGACCGGAAGGGTAGCGGTTGGGCCGGCCGTTGACATGACGCCGGGTTCTGTCCGAAACCCGGCGGCTCCCGGATGCTGTCCGCAGTCCGCCCGGGCAGGTGTCGCATATGTGACTTGACAGCCGGAATGCCGCGCGCCCTGTTGGCGGCCATCGACCAGCAGCCTACGTTCCGATGGTGCCGGGATCGGGCCGTGGGCCGGGCCGAGCGGCGTGGGCACGATCAGGTACAACCGCCGGAGGCAGGGCATGCACGACGTGGAGAACAACCCCCGGACCCAGCTCCCGGCCGCGGTTCGGCTGTCCGCCCCCGGCGGCGTCCCGGACCAGCTTGCCCTGCCGCCCCGGGACGACGAGGAGCCGGGCTACGTCGTGCATCTTCCGATCCGGGTCGCGGACCGCGCCGCCGCCATCGCGCTGGCGGGCACGATCGCCACCTCGTTGAGCTTCCTCGGTGCGGTTGACGCCGGGGAGACCACCGTCTCCACCGCAGACGACCAGAACAACCGACACCGGGTCTTCTGCGACCTGCCCCTGCTGGACCGGTCCCGCTGTCCACGGCCCTATGATCACGCCGGTACGTGCGGGGAGGCGGTGGTCGAGCAACGTCCCGTGCCCCAACCCGCCGCCGGACCGTAGGCTGTGCCCTGGAAAGAACCGCACTCCAGGAAGAGAGCCCTCCAGCGATGCAGAAGTGGGAGTACGCCACGGTCCCGCTGCTGGTCCACGCGACCAAGCAGATCCTCGACAACTGGGGCGAGGACGGCTGGGAACTGGTGTCCGTGGTTCCCGGCCCGAACCCGGAGCAACTCGTCGCCTACCTGAAGCGGGCCAAGGCATGACCGGGCCGTACGCGAGACTCGCCGAGTTGGGGCACGAGCTGCCCGAGGTGGTACCCCCGGTCGCCAGCTACCTGCCGGCGGTGCAGTCCGGGCAGCACGTCTACATCTCCGGTCAGCTACCGATGGCCGAGGGCAAGCTGCTCGCCACCGGCAAGGTCGGCGCTGACGTCTCTGCCGATCAGGCCAAGGAACTGGCCCAGCAGTGCGCGCTGAACGCGCTCGCGGTGATCAACTCGCTGGTCGGGCTGGAGAACGTCGTCAGGATCGTCAAGCTGACCGGCTTCGTGGCAAGCGCCCCGGGCTTCACCGGTCAGCCCGGCGTCATCAACGGCGCCTCCGACTTCTTCGGCGCTGTCTTCGGCGAGGCCGGCCGGCATGCGAGGAGCGCGGTCGGGGTGGCAGAACTCCCCCTGGGCGCACCCGTCGAGGTTGAGGTCATCGTCGAAGTCACGGCCTAGCCCCTACCGCGATCTTGCATGTCCTGCCGGTCAAAGCCCCTGAACGGGTACGAAGCGGAGGCTGGAGGTGCAAGATCGCGGAGGCTGGTGCCGGTGGTCGTACGATCGCAGCCATGAGCGGGCACTTCACGGCGCCGGCGACAGCTCTCGCGGGCGCGCTGCCGGGGTGGGTCACCCTGCTACGGGCCCCGAACCCCGGGCCGATGACGTTGACGGGAACCAACACCTGGGTGCTGCGTGCCGCGCCCGGGAAACCCGCGGTGGTGATTGACCCCGGGCCGGTCGACGAGACACACCTGGCCGCGATCGTCGCCCAGGGGCCGATCGGGCACGTGCTGATCACCCACGGGCACCCCGACCACACCGAAGGCTCGGCACGCCTGCACGACCTGCTCGGCGGGGCACCCGTGCACGCCGCGGACCCGGCACACACCATCGGCGGTACGCCACTGACCTCCTCGACCGGTGACCTCGGCGGCGACGCGCTGGAGATCCGCCTGCTGGACACCCCGGGGCACACCGCCGACTCGGTCTGCTTCCTCGCGACGTACGGCGACGAGCGGGTGGTCCTCACCGGTGACACCATCCTCGGCCGGGGCACCGCCGTGGTCGCCCACCCAGACGGGCACCTCGGGGACTACCTGGACAGTCTGGAGCTGCTCTCGACGTACGCCGGGATCCCGGCCCTGCCCGGTCACGGCCCGGCGCTGGCGGACTGCGGCGCCGCGGCGGAGTTCTACCTGGCCCACCGGCGGGCCCGGCTCGACCAGGTCCGGGCCGCACTCGACGCCGGTGCCCGTACCGCCGCCGAGGTCGTGGCGGTCGTCTACGCCGATGTCGACCGGTCACTGTGGTGGGCCGCCCAGTGGTCGGTCCGGGCGCAGTTGGCGTACCTGGGCCGGGAATCCGGGACCACCGACCCGGAGTTGGAGCAGACGTGACCTGCCCGGTGTGCGGAACCGTCGCGGTACCCGGTGCCCGGTTCTGCCACAACTGCGGCGCCGCGCTGCCGGCTGCGGCGACCCTCCCCGCCACCGAACGCCGGGTGGTCACCGTGCTCTTCGGTGACCTGTCCGACTTCACCTCCTGGTCGGAGGATCTCGACCCGGAACGGGTCGGCGCCGTCACTGACCGGGTGCTCGCGGCACTGGCCGGCGCGGTCAAGACCTTCGGCGGGCACGTCGACAAGCTGACCGGTGACGGCATCATGGCGGTCTTCGGCGCGCCGGTGGCGCACGAGGATGACGCCGAGCGAGCCGTTCGGGCGGCGCTGTCCATGCAGCGGGCGGTGCGCCGGGTCCTCGACGACGAACGCGGCGGCGGGGGGCCGTTGGGCCTGCGGGTCGGTCTCAACACCGGGGACGTGATCGCCGGAATCCAGGCGGCCCTCGAATACACGGTCATCGGAGACACGGTCAACACCGCCGCCCGGCTCGCCGACACGGCGGCGGTCGGCGCGGTCTACGCGGGGGACCGGACGGCCGCCGCGACCCGGCACGTGGCCTCCTGGCGGGCGCTGCGCCCGCTGCGTCTGAAGGGCAAGCGCGAGCCGGTCACGGCGTACGAACTACTCGGCCTGCTGGACGCCACGGGCACTCGGTCCGGGCTCGGGGACGAGGCGCCCTTCGTCGGCCGGGAGACCGAGATCGGGCGGGTGGCGGGCCGGCTCGCCGAGGTGGTCGACCGCGGTGAGCCCCGGGTACTGCTGGTGACCGCCGAGGCCGGCATCGGCAAGTCCCGCTTCGCCACCGAGGTGGAACGCCTCGCCGCCGGCTACGACGTGGGCGCCGGTCGGTTCGCGGCGTACACCGGCGCGCGGGTGCTCTCCGTCCGCTGCGTCGCGTTCGGGGAGCGGCGCCGGCTCGCGCCCCTGGCGGACCTGGTCCGCGCCGCGGTCGGCCTGCCCACCGATACGGCGACCGCGCTCACCCGACCGGCGGTCGAGGAGCGGCTGCGTCGGCTCGGCCAGCGCCTCGGCCGTACCGGTGGCGATCCGGTGCCGATCGCCACCGAGCAGTTGCTGGCCCTGCTCGGGTACGCGGAGCTGCCCAGCGGCCCCACCGACCAGGGTGAGTGGCGCTCGGCGTGTCAGTCCGCCGACGGCGACGCGGTGCCGAACGCCGTCGCCGACCTGCTCAGCGCCATCGCCGCGGAGGCGCCACTGGTGGTCGTGGTGGACGATCTGCACGACGCGACCGCCGAGAGCACCCATGCGCTCGGCGAGACCCTGTCCCGGATCGTCGGCCCGGTGCTGGTGTTGTTGCTGGGCCGGCCGGAGCTGGTCCGTACGGCGGGTGCTCTGACCCAGGTGGCCGACGCCGAGGTCCATGCGCTGCCGCCGCTGCGCGGTGCGGACGCCGCGCGGCTACTCACCAGCTACCTCGGCGGGGGCCGGTTGCCGCAGGCCGACACGGACCGCCTGCTTGCCACCGCGCAGGGTAATCCGTTCTACCTGGCTGAGCTGGTCACCCTACTGATGGAGCGGGGCGCGCTGACCGCCGGTGCCGACGATGAATGGCAGCTCGCACCGGGTTCGCTCGGCAGCCAGCTCCTCTCCCGTGACCTCGCGGCCGTGCTCGCCGCGCGGATCGACGCGCTGCCGCCGGAGGCCCGTTCGGTGCTGCGGGACGCGGCGGTGGTCGGCGACACCGTACCAGCGGGGGCGCTGGAGGCACTGCGGGAGCAGCGGAGCGGTCGGGACGGCCGGCCGGCGGCGGTGGCCGCTGTGGAGCTGGAACGCGCGGTCGAGGAGTTGCTGCAACGCCGGATGCTGCACCGCGCGTGGTCCGGCCACACGTTCGCCACCCCGTTGATGCGGGAGGCGGCCTACGCCGGGGTCAGCAAGGCCGAACGGGCCGAACGGCATGCGGCGCTCGCCCGCTGGGCGGCGGCCGATCCGCCGACCGGCACCCCCGCCTCCGGTGGGTTGACCGAGGCCGCCCGGGACGACTTCGTGGCCGGGCACGTGGAGCGAGCGGTCGCGTTCGCCGACGCGGTGGGTCTGCGCCCGGACGCACCCGCGCGGGCGGTGGTCCCGGTCGGGGTCGCCGCCCTGGGCGCCGCCGCCCGCCGGTCGATGCACGCCGGGGAGCCGCTGCTGGCGGTGGAGTACGCCGAACGCGCCAGCGGGCTGGCTGCCGATGCGGTCCCGGCGGCCGACCGGGTGGTGCACGCCTGGGCGCTGCTCCAGGTCGGCAAGGCTGCCGACGCGCTCGCGAACGCGGAGAAGATCGCCGCCAACGCCGGGGACGAGGCGGCCACCCAGGTCAGTGCGTTACTCCTCGCCGGGCAGGCGCACCAGACGACGGGCGACCCGGACCGGGCGGTGAGCTCCTGGCAGGAGGCGTTGCAGGTCGCCTCCGCGCACGAGTTGTCAACGCTGCGTGCGGCGGCCATGCGGCGGCTCGGGATGGCCGATTTCATCGCCGGCCGGCTGGGTCAGGCGAGCAGCCGGCTCGCCGCCTCGTATCAGACGAGTCTCGCGGTGCAGGATCGCCGCGGGCAGGCATGGTCGTTGCAGAACCTGGCCTGGGTCACCACCACCCGGGGCGACTTCGCCGGCACCGACGCGGTACTCGGTCGGGCCGCGCGGTTGTTCGCCGAGCTGAAGGATCCGTACGGACGGGCCTGGTTGCGGGGGACCACCGCCTTCGCCCGGCTGCTCGCCGGTCGGCTGCACGAGGCCGGCCGCCTCGCCCGGGTGTTCCTGCCGTTCGGCGAGCGGGTCGGCGAGGAGTGGGCGGTCGGCACCCTGCGGGCGGTGGAGGCGTTCGCCACTGCCGAGCTGGGTGATCTGGCGGAGGCGGACCGGGCGGCCCGGCGGGCGTACCGGGACTTCGACGCCGCCTACGACGAGTGGGGGCGGGGCTTCGCGCTGGTGGTGCGTGGGGTGATCGCGCGGGGCCTGGGCGAGCCGGAGCACGCGGCGGACCTGCTTGCCGACGCGATGGGCTACGCCCGCCGTACCTCGCATCCGCTGTTGACCGGCATGGCTGGCACACTGCGGGGGTTCGTGGCGTTGGACTCGGGCGACCATGACCTGGCCGAGCGGGAGGCGCGGGCGGTGCTGACCGCCGTCGAGCCGCACAACCCGTGGGCGCCGGCGCAGGTGGCGCCGCGGGTGCTGCTGGCCACCGCCCGGCTGGCGGCCGGCGATCCGGCCGTCGCGGTTGGCCTGCTCGCCCCGGTGGCGACCGCCGCGCAGACCACTCCGGCGTTGCTGATCTCCCGTCGCCTGGTGATGGCCCAGTACGCCTCCGCCCTGCTCGCTCACGGCCAGACCGAGCAGGCGTTGGACTGGGCGCAACGGGCCCGTACCGTCCCGGCGGAGGACGTACGCAGTCAGGTGCTCGCCGCGGCCGTGTTGGGGAAGGCGCTCGCCGCTACCGGCGACTCGACGGCGGCGCGGGCCAGCGCCCAGGAGGCGGTACGCCTGGCGTACGCGACCGAGCAGCGTAGCGAGCGTCGGACCGCGGACGACCTCCTCGGCCGGTTGACGGCGCCCGACTGATTCGGCCGCTGGCAGCGTCGCCAGTGACAGATTTTTTGGCAATTCCGGTGATGCGGGACAGGGCGGGTGTCGATAGCGTGGGGGCCGCGCACGATCCCGGGTTGTGGGCGTGCCGGACGGGAAGGGGTCTGATGAAGCTGCCGCGTTCCGCTGCCGGCTGGACAGTCGCGGTCTTCGGCCTGCTCGCGTTGCTCGTGGGCGCGGTCGGGCTGATCTGGCCGGAGGCGCTGCTGCGGCTGCTTGGCTTCGAGGTGCTGGAGTCTCGGGCATCGGGCGACTACACCCGTACGTTCCTGACGGCGTCCTCGATGGCGTCGTTCAACATGGGGGTCTACTACCTGCTCGCCTCGGCGACCGAGTGGCGGGCTTTCTACCGGTTCACCGTCGGGTTTCGACTCCTCACCTTCACCGTGTTCAGCGTCATTGTGCTGGTGGACGCTGCTCCGGGCCGGTTCTTCGGGGTGGCCGCCTGGGAGGCGTTGGGTGCGCTGGCGACTGCTGCGGGTCTGTGGTGGGATCGCCGCGGCGCTGGTGCCGCGGCACCGGGCAGCGCTGTCTCGTCTTCGGTCGACCCGGCTGGTCCGGCGTCCACCGCTGACGCGGTGCGCTGAACAGCCCGCCTGATTCGGTATTTTCAAGCTGTGACCGAGAACCCGCCCGGCGCGCTACCGACGCCCCTTGTGCCCGGGCTGACTGATTTGCGGGTTTTCGCCCGGGGTGGTTACGCGACGATCTACAAAGCCACCCAGATCTCGGTGGGGCGCGAGGTGGCGGTCAAGGTGGAGAACCGCACTCTGGACAGCGAGCGGGATCAGGCCCGGTTCCTCCGCGAGGCACGGGCGGCCGGTCGGATGTCGTCGCACCCGCACGTGGTCGACCTCTTCGATGTCGGGGTCACGGTGGACCAACACCCATACCTGATCATGGAGCTCTGCGACGGGTCGTTCGCCGAACGGATGCGTACCTCGCCGCTCGGCGCCCTGGAGGCTCGCGACCTCGGGGTCAAGATCGCCGACGCGATCGCCCACTCCCACGCGGCCGGGGTGCTGCACCGGGACGTCAAGCCGGCCAACATCCTCCACTCCCACTTCAATCCGGCGGTGCTGGCTGACTTCGGGCTGGCCGTCGTCGCCGAGCTGCGGGACGCCAGAGTCGCCCTCGAGGTGCTCACCCCGGCGTACGCGCCGCCAGAGATGTTCAACCACAGCCCGCCATCACCGGCAGTGGATGTCTACGCGCTCTGCGCCACCCTCTACGCGGTGATGCACGGTCGGCCGCCGCGTTGGCGGTCCGAGCGCGACCCCAGTCTGGTGACGGTGCTGGAGATGTTCCATCAGCCGGTCCCCGGCCTGCCCGGGGTGCCGGAGGAGTTGGTCGACATCCTCCGGGCCGGCATGTCGAACGACCCGGGGGCGCGACCGTCCGCCGCCGAGCTGCGGGACCTGCTGGCCGCGCTGCCGGTTGGCGGGACCGTCTCCGGCTCCGCCAGCGTCCCTGCCGAGCCGACCGTCGGCGGGCACTCCGGAGCGGCCCCGAGCGGGCATTCCGGAGTGGCGTCGGGCGGCCGGTCGGCTCGCCCCGCGCCCCGAGCGCCGGTCGAGGACGCACACCCGACCCTCCCCTCCGAGGCACGGCGGCGGAGGCGCTGGTTCCTCGGCGGAGCGGGAGTGGCCGTCCTCCTCGCGGCCGGCGTCGGGCTGGTCGGCGTTGGGCTGGATAGCGGCCTGGGCGCGTCGCGACCGACGTCGAGCGCGGCCCTGACCACCGATGCCGCACTCCGGCCTGCGTGCGCTCAGGTCGCGGAGCTGCCCTCCGGGGCCCGGTGCGCAGACGAACTGGAGTGCTTCGGTCCGATCTGGATCAGCGGGTCCCGGGCCCCCGCCGAGCAGGTGCCCTGCTCAGGTGAGCACACCTGGGAGAGCTATGCTGAGGGTGAGCTACCCAAGGCGTTACACCGGGCCGACTACGCCGACATCAGCGCACACCCGACGGTTCGTCGGGTGTGTAACGAGACCACCTTCCGGCTCGCCGCTGGCCTCAACCGCACCGAGGGGTGGAACCTGGACGTGCTGCCGCCCGGGGGCGCGGAGCGGACGTACCGCTGTGTGGCCGGGCGCGGGCTGGACGCGCTCGCCGCCCCGACTCTTGTCCGCTGAGAACCGCCGTGCGGCCTCGGCCACGGTACTGCCGGCTACTAACGCGAAAGCCAGGGTGAACTATGGATCGGTCGCTCCTCTTTGACATCGACGGCACGCTCGTGGACTCGGCAAAGGCGGTAGTCGCCAATTGGAGTACGGTTGCCTCCCGCTACGGCGTTGATGCTGACGCCATCCTGCGGGTCTGCCACGGCCGGCGCGACGAGGATGTGGTGCCAGAGTTCTTTCCGCCCGAGGCTGTCGCGTCGGTCCTGCGGGAGATGGCCGACCTTGCGCTCTCACACGCCGAGTTGGTGAGCCCGATTCCGGGGGCCGTCGCTGCGCTGAACACGATCACCGACGGCACGTGGGCGGTCGTCACCTCCGGGTCTCGTGCTCTCATGACCTCCCGGATGCGCGGTGCTGGTCTGCGAATTCCGTCGGTCATCGTGGCGGCGGAGGACGTCCGCCACGGAAAACCCGATCCCGAGGGGTATCTGCTGGCCGCCCGGCAACTCGGTGTTGCCGCCGCGTCCTGCGTGGTGGTGGAGGATTCCCCCGCCGGAGTCGCCGCCGGCAAGGCGGCCGGGGCCGCGGTCGTGGCACTCGCCACAACCCATGCCCCTGATTCGCTGACCCAGGCCGACGTCGTCATCGACGATCTCAGCGAGCTGAACCGGGCGATCGGGTATTTGCCGGCGTTGTCTGGTGCGGCCCCTTCCGGGCATGAAGGGCGGGCGGGGGCGGGTGGTCAGAACTCCCGCCACTCTGGCCACTGAGGCAGAGCGTTCGAGGTCAGAGCGTCGAGCATGACAGTCTCTACCTGGTCCGGGGTCAGCTGGGGTCGGCTCTGGGGGAGCGTGCTCCCAGGGCAGGCCGCATACCACATCCGGTCGCCGTCGGTCACCATGACGTCCGTCGGGGCGCGTCCATCAGCGACTACGCAGATCGATCCCCACGGACGATGGATCATCACCGTCTGATTGCGTTCCTGATGGAGTTCGCGTAGCCACCGTACGACTGTCTCGCCATCACCGAGACCCACGGTCTCGTTGGTGTGTTCCTTCCGGAACATGCCTCGCCGCCTTGTCGTCACGCGCTCGGCGATGTCCATCGGTACGGTCTCGGCTTCGCTCATCTGTGCCCCCTCCGATTGCCGCAGAACAGGCTAGGTCTCCGGGCTGAGGCAGGGGAAGTGGCCGATAGGACGGAAGCACCTGCCATGGTCCCGCCGGGCCGACCGCCGGGTGGCACTCGGGCCACACAGCGTCGCAACTTGTCATTGGCAAGACGGACCTGTAGGGGCTAGCGTGTGAGCTCAGACTTGACAATGACTAGATGGAGCTCACCATGGCAACCCCCGTTCTCCTTGTCGCGCTGGCCGTCCTACGCGGCCTTGGGGCGCTGGGCGTGCGCCGATTCGTGACCTGGCCTTCGGCCGCCGCGCACGCCCTGGCGATCATGCTGTTCATGACCGCCACAGCCCACTTCGTGCCGGGCGGCGTCACCGTCATGCCGACCCACGACGATCTGGTGGCGATGGTGCCGCCTCTGGTGCCGCTTCCATCCCTGGTGGTACACCTCACCGGTGTGCTCGAAATCCTCGGCGCACTCGGCCTCATACTCTCCCGCACTCGCCGGGCTGCCGGATACTGCCTCGTGTTGCTGTTCGTCGTTCTGCTTCCTGGGAACATCTACGCCGCCACTGCTGAGGTCCCGTTCGCGGGCGAACAAGCGTCTCCGCTGTGGCAGCGCATCCCCGAACAGGTTCTCTACATCGGCGCGGCACTGTGGGCCACGCGCGGCATGTCGCCGCTGCAATCAAGGGGCGTGCGGTGGCGTCCCCTGAGGTTGAGCGAGCGCTAGTGTGCTGGGTCGCTAATTCGTTGGCAGTATGCGGCGATGGTTTCTGCATCGGTAGGTCGGACGGAGACAGGGAAAATCTGGTTCTGCGTTCAACGCCCACGCGCGGCGACGACGAGTCGGCTCACCTCGTCGCCGTCGGTCGCCTCGCGTCCGTCGCGCTGCACCGGCGCGCGCAGGTGGACCTCCCGTGCCCCGGTCTCGGTGAGTACCTGGCGGACGTTGTGGGAACGGATTCCGCCGGCGGCGATCACCCGAAGTCGATCGCCGGCCCGCTGCCGCAGCGCGGCGAGGCGGGCGGCGCCGGCCAGCGCGGTGGCCGCCGCGCCCGAGGTGAGCACCGCGTCCGCCCCGAGGCCGACAACCTGGTCGATTGCCGCAAGCTGGTCGTCGACCTCGTCGAAGGCCTTGTGGACGGTCACCGGCAACGGCCCCGCCGCCTCGATCATGTGCCGCAGCACGGCCAGATCGAGGTTGTTGTCGGGGGTGAGCGCGCCGACCACCACCCCGACCGTGAGACCGTGAGGGTTGGGCAGTTCGCGAATCGCCGCGATATCGGCGAGCATGACCTGGCGTTCGATCTCGCTCACCCGGAAGTCGCCGCCCCGGGGCCTGATCATGATGCGCACATCGACCGCACGCAGCGTACGCAGGGCGACCTCAACCGTCCCCAGGCTCGGGGTGGTGCCGCCCTGGCCGAGGTCGGCGCAGAGCTCCAGTCGGTCGGCTCCGGCCGCCTCGGCCACCAGTGCGGTCGGCACATCACTGACGCAGATTTCCACTGTGGTCATACGACAGCCTGGGCCTGCGTGGAGGTGCTGGTCGGCTCCGGGCGTAGCGGCAGGTGGCAGGCCACCTGGTGCAGGTCACCGGTCAGTGGAGGCTCCGTTGTGCAGATGTCCACCGCGTAGGGGCAGCGCGTGCGGAACCGACACCCGGTGGGTGGGTCGAGGGCACTGGGAAGCTCGCCCCGGATGGTCATGCCGTCGCGAGTGGCTGCCCGGTTCGGCTCGATGGACGGGACCGCGTCGACCAGTGCCTGCGTGTACGGATGCCGGGCAGCCCGCACCACTTCCCGGGCGGGCCCGACCTCGACGAGCTTGCCGAGGTACATCACACCGATCCGGTCTGCCATGTAGTCGACAACAGACAGATCATGACTGATGAAGATGTACGCCAGATCGAGTTCGCGCTGCAGGTCCCGCATCAGGTTGAGCACCTGCGCCTGGATCGAGACGTCCAACGCGCTCACCGGCTCGTCGCCAACGATCAGCCGGGGGCGCAACGCCAGCGACCGGGCCAGCCCGATCCGCTGCAGCTGACCGCCGGAGAACTCGTGGGGGTAGCGTTCCAGCGCCCGCCGGGGCAACCCCACCTGGTCGAGGAGAGTGGCGATCCGTGCTTGCCGTGCCGAACCGTCACCCACCTTCTGGATCTCGAGTGGTTCGGCGAGGATGGCGTCAACGCGCATCCGAGGGTTCATCGCCGCATAGCTGTCCTGGAACATGAGTTGGACGTGCCGGTGCATCCGGCGTCGTTCCCGGCCGGTGAGGTCGGCGAGATCCGTACCGTCCAACACGATCTGCCCGGCGGAGGCCCGTTCCAGGCCGACGGACAGCCGTCCCACGGTGGACTTGCCGCAGCCGGACTCGCCGACGAGCCCGAAGGTCTCTCCGGGCCTGACCTCGAAGGAGACATCGGCTACCGCGCTTACCTGCCCGGCTGTCCGGCGCAGTAGCCCACGGCCGTGCACCGGGTAGTTCTTGATCAGGTTCCGCACCGACAGGACTGGCGGCTCCGTGGATTCGGGCGGTGCCGCGGTGACCGGCGCCGTCGCCGGCTCGATCGGTGCCGGGACCGGCGCGGTGACCGCCGCGGTGGGCGTGGGTACCGGGTGCAGACACGCGTGCTGGTGCGCGCCCGGGATCAGGGCCGGGTCGGTGGTCCGGCAGCTGTCGCTGACATACGAACACCGCGGCGCGAACCGGCATCCGGTTAGGGGACCGGACAGGTCCGGTGGCAGTCCCGGGATGCTGATCAGCCGGTCGTGTCCGCCGCTGTCCCGGATGGCCGACTCGGGTAGCGCCCGCATCAGGGCCTCGGTGTAGCGGTGTCGGGGCGCTTGGAACAGCTGCTCGGTGGCCGCGGTCTCCACGACCCGACCGGCGTACATGACGGCTACCCGGTCCGCCCGACCGGCGATCACCCCGAGGTCGTGGGTGACCAGGATGACGGCCATCCCGAACTCTTCCCGAAGATCGTCGATGAGTTCGAGGATCTGCCGCTGGGTGGTGACGTCGAGTGCGGTGGTCGGCTCGTCGGCGATGAGCAGGCTTGGTGAGCAGACCAGGGCCATGGCGATGGCGACCCGTTGCCGCATACCGCCGGACAGCTCGTGCGGATAGTTGTCGACGATTTGTTCCGGGCGCGGCATCCCGACCCGGCGCAGGATCTCGATGGCCCGGTCCCGGGCCTCCGCCCTGCCGACCCGCTTGTGTACGCGCAGTGGTTCGGCCACCTGCGCACCGATGCGTATGGTGGGGTTGAGCGAGGTGAGCGGGTCCTGGAAGACCATGCCCATCCGGACACCTCGGATCCGGCGTACCTCATCGGCCGGCAACGATCGCAGATCCCGTCCCTCGAACAGAATCTGCCCACCGGTGACGCGACCGCCGGGCGGAAGTAGTCCCATGATTGACAATGCGGTCATCGTCTTGCCGCTGCCGGACTCGCCCACGACGCCGAGGGTCTGCCCGGGCGCGACCTCAAGACTGATGCCGTCGAGGGCGTGTACCGTGCCACGGCGCAGCGCGATGTCGGTGTCGAGGTCACGTAGTTCCAGCAGGGGCCGGCCGGCTGCCGCGTTCACAGCCGGCGCGGAGTGCCGGGCAGTTGGACCGATCGATTCGCTCATTCTCTGCTCCTGCTAGCGTCGCCGGAGGCGAACCTCGAAGGCGTCCCTGAGTCCGTCACCGATGAAGTTGAAGGCGAGGACGATGAGGATGATGGCGATCCCGGGCGGGTACAACAGCCACCAGTGGCCGCTGTAGGTGTCCGCGAGACCATCGGAGAGCATGCCACCCCAGTTCGCGGCCGGTGGGGGGATGCCGAGGCCAAGGAAGGACAGGTAGGCGACGTAGAGGATCGCGTCGGCGACCTGGAAGGTGGCGTTGACGATTACCGTGCCGATGGCGTTGGGGATGATGTGTCGGCGGACCGCACGGCCACCCGTGCCACCCATCCCACGCATCGCCTGGACGTACTCACGTGAGCGCAGCGTCAGTGCCTCGCCCCGCACGAGCCGGGCCGGGCCCAGCCAGGCGAAGGCACCGATGATGAGGATGAGCATCGGCGCGCTCGGCGTGACGATGGCGGCGAGCAGCATGAACAGGAACAACGAGGGGATCGACATCATCGCGTCGACCACGCGCATCACCGCGGCGTCCACCCAGCCGCCGAAGAAGCCGGCGATGGCACCCAGCAGCGTGCCAACGATGGTGGCGAGCACCCCGGCGGCCAGTCCGACGATGATGGAGGTCTGGCCGCCGAGCATCAGCCGCCCCAACTGGTCGTAGCCGACCCCGTCGGTGCCGAGCGGATGTCCCTGCTCTCCCGGGGCCAGGTGCACGGCGGTGAGGTCCGTGTGCACCTGGTCGGTGTGGTAGACCAGCGGTCCGAGGAAACAGACCCCGGCCAGCAGGACGAACAGGCCCAGTCCCACCAGGGCAAGCCGGTTCTCGCAGAAGACGGTCAGCCCCTGCCGCCACAGACCGCGCGGTGGCGCGTCGTTTGGCTCAGCCGGGCCGACCGCTTCGGACAGCGTGCTCATGTGGCGCTCCCACGGAGTCGGACCCGGGGGTCAACGGCGGCGTACAGCAGGTCGGCGACCAGCGCGCCGATGACTGTGGCGATCGAGATGATGACGGTGACCCCGAGCAGGATCGGGAAGTCGCGCTTGAGCGCCGCCTGCCAGAACAACTGGCCCATTCCGGGGAAGTTGAACAGCGACTCGACGACCAGTGCCCCGCTGAACAGCGCGGGCAGGTACATCCCGAGCAACGTGATGACCGGGAACAGCCCGTTGCGCAGGGTGTGCCGCAGCACGACCCGTCGCTCGGAGAGCCCCTTGCTGCGAGCGGTGCGCACGTAGTTCTCGTTCAGGTTGTCGATCATCGATGACCGTACGTACCGTGCGTAGACCGCGATGGTGACGATGGCGAGGGTGGCCGTGGGTAGGACCAGCCCGGCCGGATCGGCGAGCACCTCGGCCACCGTGAATCCCTGCGGTGCCTCCGGGGGCAGGATCGGCCAGACCTGTGAGAAGACGATGATCATCATGAGGCCCAGAAAGAAGATGGGCGTGGCGTACGCCAGCAGCGACAGCGCGGTGATGGCGTAGTCGGGCCAGCGGTTGCGACGGATCGCCTGGAGCACGCCGAGCGGGATCGCCAGCACGACGGCGAGCAGGGTCGACAGCAGCGACAGCACCATCGTCTTGGGTAGCCGCTGTTCGATCGCCTCGAGGACAGACTGGTTGAGCTGGTAGGAGTAGCCGAGATCGCCCTGTAGCAGGCGTTGCACGTACATGCCGTACTGCTGGATCAACGGCCGGTCGTAGCCCATCTCGTGGTTGAACGCCGCCAACTGCTCCAGCGTCGCCTCCTTGCCGAGGGTGGCTCGTGCGGCGCCCCCGGGCAGCAGGTGCAAGATGAGGAACGCGATCACCGTGACGAGTACGACGACGATGAGAGCCTGTCCCAGGCGTGTGATGAGGTACCGGGCCACCTGTGCGGCTTCCTCTCCCTGGTCGGGGCCCCGGCGACGCACCACGGTGCGTCGCCGGGGCCGGGACGATCAGCGGGCTATTCCCAGGACCAGTCCTGGAAGTACATGAGGTTCATCGGGTCCTGAGGCTCGACGCCCTGCAGGCCGGAGCGGTACGCCGAGACCTGGTACACCGGATTCGGCATCCAGAGCACGGGCAGGTCCTTGGCCAGGAAGTCGTTGTACGCCATGAGCGCGCTCTCGTCGCCAGCGAACTGAGTGGCCTCGATGAGCTTGTCCGCCTCAGGATTGCTGTAGCTGCCCAGGTTCACCGGGGCGTCGGTGGCGAAGAGCCGCTCGCCGCTGGCGAAGGCCGGGTAGTACCAGCTGCCCTGCGAGCCGAAGAAGGACATGTCCCACGAGCAGCTCGCCTCGGTCGGCTCACAGGTCGGCGTGACCGCGACCGAGTCGGGCACCTCCTTGATCGTCAGCTGGATACCGAGCTTGGCCATCTGTGACTTGATCTCGGCGAACATCTTGGTCGTGGCGGCGAACCCGGTCTGGCTGGTCACCGTGAACTCGAGCGGTGTGCCGGCGGCGATTCCCTCACCGCACTGGTTCGGGCCGGTGCCCGGCGACTGGCAGGTGGTCTGCCCGTCCGGGGTCACCTTCCAGCCGTTGCTCTCCAACAGTTCCTTGGACTTCGCCGGATCGAAGGAGTACGCGCACCCGGCGGCGTCGGTGTTGGTGCCGGGCCTGGCCGGTACCGGGCCGCAGGTCGGCGCGGCGGTGTCCGACCAGATGACCTTGCTGATCGTCGGCTGGTCGATGAGCATCTGCAGCGACTGCCGAAGGTAGGGCTGCTTGAACAGCACGCCGGACTTCGGGTTGTTGTAGTTCAGCTGGAGGTAGGTGATCGACCAGCCGTACCACGGTGAGATCGTGTATCCCTTGGACTCGAGGTAGCTCTTCTGGGACATGTTGGCCGGCGGCACGTACCCGTAGTCGATGTCGCCGGCGCGGAGCACGTTGAACTCGGCGTCATCGCTGGTGAACGGCCGCAACACGACCGTGGAGAGCTTCGGTTTGTCGGTACCGGAGTAGTTCGGCTGGGCGGCGAGGGTGACCTCACCGTTGGGCACGTACTTCTCCAGCGTCCACGCGCCGCTGGTGACCTGCCACAACTCGTTGGAGTCGTACGTCTTGGGGTCCTTCGAGGCGGCGATGAGGAAGTCGAAGACCTTCTTGGCGCCCTCCGGGCTGCTGGCGAGGTCGCTCACGTCGGCGGTCGCGGAGTCCTTGTCCCAGGCGTGCTGGGGCAGGGGCGTGATGCGGTTGAGCTGGTTGTCGACGAACCACGCGGTGTTGTAGACCTCCGTGGTGGTGATCGAGAAGGTCTTCTCATCCTTGATCGACCACGCGTCAACGTTGTCGGGGAAGCCGCCGGCCCGGTACGACGCCCACTTGTCCTTGTTCGCCGAGACCAGGTCGTACCAGAACTGGATGTCCCTGGTGGTGATGGGCGTGCCATCGGACCAGGAGTTGTCCTTCAACGTGATCGTCAGCGTGCGGCCGTCGTCGCTCACCTGCGGGGGCTCGGCCATCGAGCGTTCTGGGTCGATGTTGTACTGCGCCGTGCCGTCCAGCCGGTACTGGTAGAGGGGGCGGTAGAGCGCCTGGCCGAAGATGGCGTTCTCCCCCTGGGTGAAGCCTGGTGCCGAGATCGGCAGGATCCAGTTGGGGGTACGGAAGGCGACTGTCACGGTGTCCTTGCCCTGACTACCGCCGTCCTTGGATCCACTGTTGTCACCGCAGCCGACCAGACCCGCCCCAAGGGCGATCGTGGCGGCTGCCGCCACCGCGCCACGCAGGGCGCGGCCGGGAAATCTGCTCGTCATGAGTCTCCTCGTTTGATGTGCACGTGCCCTACGTCACCGGGCGCCGACGGCTTGCCAGGCGCCCCCGCCGGGCGCTGCCCCGGCGATCAACTCGAAGAATGTATCCAGGTGGAAGCGGTACGTCAACGAAAATTACCCACTTCATTCACGAAGTTTGGCCGAGGTACGATCAAAGTCGCCCGAAGGATTGGCCGAACTTCTCGCGTGGCCGGCCGGAGTCCACCCCCGACTTTGAGCTGCGACACACTGGGGCGGCGCCGGAGAACCACCCGACCAAGGGAGAGGCAACTTGGAGCCACCGATCTCCGCCACGCTGCGTGACCAGACTCTCGACCTGCTCTCCAGAGGTGCGGCCACGTCCCGCGCCGACCTCGTCGAGGCCTTGCAGGTCGCCCCGTCAACCGTCACCGCCATGGTGCGCCGGCTGTTGGAGGAGGGCGTCCTCGCCGAGGAGGGCATGGGCCGCTCCACCGGTGGGCGGCCCCCTCGGATCCTGCGCCTGCGAGAGACCAAGGGAGTCCTCGCCGTCGCGGAACTCGGCGGCAGACACGCCCGGGTGGGGTTGTGCACGCCCGGCGGCGGACTGCGCACCACCGAGGAAGTGGCGATCGACATCGCCGCCGGGCCTGAGGAGGTCTTCGCCGTCGTCGGAGCCACCTTCACGCGGCTCCTGGCGGCGACCACACCTGATCAGGTGCTGCTCGGGGTCGGCCTCGCCCTCCCGGGCCCGGTGGGGTTCCCGGAAGGGCGGTTGGTAGGCCCGGCCCGGATGCCCGGCTGGAGCGGCGTCGACGCCGGCGCACACCTCACCGATCACTTCCAGGTGCCGGTGATCGTCGAGAACGACGCCAAGGCGGCGGCGATGGGTGAGTACGTCACCCGGCGTCAGGAAACCGGCGACATGATCTACGTCAAGGCCGGCACCGGCATCGGTGCCTGCCTGGTCACCGGCGGACAGATCCACCGTGGCGGGCGCGGACTCAGCGGCGACGTCACCCACGTACGGGTAGCCGACAGCGGCGAGCGGCACTGCTCCTGCGGCAGCCAGGGCTGCCTGGAGACCGTCGCCAGCGGTGCCGCCCTGGCCCGCCAGTTGGCCGAGCAGGGCTCCTCGGCGGTCACTGTCCCCGAGATCATCACGGCGGTCGGCGACGCCGACCCGACCGTCGTGACCATGGTGCGCCACGCTGGTGGACTGTTGGGCGTGGCGCTCTCCGGTCTGGTCAACTTCCTCAACCCCGACACCGTCGTCATCGGCGGTGCGCTGTCCAGTCTCGACGTCTACGTGGCCGCGACCCGCAGCATGCTCTACGAACGCTGCCTACCGTCCATGACCCAGTCCCTGACCATCGAAGCCAGCGGCGCGGGCTCGAATGCGGCCCTCATCGGCCTCGGGCACCTGCTACGCACGACCGTCGACGTACGACCCACCTGAGGAGCCCAACCACCGTGCCTCGCCCCCTCCGCGTCGCCATCGGCGGCATTCACATCGAATCCAGCACGTTCTCCCCCCACCTGAGCACCGCCGACGACTTCGAGGTCACCCGGGAGGAGGCGTTGCTGTCGCGATACGCCTGGCTCTCGCCCACCGAGCCGTGGGCCGCCGACGTCGAATGGATACCCCTCGTGCACGCCCGGGCCCTGCCCGGCGGCGCCGTGGACGCCGCGGCGTACGAGCAATGGGCCACGGAGATCGTGGACAAGCTCGCCGCGGTCGGCCCATTGGACGGCATCCTGTTGGACATTCACGGCGCGATGAGCGTCGTCGGCCGCTCCGACGCGGAGGGCGACCTGGTCACCGCCATCCGATCGGTGATCGGGCCGGAGCCGTACATCTCGACGGCGATGGATCTGCACGGCAATGTCTCGTCGGTGCTCTTCGACGCCTGTGACCTGCTCACCTGCTACCGCACCGCCCCGCACGTCGACGTGTGGGAAACCCGGGAGCGTGCCGCGCGCAACCTTATCGAGGCGCTACGCCGCGAGCGGCGTCCGCACAAGGCGCTGGTCCACGTGCCGATCCTGCTACCCGGCGAGATGACCAGCACCCGCGATGAACCCGCACGGGGACTCTACGCGCGGATCTCCGAGATCGAGGCCCGCGAGGGCGTGATCGACGCGGCGATCTGGGTCGGGTTCGCCTGGGCCGACCAGTCACGGTGCAAGGGCGCGGTCGTCGTCACCGGCACCGACGCCACCGTCGCCGCCGAGGCGGCCCGCGAGCTGGGCGGGCATTTCTGGGCGGTCCGCGACGAGTTCACCTTCGTCGCTCCCACCGGTTCGATGGACGAGTGCCTCGACACCGCCCTGGCCGCCGTCGCCGATCGGGCGAAGCGGCCGTTCTTCATCAGCGACTCCGGTGACAACCCGGGCGCCGGCGGCGCCGACGACGTCACCTTCGCCCTCGACCGGATGCTGGCCCGCCCCGAGATCCGCGACGGCTCCCGGCGGGCCGTGTTCGCCTCGCTGGTCGACCCGCAGGCGGTGGCGCAGGTCGCGGACCAACCGGTCGGCTCCCCGGTCCGGGTGGCAGTCGGCGGGCGGGTGGACTCCCGGCCCCCGGGCCCGATCGAACTCGACGGGATCCTGGAGGCGGTCGCCGACGACCCCGACGGCGGGCGCTGCGTCAGCGTACGGGTCGGTGGGCTCAGCGTCTTCGTCACGTCCCGCCGGATGCAGTACCGGCTGTTGGCGTCGTACGCCCGGCTGGGGGTCCGGGTCGACGAGGTGGACCTTGTCGTGGTGAAGATCGGCTATCTGGAGCCGGAACTGTTCTCCGCCGCCGGAGACTGGCTGCTCGCCCTCACACCAGGCGGCGTTGACCAGGACCTCGCGCGGCTGCCGTACCAGAATGTGGAGCGGCCCATGTTCCCCCTGGACCGTGACTTCGGCGCGGACCTCGCCGTGGTGCGCGGGTGAGCGGCGTGACCCCGCCAGCAGGCCACTGCGTTCTCGCCGTCGATGTCGGCGGGACAACCATCAAGGCGGCCGTCGTCGGCGAGGGCGGCCGCTTCCTGAGTTCACTGACCGTGCCGTCACAGGCGGATGACGACCCGGTCATGGCGATCCGGTCCCTGTGCCGCCAACTGCGCGAGCACGCGCTCTCCCTCGGCAGCACACCCGTCGCGATCGGCGTGGTGACGCCGGGCCTCGTGGACGAGCGGGACGGAGTGGTGCGGTACGCCGCCAACCTCCGCCTCCGTGACGTGCCACTGCGCGCCCTCATCAGCGGCGACCTCGGACTGCCCGTGGCGATCGGGCACGACGCGCGGGCAGCCGGCGTCGCGGAGGCCACCGCGGGCGCGGCCGTCGGGTTGGACAACTTCCTGCTGCTGCCTCTGGGCACCGGTATCGCCGCGGCGGTGGTGGTGGATGGCGTCCCGCTGGCCGGCGCGACCCGCGCGGCCGGCGAGGTCGGCCACATGCCGGTCTACCCGGGCGGGGAGCAGTGCAGTTGCGGGCAGCGGGGATGCCTGGAGGTGTACGCCTCGGCCGGTGGGATGGCCCGCCGCTATGCCCGGCGCGTCGGCGGGTCGGAGTGGGACAGCCAAGCCATCGCCGACGCGGTGGGCACCGATCCGGACGCCCGCGTCGTCTGGGACGACGCGACCCGGGCGTTGGGGACCGCCCTGGCCACCCTCACCCTGGCCCTCGACCCGGCCCGCGTCGTGTTGGGAGGTGGGCTCGCCGAGGCGGGCGCGCTCTTCCTCGACCCGGTGCGCGAGGCGATGCGCGACGCCCTCGCCTGGCGGCCTCCACCCCCGGTGCTGCGCTCCGCCTTCGGCGCCCAGGCAGCACAGGTCGGCGCCGCCATCATGGCGCGGCGGAAGGCCGGGCTGTCGGTTCCCGACGGCTGGGGCGCACCCGATCTCGTACCGTCTGTCGCAGGAGAACTGTCTCACTAGCCGGTCGTGGCACGCTGTCCGGACAACCACGTGCTCCGGCCGGTCGGATAGCCAGGGATGTAGGTTTAAGAGACCTATGTCACGTTTGGGGGTTTAAGTCGGTTTAGTGTCCTTGTGAGGCTTACTTCGGGTTTAGCTCGGGATGGTTGCTACCGCCTCCGGTAGCCGAGGAACACCACCCGGTCTGCCCTCGGGGTGGCGGAGTTCCTCGCCGTTCACGGGGAAGGACACCGAGATCGCGATGAACCATCAGGACCATACCCGGGGGTACGAACCGGTCCGCCCCGACGAGGGCCGGCGGGGATCACGGTGGCGGTGGTGGGCTGTGGGGCTGGCCGGGGTGACCGGCCTGGCTCTCACCACCACGGGTGTCGCCGTCCCGGCCGCGGAGGCGGCCGGACGCCCGCTCACCTCCGCCGACGAGCGGCCTTCTGCCGACGAGCGGCCCTCCGCCGACGAGCGCCGTAGCGGGGGCGAGTCCGGCACGGGCAAGGGAAAGAAGGAGCCGAAGCCGAAGGGCGTTCCGGTCCCCTGTGACGCGGACAAACTCATCGCCGCGATCACCCTGGCCAACGCCCGCGGCGGTGCCGTGCTCGACCTCGCCAAGAAGTGCACCTACCTGCTCACCGCCACCATCGACGAGGGCGCCGGCCTGCCGGTTATCACCGCCCCCATCACCCTCAACGGCGGCAAGCACACCACCATCAAACGCGCCGCCGGTGTGGAGGAGTTCCGCATTGTCACCGTCGGCACCGGCGGTGACCTCACCCTCAACCACCTGACAGTCACGGGTGGACAGACCGACGGCGACGGCGGAGCAATCCTGGTCAACGCCGGCGGAGCGTTGACCACCAACCACAGCACCGTCACCCGCAACATCGCTGGCAGCGACGGCGGCGGAAGCAGCGGCGGTATCGCCAACAACGGCATCACCACCATCAAACACTCCACCGTCAGCCGCAACACTGCGGCAACCGCCGCTGGAGGCATCGGAAACACCGGTCAACTCGCCATCAAGAAGTCCTCCGTCACCGCGAACATGGCCAACGCCGTCGTGGGCGGGTTCGGTGGAGGTGTCGGTAGCTTCCCCGGCGGCACCACGGTCGTGACTGGCAGCACCATCAGCGGTAACCACGCCGGCGACGCTGGTGGAGGTGCCGGCGGCTTCAACGCGAACGTCACCGTCACCGACACCGCCATCACCGGTAACAGAGCCAGCAACGGCGGCGCGGTCTTCGCGGAGGGGGGAATGCTGGCCCTACGCCACGTCACAGTCACCAACAACACCGCCACCCTTCAGGGCGGCGGCCTCAGCCTCCAAGCCCTCAACGCTGCGACCGTGGCCACCGTCGCGGACAGCACAATCGCGCACAACGTCGGCAGTCTGAATGGTGGAGGTATCGTCAACGCCGCGATCGCCTTCGCCTCCACAGTCGATGTGCGGAACACCCACATCACGGCCAATCAGGCAACGTTTGGTGGCGGAATCTTCAACATCGCCGCCGACGCCACGGTCACGCTCACCAACACGAAGGTCATCAAGAACATCGCCATCAGTACCGGCGGGGGCATCCTCAACTCGGGCGGAACAGTGAACCTGAACACGGCCACCGGTACCGTCGTCGTCAAGAATCGGCCAAACAACTGCGTCAACGTGCCCGGCTGCGTCGGATAGCGGCCTGATTGCGTTGGGCTTGGAGGGCCCGTTCCTGCCGGCATGTGGTGGGAACGGGCCCGCCGGCAATCACGTGCTGCCAGCCATGTGCGGATCACCATGGGGGATCGTGCGACGGCCGTGGGACGCCGCCAACGGTGCGGCTGGCCGCGGTGCTGTCGGCTTCGCCCGTCGCGAATCCGTAACACCCGAGCTGTGTCCTAATCAGCGACGAATACGCCTACGCCGGGCAGTGTTTCGGTCTTCCCCTTGATTCGCAGTACCTGCATGGCGCGGTCTATCACTGGCTCGGTGACCCCGTAGCGCTCGATCAGCTCTCGCCGGCTGGGGAGCTTGGAGCCGGGCGGAAACTCGCCGGACTCGATGCGTTCGGTGAGGTCGTCAGCGATCTGCTCGTAGCGGTAACGCGGTGGCACGGTGTTTCCCCTCGGTTGGCAACACGAGTAGACCACCTACGTCAGCCCTTGACTACCCAACGGTACCTGTGGTAGCTTGCTTGAAGAGGTCGATTCCCCTGGTTGGCGCCTGTGAACCGTCCTCGCTGGTGTGGATGTCTGACGCTGCCAGTGCGGCCGGGCATCCACCCTCCTAGAGCTGCGGAGTGAGGAGGTGGCTGTGTGCCTTTCATCTTGGCTGGCACGACAGTCCATGGCTCAGAGACGAGCGATGCGCCGATGAGGCGAGTCACCTATGACGAGTACGTCTTGGCGGTCGCGCTGACTCTTGCGCGCCGGCATCGGCCGGTCTGGTGTTGGCGGCGCTGGCGGCGGGTCTGCCAGTGCGGCGGAGAACTTCCGTGCCGTGCCCGACACCGAATTCCGATCAATCGCGGCCACTGGCCAGCGGAGGGGATTAGTGGGTGACAGGCAGGAGCGGACGATCCTCGCGGCGCATCTCCGGGGGCCCGACGGCATGTGTGTTGGCTGTCGGGCGTGGTGGTCGCGGTTGGTGCCGTATCCGTGTTGGCAGGTGGAGTGGGCGACCCGCCGGGAGGCGCGCGCGAGTGTCGCCCGGTTCCTGGGCGTGGTGCGGTGACCACCCACGGCCCGGTTCCGCGCATCTGGAGCTGCGGCGGCTGCGGTCTGCTCTGGCCCTGTCCTACCCGGGAGCGGGAGCTCCGGGCGGAGTACGCGAACATGCCGGTGTCGTTGGCGCTCTACCTCGGCGCCTTGTTGGTGCAGGCCGCCGAGGACCTGCCCGGGACGCCCCCTGGCGCGCTGCACCGACGCTTCATCGGCTGGTCCCGGTTGTCGCCCGAAACGCGGCAGTGAGGCGGGGAGCCTCGTTGGCTTGTGATGATGCCGCCAGACGGCAGCGGCAACTGGTGCGCCTTCGTGTTCGGCCGCTCTACTCGGCGGCGTCGCGCCGATGAGCTGGGCAGACACCGAACCGGTCGACGCGGGCACACACCGGGTCGTCGATGACGGGCACCGAGTCGTGCACGATCCGGCAGGTGTGCTGGCCCGGCTGTCCGCCGCGTCCGGGACCGCGCGGCGGCACCCGGACCTCAGACCGTGACCGTTGGCGACAGGGCAGACGGTTCGCGGATGGTGCTGACCAGCACGGCACGTGTCGGTGCCGTGCTGGTCGCCGCGCGGTGGCCCGAGGTCAGTACGACTTCTCCTGGCCGAGGACGTGCTGGGCCACGAAGTTCAGGATCATCTCCCGGCTGACCGGGGCGATCCGCCCGGCCCGGGAAGCCCCGAGCAGCGTCGCCACCCCGTACTCGGTGGTCATGCCGGCGCCGCCGTGGGCCTGGATCGCCGTGTCCACGGCCAGCGCCGCCGCGTCCCCCGAGGCGTATTTCGCCATGTTGCCGGCGACCCCCGCCTCCAGGTCCCGCCCGGCGTCGTAGAGCACCGCCGCCTTCTGGACCATCAGCCGGGCCAGCTCCACCTGCACCGCCGCGTGCGCCAGGGGATGCGACACCCCCTGGTGGGAGCCGATCGACCGCCCACCCCAGACCTTCCGGGTCGCCGCGTACTCCGAGGCACGTTCGAGCGCGTACCGGCCGGAACCGACACTCATCGCGCCGATCGTGATCCGCTCCGGGTTCAGCCCGGAGAAGAGTGCCGGCAGGCCGGCGTCCAGCGACTCGCCGACCAACGCGTCCCCGGGCAGCCGTACCTCGTCCAGGTAGAGCAGGAACTGGTTCTCCGGGGAGAGGATCTCCATGTCCAGCTTGGACCAGGTCAGTCCGGCCGCGTCGGTCGGTACGACGAACAGCGCCGGCTTGAGTTTGCCCGTCGTGGCGTCCTCGGTCCGCGCCACCACCAGTACGTGCCCCGCCTGGTCGACGCCGGAGATGTAGCACTTGCGGCCGGAGACCACCCAGTCGTCGCCGTCGCGGCGGGCCACCGTGCCGAGCCGGTGGAAGTTCGAGCCGGCCTCCGGTTCGGTGATCGCGAAGGCGATCCGCTGCGAACCGTCGGCGATGCCGGGCAGGTAACGCTTGCGCTGCTCCTCGGTGCCGTGTCGGTTGATCACTGTCGCGACGATCGCGGGGGAGACCACCAGCAGCAGCAGCGGACAGCCGGCCGCGGCCAACTCCTCGCAGACGATGGCGAGTTCGGTGATGCCACCGCCCCCGCCGCCGTACTCGGTCGGGATGTTCACGCCGAGGTAGCCGAGCCCGCCGGCCTCGTTCCACAGCTCGGTGGTGTGCTCGCCGGCCTTGGCCTTCTCCACGAAATACCGGTGGCCGTACTGCTTGCCCAGCGCCCGTACGGCGTCGCGGAGCTGCTCCTGCTCGGGGGTGGGGTCGAAGTTCATGGTTGTGCCTCCTCGTCGGGGTTGACCACGGCCAGCACCGCGCCGGTCTCGACCTGGCCGCCGGTGGGTACCGGCAGCTCGGCGACCACGCCGTCGGTGGGGGCGAGCACCGGGTGCTCCAGCTTCATCGCTTCCAGAGTCAGCAGCAGGTCACCGGCGGCGACCCGTTGGCCGAGCTCGACCTGCACCCGGGTCACCGTGCCGGGCAGCGGCGCGAGCAGTGACCCGGCCGCCAGCTCCGCGCCGGGCAGCGGGAAGCGCGGTAGCTCGGCCAGGACCACCGCGCCGTCCGGGCCGTCCACGAAGATCTCCGAGCCCACCCGGTGTACCCGGTATGTTCGCCGCACCCCGGCGACGTCCAGGACGACCTGATCGGGGCGGGCCTCGCGCAGAGCGAGGGCCGGCGCCTCGCCGGCCGGCGCGGCGTCGTCGTCGGCGGCGGACGAGCCGTCCCCCGATGCCACCGACCACTCGACGAGCGCGCCGCGGCGGTCCAGGCGGTAGCGCACCTCCAGCTCCCCGCCGTCCGGCTCGGCGTAGCGGGTGACCTGCGTGAAGGCGGGCACGTTGCGCCAGCCCGAGGGGAGCCCGGCCAGCACCGGGGCGGCAGCCCGACGGCCGGCGGCGGAGGCGAGCGCCGCCGCCACCGCGGCCACGGGAAGCTCCTCCGGGGCGAGCAGCGGCGCGAAGACCTCGGGGTGCCGGTCCAGGAAGCCGGTGTCGAGGTCAACGGCGGCGAACTCCGGGCTGCGCAGGACGCGTACCAGCAGATCCCGGTTGGTGGCCACACCGTGCAGCTCGGCCCGGGCCAGTGCGCCGGCCAGCGCGCGGGCCGCCTCGCCCCGGGTGGGCGCCCAGGCGATCACCTTCGCGAGCATCGAGTCGTAGTGGATGCCCACCACCGAGCCGTCCGTCACGCCGGAGTCCAGCCGCAGGCCCGCCCCGGTCAGCGGCCCGAACTCGGTGGCCACCCCGGGGACCGTGAACCGGTGCAGGGTGCCCGTCGCCGGCCGGTACCCCTGGGCGGGGTCCTCGGCGCAGAGGCGTACCTCGATCGCGTGCCCGGTGGCCGGTGGGGTCGTACCGATCGACAGCGGGTTGCCCTCGGCGACGAGCAGTTGCAGGCGGACCAGGTCCAGGCCGGTGGTCAGCTCGGTCACCGGATGCTCCACCTGAAGGCGGGTGTTCATTTCCAGGAAGAAGATGTCACCGTCCGGGGCGAGCAGGAACTCGACCGTGCCCGCGCCGACGTAGTCGACCGCCCGGCCGGCGGCCACCGCCGCCTCGTGGAGTCGCTGGCGCACCTCGGGCGCGAGCACGCCCGGCGCCTCCTCGACGATCTTCTGGTGGCGGCGCTGGATCGAGCAGTCCCGTGCGCCAAGGGCCAGCACCGTCCCGAACTGGTCGCCCAGGATCTGCACCTCGACATGGCGGCCGCGTTCGACGTACCGCTCGATGAAGACGGTGCCGTCGCCGAACGCGGAGGCCGCCTCGCGGCGGGCGCTGGCGACGGCGTCGGTGAGACCGTCGGCGGCGCGGACCACCCGCATGCCCCGCCCACCACCTCCGGCGGCTGCCTTGACCAGCACCGGGAAACCGTTGACCTGGTCGGCCTCGGTCCAACTGGGCAGCATGGGGACGTCGGCCTCGGCGAGCAGCGTCTTCGCCGCCAGTTTGTCCCCCATCGCGGCGATCGCCTTGGCCGGTGGCCCGACCCAGGCCAGCCCGGCGTCGGTGACCGCCGTGGCGAACTCGGCGTTCTCGGCGAGGAAGCCGTAGCCCGGGTGCACGGCGTCCGCGCCGGCCCGCCGGGCCGCGGCCAGGACGAGGTCGATCCGCAGGTACGTCTCGGCAGGCGTGTTCCCGGGCAGCCGGACAGCGTGGTCAGCCTCGGTGACGAAGGGCGCGTCGGCGTCCGCGTCGGAGTGCACGGCGACCGTCTCGATCCCGAGCGCCCGGCAGGTGGTGAAGATCCGGCGAGCGATCTCGCCCCGGTTGGCGACCAGAAGTCTGCTGATCATCCGCGCTCAGTCTCCTTCGTTCGCGGCTACGTCCACGGCCTGACTGTGCTGCTCGCGCCTCACATCCGGAAGACACCGAAGCCGTCGGCGCCCCGTACCTGTCCGGTGTGGATCGCTGACAGGCAGAGCCCGAGGACGGTACGGGTGTCCCGGGGGTCGATGACGCCGTCGTCGTAGAGTCGGCCGGAGAGGAAGAGCGCCCCGGACTGGGACTCGATCTGTTGCTCGACCATCGTCCGCATGGCGGCGTCCGACTCCTCGTCGTACTCCCGGCCCTTCGCGGCGGCGGCCTGCCGGGCCACGATGGAGAGCACCCCGGCGAGCTGGGTCGGGCCCATCACCGCCGACTTCGCGTTCGGCCAGGTGAACAGGAACCGCGGGTCATAGGCCCGACCGCACATGCCGTAGTTGCCGGCGCCGTAGGAGGCGCCGAGGTTCACCGTCAGGTGCGGCACGGTCGAGTTCGACACCGCGTTGATCATGAGAGCGCCGTGTTTGATGATGCCGCGCTGCTCGTACTCGGTGCCGACCATGTAGCCGGTGGTGTTCTGGAGGAAGATCAGCGGAGTGTTGGCAGCGTTGGCGAGCTGGATGAACTGGGCTGCCTTCTGCGCCTCCGCGTTGAACAGCACCCCGCGGGCGTTGGCGAGCACCCCGACCGGGTAGCCGTGCAGCTCGCCCCAGCCGGTGACCAGCGCGGTGCCGTAGGCCGGCTTGAACTCGTCGAACTCGCTGTCGTCGAGCACCCGGGCGATGATCTCGCGCGGGTCGAACGGCACCTTCAGGTCGGCGCTGGCGATGCCGAGCAACTCCTCCGGGTCGTACCGGGGCGGCCGGGGGGCTGCCGTACGCGGCGGCGGTCCCGCCTTGCGCCAGTTGAGTCGACGTACGCACTGCCGGGCCAGCCGGATGCCGTCCCGCTCGTCCTCGGCCAGGTAGTCGGCGAGACCGGAGGTGGTGGCGTGCATGGCCGCGCCGCCCAGCGACTCGTCGTCGGCGTCCTCGCCGGTGGCCATCTTTACCAGCGGGGGCCCGGCCAGGTAGACCTGCGACCGGTCCCGAATCATGATCACGTGATCGGACATCCCCGGGATGTACGCGCCGCCGGCGGTGGCGTTGCCGAAGACCACGCTGACCGTGGGGATGCGCTCCGCCGAGAGCCGGGTCAGGTCGCGGAACACCCGCCCACCCGGGATGAAGATCTCCGCCTGGGTGGGGAGGTCCGCTCCGGCCGACTCCACCAAGTTGATCATCGGTAACCGGTTGGTCAGCGCGATCTCCCCGGCCCGCCGGGTCTTCGCCAGCGACCACGGGTTGACCGCGCCGCCGCGTACTGTCGGGTCGCTGGCAATGATCATGCACTCGACGCCCTCGACCGGACCGATACCGGTGACCACGCTGGCGCCGACCGGGAAGTCCGTGCCGTACGCGGCGACCGGAGACAGCTCCAGGAACGGGGCGTCCGGGTCGAGCAGCAGCTCGATGCGCTCACGGGCGAGCAGCTTGCCGCGCTTGTGCTGCCGGGCACGGGACTTCTCGCCGCCACCGTCGCGGGCCTGGTCCAGCGCGGAGTCCAGTTCGGCCAGCCGGGCCAGCAGCGCCTCCCGGTTCTCCCGGAAGGCCGGCGCGGCCGGGTCGAGCACGCTGTCGAGTGTGGTCACAGCCCCATGCCCTTCGCGATGATCTCGTTCATGATCTCGGTGGTGCCGCCGCCGATGCCGAGGATGCGCTGGTCGCGGTAGTGCCGCTCCACCTCCGCGTCACGCAGGTAGCCGAAGCCGCCGTGCAGCTGCAACGCCCCGTCCACCACCTCGGCGCAGGCCGCGACGGCGGCGTTCTTGGCCATCGCGACCTCGGTCATCTCCGCCTCCCCGGCGGCGACCCGCGTCGCCACGTCGAGCACGTAGGAGCGGGCCGACTCGGCGCGGGTGTGCAGCTCGGCCAGCCGGTGCCGGACGACCTGGCGCCCGACCAGCGGGCGGCCGAAGGTCTCCCGGTCCCGGCACCAGCTCAGCGCCAGCTCCACGCAGCGCTGCGCCGTCGCGTACGCCTGGGTGGCCAGGGAGATCCGCTCGGCGGCGAAGTTCTGCATGATGGACAGGAAGCCGGTGTTCTCCGCACCGACCCGATTCGCCACCGGCACCCGGACGTCGGCGAAGGACAGCTCGGCGGTGTCCGAGCAGTGCCAGCCGAGCTTCTCCATCCGTCGCCCGACGGTGAAGCCCGGCGTGCCCTTCTCGATCACCAGCAGGGAGATGCCCCCCGCGTCCGACCCGCCGGTACGCACCGCCGTGGTCACGAAGTCGGCCCGGTGCCCGCTGGTGATGTACGCCTTGGCCCCGTTCACCAGGTAGTGGTCGCCGTCCCGGCGGGCCGTGGTGCGCAGTCCGGCCACGTCCGAGCCGCCCCCCGGCTCGGTGACCGCCAGCGCGCCGATCATCGTCCCGGCGAGGGTCGGTCGGACGTAGCGCTCGACCAGGTTGCTGCCGGCGGTCGACGGAGTCTGAGTGCCGGCGCTGGCGGCCACCAGGTGCGGCAGGGCGATGCCGTGCGTGAAGAGCGCCGCCACCAGCCCGGAGGAGCCGCCGGACCGGATGATCTCCTCGGTGACGACGACCGAGTCCAGCAGGTCGCCGCCGCTGCCGCCGACCTCCTCGGGGAAGCCGATGCCGAGCAGGCCGACCGTCGCGGCCGTGGCGTGCAGCTCCCGGGGGACCTCGCCGGCCCGCTCCCAGTCGTCGAGGTGCGGCAGCACCTCCTTGGCCATGAACGTCCGGGTCAGCTCGCGGAGCTGTCGCCGTTCCGGGGTATCGACGGTCGTCATGATGCCGCCTCCGGGATCAACTCGGCCGGAACCGGAACCACACGGGAGCGGAGCAGCTCCCCCAGCGCCTTCGCCTGCGGGTCGAAGCGGGTCGTGGCCGCCACCCCCGGCCCGAGGAGCCCCCGGATCACGAAGTTGACCGCCCGCAGGTTCGGCAGCTCGTACCGCTCGACGGTCAGCGGGGCGGTCTCCGGCAGCAGCTCGGCGAGGCGCGCCACGGTCAGCCAGCCCCGCAGCCACGCCCAGGCCGTGTCGGTGCGAGCCCAGACCCCCAGGTTGGCGTCGCCCCCCTTGTCGCCCGACCGTGCTCCCACCAATTCTCCGAGCGGCCGGCGTCGGGTCGGGTACGCCGAGGGCCCCTCGCTGGAGCCCGGCGCCCCGGTCGGGGGCGGGGCCGGCCGCGTCCGGGGCGGTGGGGAGATCGGTACGCGGGTGCCGTCGGGCAGGACAGCCACGTGCTCGACCGCGTCCTGTGCGACCGTGTCGGCGGTGAACACCCCGTACGGAGTCGCGTCGCCGGGCGGTGTGGTCAGGGTGCACCCTGGGTACGAGGCCAGGGCCAGCTCCACCGCCGCGGCGGAGAAGGCCCGTCCGGCCCGCGCCTTGTCCCCGTCGCGCAGGTGGACGTGGAGCAGGGCGCTCGCCGTCTCGGTGTCCGATGTGTCGGGGTGGTCGGTGCGGGCGAGGACGAACTCCAGCCCCTCCTTGCCGACCGTCTCCTCGAGCTGCCCCCGGACCAGGGCGGCCTTCGCCGGGATGTCCAGCCCGCAGAGCACAAAGGTCATCGAGTTGCGGAAGCCGCCCAGGTTGTTGACGCCGACCTTGAGCGTCTCCGGCGGCGGCGTCCCCCGGACGCCGGACACCCGGACCCGGTCCGGCCCGTCCGGGGCGAGGTGCACCGAGTCCAGGTGGGTGACCACATCCGGTCCGAGGTACGCCGGCCCGCCCACCTCGTACAGGAGTTGGGCGGTGACCGTCTCGACGGTCACCGCGCCCCCGGTGCCCGGGTGTTTGGTGAGCACCGACGAGCCGTCGGCGTGCAACTCGGCGAGGGGGAAGCCGGGCCGGTGCCCACCGTCCGGCAGCTCGGTGAAGAAGCTGAAGTTGCCGCCGGTCACCTGCGCGCCGCACTCGAGCAGATGTCCGGCGACGGTCGCGCCAGCGAGGGCGTCCAGGTCGTTGCGGTCCCAGCCGAACCGGGCGATCGCCGGCCCGACCACCAGGGAGGCGTCGGTGACCCGCCCGGTGACCACCACGTCGGCGCCGGCGTCGAGCACGGCGGCGATTCCGAACGCCCCGAGGTACGCGTTCGCGGTCAGCGCGTCCGGCCGGCGAAGGGAGTCGCCCTCGACGTACCCGACCCGGAGGTCGAGCCCGAGCCGTTCGGCGAGGGAGCGAACGGCGGCGGCCAGCCCGGCGGGGTTCAGCCCGCCGGCGTTGGTGACGATCCGGACGCCGCGCTCCTGCGCGGTGCCGAGGGTCCCTTCGAGCTGGCGCAGGAACGTCCGCGCGTAGCCGAGCTCGGGGTCGCGCATCCGGTCTCTGCCCAGGATGAGCAGGGTCAGCTCGGCGAGGTAGTCCCCGGTGAGTACGTCCAGGTCGCCCCCGTCGAGCATCTCCTGCCAGGCGGAGAAGCGGTCGCCGTAGAAACCGGAGGCGTTGCCGACCCGCAGCCGGGCGCTCACGCCGTCGCCTGTGCCGTCGGCACCCGGCCAGCGCCGGGTGGCCCGGCGAAGGCCTGGGCCACGTCCAGCCAGGCTTCGGCGACCGGCCCGGTCGCGGTGAGGGCGAGATCGGCGCGGTTCCGGCGTTGGGTCACCAGCAGGCAGAAGTCCAGGGCCGGCCCGGTGACCCGGTCGGCGGCGTCCGCGGGACCGTAGACCCAGGTCGCGTCGGCGTGCTCGGCGGTGGGCTGTGGTGCGGTCAGTTCGACTCGGACCGACCCGGTCGGCAGCGGGCGACCGTGTGCGGCGAAGGAGTGCCGTAGGGTCCGGAAGCCGAGGTGCGCGATGTGCCGCAGCCGGGCCGTGGCCGGCCGGGTGACCTCGAGGGCGTCGGCCACATCGGTGCCATGCGCCCAGGTCTCCATGATCCGTGCGGTAGCCATTGACGCGGGGGACATCGTGGTGCCGTACCAGGGGAGCTTCTCGCCGGTCGGGGTGGCCGCGAGGGCGGCGGCGAGCGCCGTCCGGCCAGCGCGCCAGCGGGGCAGCAGCTCGGCCGCTGGGGCGAGGAACGCCTCCGCGCCGGCGTCTACCAGCCGAGCCGGGTCGGGTGCCGTGGTGACCGAGGCGTAGAACGCGTCGGCATCCGTCGCGGCGAGCTGCGCGGCGTGATCCGTCCAGGCCAGGTGCGCGATCTGGTGGCCGATCGTCCAGCCGGGTGCGGGCGTGGAGCGGGCCCACTCGGCGGGCGACAGCGGCGCCACGAGGGCGTCCAGTTCGGCTGACTCGGCGGCGAGATCGGTCAGCAGGTCCGTCAGGTCGACCATGGTGCCTCCGGGGGAGTCGGCGGTGGTGCGGGACGGGATCAGGGGGCGAGGAGCTCGGTGAGTTGGCGTTTCCAGGCGGTGAGCAGTGCGGCGCGGCGGGTCGAGTCGTCGTTGAGCAGGTTGGCCACGCCGAGGCCGCGGAGCAGGTCGAGGGTGGCCTGCACCGCCTCCCGTACGCCGGGTCGACGCTCGTCGACCTCGAGCAGGGAGACGGTCAGTCGGTGCATCTCCCGGCCGAGTCGGGCTTCCAGCGGCACCAGCGCCGCCCGTAGTTCGCGGTCGGTGCGGGCGGCGACCCACAGCTCCAGGGCGGCCACGAAGAGCGGTCCGGTGAAGGCCGCGGCGAGCAGGTCAACCACCCGGTCCAACCGCTGTGGACCGGCGGGCAGGGTCTTCGCCTCGGCGCGCAGCTCCTCCGCGCGCCGCTCGGCGAGGTGCGCGACCGCGGCGGTGACCAGGGCTGCCTTGGTGGGGTAGTGGTGAAGTTGGGCGCCCCGGGACACCCCGGCCTGGGTCGCCACGACGGTCGTTGTGGTGCCCGACCAGCCGTGCTCGACCAGGCAGGCCACGGTGGCCTCGAGCAGCCGGGTCTGGGTGGCGCGGCTGCGCTCCTGCTGTGGGACGCGGGTCGATGTGCCGGACACGGCCTCAGCGTGCCGCTCCCAAAACAAACAGTCAAGCCTGACTTTTTTTAGGTCAGGAAAAACGGCGGCCGGCGAACCGGCCGCCGTTGGAGAGCGGTAGCACCGTCCCCCGTGGGTTCGGGATCGACGGGGGCGGGGTGATCAGACGCGCGCGCGGCGAGCCAGGCGCTCCGGGTCGAGGATGATGATGCTCTTGCCGTCCAGGCGCAGCCAGCCCCGCGAGGCGAAGTCGGCGAGGGCCTTGTTGACCGTCTCGCGGGAGGCGCCGACGAGCTGGGCGATCTCCTCCTGGGTCAGGTCGTGGGTCACCCGCAGCACCCCACCGTCCCGGGTGCCGAACCGGCCCGCCAACTGGAGCAGGTTCTTCGCGACCCGACCGGGCACGTCAGTGAAGATCAGGTCGGCCAGTGAGTCGTTGGTGCGGCGCAGCCGGCGGGCGAGCACCCGCAGCAACTGCTCAGCGATCTCCGGCCGGTTGTTCAGCCAGGGGCGCAGCGCCTGCTTACGGAGCCGCACCAGACGGGTGTCGGTCACCGCCGTCGCGGTTGCCGTCCGTGGCCCCGGATCGAAGAGCGACAGCTCGCCGACCATGTCCGAAGGGCCCATGACCGCGATCAGGTTCTGTCGCCCGTCGGCCGCCCGGCGCCCGACCTTGATCTTGCCGGAGAGGAGGATGTACAGGCTGTCACCGGGCTCGCCCTCGTTGAAAACAACCTCGCCCTTGCGGACCTCGATCGTCTCCATCTCCTTGGCCAACGCCTCGGCAGCCTCCGGGTCGACCCCCTGGAAGATCCCACTCCGGGCCAGTACCTCGTCCATCGCGCACCTCCGCCTGCGCGTGCCGTCCGTCGGCGGGTCCGCCGTCCGCTTCTCCCTCGCGCTCGGTCAGTCTAGGCGCACGTGCGCAGATATTCCGAGGTGCACCCCGGGAAACGTGGTCGTTGGGCGTAACCTGCCCGCCGTCGTCAACGTTACGATACCGCGCCGCACCCGGTGAGTTGTGCTGGGCGCAGGATCGGGCCGTAGGGTCGCCCCGTGCTGAACGAGCCGTCACTGTGCACCCGTCGCGAGGACGGGCGGAACCTCCCGGCGCTGGTCTGGCAGGCCGAACGGCCGTTACTCAGCGCGAGCTCAGCGCCGTTCGGCGGCGGGTTGGGCGTACGGGGCTGGGTGGTCAACGCGACCGTCCCGATGTCGTACGACCGGGACGACCCCGTCGAGCACCTGGCCGAACTGGCCGAGCGGTTCGGTCTCGACGGCCCCGGAATGGGCCTGTTGACCGGAGTGAACGTCGCGAAGGTGGTGGACCGCACCGACACCGGAGTACGGGTCTGGGCAACCGTCGGGCTCGGCGTTCCGATCTGGGCCGCGGCCCCACCAGAGCGCATCCCGGCCGAGACCGCGTCCACCGGCGGCGGCCACCCGGTCGGCACCGTCAACACCGTGGTGTACGTGCCGGCCCGGCTTGGCCCCGCCGCCCTGATCAACGCCGTGGCGACCGCCACCGAGGCGAAGGCCCAGGCCATCGCCGAACTGGGCATGCCCGGCACCGGCACCCCCACCGACGCGGTCGTCGTCTGCTGCCCGACCGAGGGGCCCGAGGCGCCCTACGGTGGCCCCCGCTCCACCTGGGGCGCACCGCTGGCCCGGGCGGTGCACCGTGCGGTCCTGGCCGGTGGCGCCCGCCCGGTGCCGCCGGGGTCGCAGCGGCCGGGCGGTTGAGCGACCCACCCACTGGTCCTCGTCTGCGCGGTGCGGGCCCGGTAGGGTCGCGGGCGATGCGTGCCCACTCCAACACATTGACGTTCGCCAGCCATGCGCGTCGGCTCCTGGCGGCCGGCGCGCTGCTCGCCGTGCTGGTCGTTGCCGGTTGCGGTGCGACCGGCTCCGGTACGACCGATTCCGGCGGGGCCTGGCAGCCCGGCGCCAGCAGTAGCGCACCCGCCCCCTCCCCCACCGAGGCGGCGGCGGTCTCCCTCACCGCCACCGGCGACATCATCCTGGGCAACGCCCCGAACCGGCTGCCCCCCAAGGACGGCGAGGGCTTCTTCGACGAGGTGCGCCCGGAGCTCGCCGCCGACCTGGCGATGGGCAACCTGGAGGAGCCGCTCACCGTCGATACCGGGACCGGCAAGTGCGGCGAGAACTCCACCAACTGCTACCAGTTCCGGGCCCCGCCGGAGTACGCGGCGCACCTGCGCGACGGTGGGTTTGACCTGCTCAACCTGGCCAACAATCACGGGAACGACTTCGGCGCGAAGGGCCTCCAGAACACCCGGCAGGCGCTTGAACAGTACGAACTGGCGCACACCGGAGCGCCGGATCAGATCACCGTCGTTGACGTACGCGGTGTCCAGGTGGCGGTGGCGGGCTTCTCGTCGTACGCGTGGTCGAACCCGCTGACCGACATCCCGGCGGCAAAGCAGGTCGTCACCAAGGCCGCTGAGATGGCGGATCTGGTGGTGGTTCAGGTGCACATGGGCGCGGAAGGGGCCGACAAGACCCGGGTCAAACCGGGCACCGAGCTGTACCTGGGGGAGAACCGGGGCGATCCGGTCCGGTTCGCCAAGGCCATGATCGATGCGGGTGCGGATCTGATCGTCGGGCACGGCCCGCACGTCCTGCGCGGCATGGAGTTCTACCAGGGCCGGCTGATCGCGTACAGCCTCGGTAACTTCGCTGGCGGCGGGAACACGCTCAGCCGCAGCGGCCGGCTCGGCTGGGGCGGCGTGCTCAAGGTTTCGCTGCAGCCGGACGGCACCTGGGTCGGCGGGTCGTTCGCCTCGACGTACCTGAACGGGTCGGGTCTGCCGACCTTGGACCCGGACGACCGGGGCCTGGGGCTGGTGCGGGAGCTCAGCGGTGCGGACTTCCCGGAGACCGGTGCGATCTTCGACGACCTGGGTAAGATCAGCCCGCCCCAGCCGGGTTGATGGTCGGCCCCATTGCGCGGGCACGAAGCGGGGACCGGCGGCCGGCGACGTAGGCTGGCCGGCGTGACCATCAGCCTCAGGGAGACCGACCTCGGTCGGACGCGCCGCGCCCGACGGATCGGCCGGGTGCTGGCCGACACCCACCCGGACGCGCACTGCGAGCTCGACCACTCCAACCCGTTGGAGCTGGCCGCCGCGACGATCCTCTCCGCCCAGTGCACGGACAAACGGGTCAACGAGGTCACCCCGAAGGTGTTCGCCCGTTACCCGCAGGCGGCCGACTACGCCGGCGCGGACCGGGCCGAGCTGGAGGAGCTGATCCGGTCCACCGGCTTCTACCGCAACAAGGCGGACTCCCTGATCCGGCTGGGCCAGGGGCTGGTCGAACGACACGACGGCCAGGTGCCCGGGAAGCTGACCGACCTGGTGTCCCTGCCCGGAATCGGCCGTAAGACGGCGAACGTCATCCTCGGCAACGCGTTTGGCGTGCCGGGAATCACCGTCGACACGCACTTCAACCGGCTCGTACGGCGGTGGGGGCTGACAACCGAGACCGACCCGGTCAAGATCGAGCATGCGATCGGGGCGCTCTATCCGAAGCGCGACTGGACGATGCTGTCGCACCGGATCATCTTCCACGGGCGGCGGGTCTGCCAGGCCCGAAAGCCGGCGTGTGGCGCCTGCACTCTCGCGAAGCTCTGCCCGTCGTACGGGACCGGGCCGACCGAGCCGGCGGTGGCCGCGCGGCTGCTCAAGGGTCCCCGGGCCCGGGACCTCGCGGCGGCCGCCGGAGTTGATCCGGAGCTGGTCCCGGACCAGGACGGGTCGGTGGAGGCACGGTGAGGACGCGGCTCGTCGCCCTGCTCGTCCCGGCCTTGCTGGCGGTGGCCGGCTGCACCGGCACGGGTCCGGAGAACACCCCCGTCACCCGGGATGAGGCGGCGCAGAGCCGGCCGTCCCCGTTCGCGGACTGCTCCGGCCTGACCGCTGACCGGCCCAGTGCCCCATCCGCCACCCCGGCTCCCGGCGGCACGCCCCTGCCGGAGCTGACGTTGACCTGCTTCACCGGTGGCGCTTCGGTCGATCTGCACCAGCTGAGGGGCCCAGCCGTGATCAACCTTTGGGCCTCGTGGTGCGCCCCCTGCCGGGCCGAGCTGCCCGCGTTCCAGCGGCTCAGTGAGCGGGCTGAGGGGCAGCTGACGGTCGTCGGGGTGAACATGCGGGACACCCGCAGCGGTGCCCAGTCGATCGGCGAGGACTTCGGGGTGCGTTTCCCCATCCTGATCGACCAGGGCGAGGCGCTGCAACGGGCGTTGGAACGCAAGGCCATTCCGATGACCGTCCTCGTCGACGCGAACAGCCAGATCCAGCACGTCGACGTCTCCGGGGCGCTCGACGACGCCCGCCTTGCCGAGCTGGTCGGGGTGCACCTGAGCGTGGCGGTGCCGGAATGAGCCGCCCACGCCTCGCTCACCACCGGGATGCGGCGGTGGGCTGGTGAGTCGGCAGCCGCCGTCCTGGTTTGACTCGCTGCTGACCCGGTTGGGCAGTGCCCGGACGGAGGACTTCACCCGGCTGGCCACCCCGGAGAGCGGTGGGCGGGAGAGCGCCGTGCTGGTGCTGCTCGGTGAGGCCCCCGGTGCCGGCCCCGACGTGCTGATCCTCCAGCGAGCCGCCACCCTGCGCAATCATGCGGGGCAGCCGGCCTTTCCCGGTGGTGCCGCCGACCCGGAGGACGCGGACGCCTCCGCGACGGCGCTCCGCGAGGCGAACGAGGAGGTTGACCTCGACCCGAGAACCGTCACCGTCCTCGCCGAACTGCCCAAGCTGTGGATTCCGGTCAGCGACTTCGTGGTGACCCCGGTGCTCGGCTGGTGGCATGCTCCCCACCCGGTGCACCCCCGGGAGCCGGCCGAGGTGGCGCATGTGGCCCGGATGCCGATCGCCGAACTGGTTGACCCGGAGAATCGGCTGCGCGTACGCCACCCGAGTGGCTGGATCGGCCCGGCCTTCTCCGCCCGCGGCATGCTGGTGTGGGGATTCACCGCGGGGGTGCTCTCCGCCTTGCTGGACATGGGGGGCTGGGCCCGCCCGTGGCGCCCGGAGCGGGTGCTGGATCTTCCGCCGGTGGGCGCCAACCCGGCACCCTCGGCCGGGACCGATGAGGTAGACGAGAGCGCTCTGCGCTGACTCCAGTGACCTTGCGTAGCGGCAGCAGTCATCCCCGTGAGTCATGGGCCCGTAGGCTGGACCCGTGTCCGCCGTGGATTTCGTACTGCTCCTGCTCATGCTCGTGTTCGCGATCAGCGGATACCGCCAGGGCTTCGTCACCGGCGTGCTGTCGTTCTCGGGGTTCTTCCTCGGGGCGCTGGCCGGCCTACAGATCGGCCCCCTGCTCGCGCAGCAGTTCCTCGCCACCGGCACCCGGGTGCTGGTCTCCCTGGTGGCGATCTTCGGGCTGGCGGTGGTGGGGCAGGCACTCGCCGGCTGGCTCGGTACGCACCTGCGACGCACGATCAGCAGTGACCTTGGGCGGCAGCTGGACGACATCGGCGGCGCCTTTGTCTCGCTGTTCGCCGTGCTCCTGGTCGCCTGGCTGGTCGCGGTCCCGCTGGGTTCGTCATCGTTGCCCTGGCTGGCGTCCGCGGTTCGCAACAGCGCCCTGCTCACCGTGGTGGACCGGGTCTTGCCCGACCAGGCGCAGGAGCTCTCCGCCGCGCTGCGGGAGACCGTCGACACCAACGGCTTCCCGGACGTCTTCGGTGACCTGGCGCCCACCCGCGCCCGGCAGGTCGCCCCGCCCGACCCGGCCCTCGCCGGATCGCAGGTGGTGGCCAACAGCAAGAGCTCCGTGGTCAAGGTGCTCGGCTCCGCCCCAAGCTGCTCCCGCCGTCTGGAGGGCTCCGGCTTCGTCTACGCCGACGACCGGGTGATGACCAACGCGCACGTGGTGGCCGGGACCCGCTCCACCGTCGTCGAGCTCAACGGCGAACGGTACGAGGCTCGGGTGGTGGTGTATGACCCGGACCGGGATCTGGCAGTCCTGCACGTCCCGGGCCTGCCCGGCCCGTCGATGCGGTTCGCCGCCGGCAACGAGCGCAGCGGTGCGGACGCGATCGTGCTCGGCTTCCCGCTCGACGGCCCGTACAACGCCCAGTCGGCCCGGGTCCGAGAGGTCGACCAGATCACCGGCCCGGACATCTACTCCAGCGGGAACGTGAGCCGGGAGGTCTACACCATCCGGGCTCTGGTGCAGAGCGGAAACTCCGGCGGCCCGTTGGTCTCCACGAATGGCCTGGTGCTCGGGGTGATCTTCGCGGCGGCGGCCGACGACCCGAACACCGGTTTCGCGGTCACCGCGGCCGAGGCCCGCTCGGTCGCCCTGGCCGGCGCCGAACGCGTGCGCGGGGTCAGCACCGGCGAGTGCACCTGAGCGCCACCGGAACGCCGGCACACCCGTGGCGCCGCCGGGCCGAGGGCCCTCAGCTCCCAACCGAGCGGCGTCGCCGGGCCGAAGGCGCCAGCGCCTCACCGTGCCGTGGCGTTGTTGCGGCGCGGCGGTCGACGAGGGCGCGCTGGGGCGGCCCGCCAGACCGTGAAGACCGCGGCGGTCGCGGCCACCACGGCAGCCCCCAGCAACCACCCGGCAACCACGTCGCTGCTCCAGTGCACCCCCAGTGCCACTCGGCTGAACCCGGTCACCACGGTGAGGAGGAACGCGGCGGCCCAGACCGCGTACCGCTTCGCGGAGCGGCCCGGCCGGGGTCGGAAGACCACCAGCAGTACGCCGGCAGCGAGCGCTGCGTTCAGCGCGTGCCCGGACGGAAACGCGAGCCCGACCGCCTGCGCCAGGGGCTCCGGAAGCTCCGGCCGGGGACGCCCGACGAGCAACTTGACCAGCGGGCCCAGCAGCCCGCCGACAGCCATGGTGACGGCGACCCAGAGCGCCAACTGCCGGGCCCGGCGTCGGGCCAGCCAGCCGACCACCACCAGCGCGCCCAACCGCAGCGGCATCGGTCCGAAGACCTCGGTCCACACGTTCAGCGCCTCGGCCCACCCCGGATGCCGCAGGCCGTAGCCGACGAGCGCCTCGGTCACCGCCCGGTCCAGCCGCCGCAGCGGCGACCAGGACGCCAACACCAGCAGCGCGAGGAGGAACGGCACCAACACCAGGAACGTGGAGACAACGGTGAGGGTCAGCCGTAGCCCCAGCGCGTCGTCGGGGTGCAGGCGGCGGTAGCGCCATGATGGCCGGGCGGTGGTACCGGGGCCAGGCGCACACATGACCTCCGTCTACCCGGATCGCCACCGGGCACTCGGGGCCGGCGTCGGGTATCCGGGTATCCGGGTCGCCGCCGGGCACGCCGCCGCGGGCAGATTTTCGCGGGGTCAGCGTCCCTACCGGCGGAACCGGCCCACCCTCCGGTCGCCACCGGCGACCAGCGCGACGGGAAACGCCAGCCCGGTCCACCATTGATCCGATGTGGAGGAACCACCGGCTCCAGCCGACCACGGGTCCCACGGTTCCCATGACCCGGACCGCGCGGACGGGGCGGACGGGGCGAAGTCGATCCCGGTACGGTCGGTGTCCGCGCTGGCCGTGATCGGTGCCGGACCGAAGCCGACAATCCCCGGTGAGGACTGGTCGTCCAGCGGGTTGAGCCCGACCGGCGCCACCTCGGTGGTCAGCGCCGCGACCGGGTCGACCAGCCCGTACCCGAAGCTGTCGTCTTGCCCGGCGGGACCGATGTCCCGAGCGGTGTGCAGCATCCGATTGATCACGTCGCCGGCGGGCATCTCCGGAAACCGGGCGCGGATCAGCGCGGCGGTGGCCGAGACCAGTGGCGTGGCGAAGCTGGTGCCCTGAACCTGCCAGTACCCGTCCGGTGGCCGTGCGCCCACGAGACCGGTTGCGGGCGCGGTGAGCACCGTCTCCCGGCCGGTGATCGCGCCGGACCAGAGCTTCTCACTGTCCCGGTCCAGCCCGGAGACCGCGATCACCCCCGGCTCCCGGGCCGGGTACCAGACCGTGCTGGAGCTCGGGGCGCTCTCGTTGCCGGTGCAGGCGACGACAACCACATCCCGGGCGAATGCGTAGTCCAACGCGGCGGCCAGCGCCGGGCTGGCACTGCCCCCACCGAGCGACAGATTGATCACCCGGGCACCGTTGTCGACGGCCCACCGTACGCCGTTGGCCACGATCAACGCGTCGTCGTAACGGTTCTCCGCGTCCAGGACCCGTACCGGCAGGATCCGGGCGTCGGGCGCGAGGCCCACAGCCCCACTGCTGTCATCGTGGCGGCCCGCGATCAACCCGGCCACGGTCGTACCGTGACCCACCGGATCCGGATCAGCGGTGGGCGACGACTCGACCAGGTCGAGTCCGGGCAGCACCCGTCCAGCCAGGTCTGGATGCGTGTCGTCCACACCGGAGTCGATGACCGCCACCACCACCCCGGCCCCGGTCGAGGTGCGCCATGCCGTACTGGCGCGCAACATGTCGAGCTGCCACTGATCGTCGCGCACCTGGTCGGCGGAGCGCTCGGTCAGATCCAGAGTCCTGCCGGCCGAGTTGCCGGGGCCCGCGGCGCCGATCTGCCCAGTGTGGCCGGGCAGGGCGGTGCTGACCTGCTCGGCGTGCGGGACGACGGCGACCGGCACGGCGACGGCGACCGACGCCAGCGAGAGCCACACCCGCCCGGCACCCCGGCGGGTGGCGGACCTGCTGTCACGCCGTGCCCCGGTCACATCCTCGACCATTCGCGTTCGACCAACCTAGCCATAACGTTCGGAGATTACCGGTTCCCGCGGCCCCGCTGGCGCATTCCGGCAACATCGGCCAGGGCGGCGGCACATGGGCGGGCCGAATCTACGAACGGGCCCGGGGGCGCTCAACGAGCAGCCCCCGGGCCCGCCGGGTGTCTGGGGTCAGTGCGAGGAGTCGCCGTGCTCCTCGGCCTCCCGGCCACGCCGGATCGACGCCACGATCTCCGCCTCCGCCTCCTGGCGGCCCACCCAGGTGGCGCCCTCGACGGACTTGCCGGGCTCGAGGTCCTTGTACACCTCGAAGAAGTGCTGGATCTCCAGGCGGTCGAACTCGCCGAGGTGGTGGATGTCGCGGAGGTGCTCCTGACGCGGGTCCTCGTACGGGACGCAGAGGACCTTGTCGTCGCCACCCTTTTCGTCGGTCATCCGGAACATGCCGATGGTGCGGCACCGGATCAGGCAGCCCGGGAAGGTCGGCTCCGGGACCAGTACCAGGGCGTCCAGCGGGTCGCCGTCCTCGCCCAGGGTGCCCTCGATGAAGCCGTAGTCGGCCGGGTACTGCGTGGAGGTGAAGAGGGTGCGGTCCAGCCGGATCCGACCGGTCACGTGGTCAACCTCGTACTTGTTGCGGTGACCCTTCGGGATCTCAACCGTGACGTCGAAATCCATCTGCACGCTCCTCGTCTGCCCACGCTGGCATTGACCGGCGGCACCCTCGCCGGACAGGCGGAAACCCCGCCCGACGGTCCGGTGGCCGCATAGTCTTCGGACCGAAGTAGTGTCACCCAGGCAGGTTCCGCGGGGCGAGGAGGGGGCCGTGGGGAGGGAAGATTCACACTACCGTCCGGAGCAGAGCACTGGACGGGAGACCGGTAGATCTGCTCGTGGCAGTGCGGTCGGGCGGGTACCGGTGCCCGAGGCCCACCCCGACCACCAGCCCGCCGCCGGGCCGGAACAGGGTACGTCGCCGGACCGACCCAGCCCGGCCGAGTTGACGCCGGCGGATGGCGAGGCCGCCTGCTTCCCCGCCCCCGGAGATTCCGACGAACCCACTCCGGCCTCGCATGGTGAACCTGATGAGCCTGCTCGGAACTCGGCCGGTGAGCCGGGCGAACCCGCGGGCCACGGCGACAGCCGCGCCCCCGTACCGTCCGGCGCGACCTCGCCCGGTCGGTCCCGGCGCTGGTTGCTACCGGCTGTGCTGGCCTCGGTGGGGCTCCTCGCGCTGGCCGCTGTCGGGGTCACCGTGGCGCGATCGGGCCCGGTGGCCCAGTGGCATGACGGCGGGGCCGACGGGCAGTCCGCCGTGGAGCCGCCGCCGGCGGTGCTGGCCGTGGCCGACGTGAACGCGCCCGAACCCGCCGCCGCCGGGGTGCGCGCCGCGCTCGACCCGCTGGTCAACTCCGCCGCTTTGGGTGACCGGGTCAACGTCTCGGTCACCGACGTCGCCAGCGGGGCGATCCTGTATGACCAGGGCGCTGCCGACGGCACCGTACCCGCCTCCGTGACCAAACTGGTCACCGCCGCGACCGTGCTCGCCGCGCGCGACCCGGGGCACCGGATCCCCACCCGGGCCGTCGCCGGGGCGGCCCCCGGCGAGGTCGTGCTCATCGGCGGGGGTGACCCGACCCTCGCTGTGGACGGTACCGGCTTCTACCCGGGTGCCGCGCGTCTCGATGAGCTGGCCGCGCAGGTGAAGACCGCGCTCGGCGGCGTCGCCCCGACGCGGGTCGTGGTCGACTCGTCGCTGTACTCCGGGCCGGTTCACGAACCCGGCTGGGACGACGACATCCTCTCCGAGGGATACGGCGCGGCGATCACCGCGTTGATGACCGACGGCGCCCGCAGCGACCTGGAGCAGGCGAAGCGGGACCACGACGACGGTAGACATGCCGCCAAACGGGTGAAGGAGCCGGACCTGCACGCCGGCGCGGCGTTTGCCCAGCTGCTGGGCGTACCGACGGGCGCGGTCGAGCGGGGAACGGCACCCGAGGCCGGTGCGGATGCGACGGCGGGTGCGCCGGGCAGTGAGCTGGGTGTGGTCGAGTCGCTGCCGATGGTGCGACTGGTCGACATCATGATCAGCGACAGCGACAACGTGGTGGCCGAGGTCCTGGCCCGGCAGGTGGCTCTCGCCCGGGGGCAGCCGGCGTCGTTCTCCGGCGCGGCGGAGTCGATGCGGGCGGTCGCGGGGGAGCTGGGGCTGCCGGTCGCCGCGCTCACGCTCGCCGACGGCAGCGGCCTGTCCCGCGCCAACCGGATCAGCCCGTCGCTGCTCACCGACCTGGTCCGGCTCGCCGCCGACGGCAGCCGTCCGGAGCTGGCGACGCTCTTCGGCGGTCTGCCGGTCGCCGCCTGGTCGGGCACCCTCACCAAGCGCTACACCGATGTCGCGGCTCAGGCCGGTGCCGGGATGGTCCGCGCCAAGACCGGAACGCTGACCGGGGTGCACGCGATCGCCGGGTTGGTGACCACCGCCGACGGCCGGCTGCTCGCCTTCGCGGTGCTCACCGACCGGGCGCCCGACGACGGGCTGACGGCGGCCCGGGTGGCGTTGGACCGGATCACCGCCGCCCTCGCCGCCTGCGGCTGCCGCTGACCCTCGGGCGGCGGGCTCCGGCGCGGGAGGACGCTGCCGGGCATTGGACGTTGGGCCGCGCCGGTTGTGGCCCGGTCGGCGGGCGACCGCACGGGTACGGTGGGCCCATGGCGCAGTTCGTGGACTGGGATCTGGCCGCAGCGACCGCCGGGACGCTCGGCAAGACGGGCCCGCGCGTCTCCTATGTCGAGGCCACGGCGGTCGTCGGCGACCTGCGACAGCTGACCGACGAGGCGGCCGAGCACGTCGCCGACTTCACCGGGCTCCGATCGCAGGTGTCACACCCGCCGGTGCAGGTGGTCGACCGGCGGGACTGGGCAGCGACCAACGTCGCCGGTCTGCGCGAGGTTATCGGCCCCCTGGTCGGTCGTCTCGCGGGAGACAAGCAGCCCAGTGTGTTGACCGAGGCGATCGGTTCGCGGATCACCGGCGTGCAGGCCGGTACGGTGCTGGCATACCTCTCCGGCCGGGTCCTCGGCCAGTACGAGGTCTTCTCCGGCGAACCGGGCCAGCTGCTGTTGATCGCGCCGAACATCGTCGAGGTGGAGCGGAAGCTGGCGGCCGACCCCCGCGACTTTCGGCTCTGGGTCTGTCTGCACGAGGTCACCCACCGCACCCAGTTCACGGCGGTGCCGTGGCTGCGGGCCTACTTTCTCGGTGAGGTGCAGGCGTTCGTCGACGCCTCCAGCAGCGGCGGCGAGCCCCTGGTCGAGCGGCTGCGCCGCGGTATCACCGTCCTCGCCGACGCGGTGCGGGAGCCGGCCGGTCGCACCAGTGTCCTGGACATCGTCCAGACCCCGGCGCAGAAGGCGGTGCTGGACCGGCTCACCGCGCTGATGACTCTGCTCGAGGGGCACGCCGAGTTCGTGATGGATGGCGTGGGGCCGCAGGTGATCCCGAGTGTGGAGCGGATCCGGGCGTCGTTCAACCGCCGTCGGGAGTCGGGCAACCCACTGGAGAAGGCGCTCCGTCGGCTACTCGGGGTGGAGGTCAAGCTGCGCCAGTACGCCGAGGGGCGGAGCTTCGTCCACGGGGTGGTCGAGCGGGTCGGCATGGAGGGCTTCAACCGGGTCTTCGCCTCACCGCTGACCCTGCCCCGGCTTGCCGAGCTCAGCGACCCGGACGCCTGGGTGGCCCGGGTGCACGGGCCGGCCGGTCCGCTCCCGGCCGGCGACTGACCGACCGGCCGTGGCCGCACTTGCCCCGCCGGTCGCCGCGATCCGCCGCGCGATCCGGCATGCGCTGATCGAGCTACCCGACCCGGGGCCAGTACTGGTGGCCTGTTCGGGGGGTGCCGACTCGCTTGCGCTCGCCGCCGCGACCGCCTTCGTGGCGCCCCGACTCGGGCGATCCGCCGGTCTGGTCACCGTTGACCATGGTCTTCAGGAGGGCTCCGCGCAGCGGGCTGCCGCAGTGGCCGACTGGGCCCGCGCGACCGGCCTCGCCCCGGTCGAGGTGGTCCGGGTCGACGTGTCCGGGCGGCCCGGTGGCCCGGAGGCCGCCGCTCGGCAGGCCCGCTACCGGGCGTTGACCGAGGTGGCCGGTGGGCTCGGGGCGGCGGCGCTGCTCACCGGACACACCCGCGACGACCAGGCGGAGACGGTACTGCTGGCGTTGGCGCGCGGCGCCGGCCCGCGTGGCCTGGCCGGGATGCCGGCGCGGCGGTGGCTCGGCGCGGCGCTGCTGCTGCGCCCGCTGCTGGAGGTGAGCCGGGAGCAGACCCGGGCGGCGTGTACGGCGCTGGGGCTCGACCCGTGGGTGGATCCGCACAACGCCGACCCGGCGTACGCCCGCGCTCGGGTCCGGGCGGAGGTGCTGCCGGCGCTGGTGCGGGCGCTCGGGCCGGCCGTGGTGGACAACCTGGCCCGTACCGCCCGGCTGGTCGCCGTCGACACGGCGGCGCTGGACGAGCAGGCCAGCACCGCGCTGGACGGGGTGCGGCACCCCGACGGCGGGCTGTCCGTGGGCGGGCTCGCGGCGCTGGTGCCGGCTGTCCGTGGGCGGGTGTTACACGCGTGGGCCCGGGAGTTGGGTGCTCGCCCCGCCGCCCTGTCGCACCGGCATGTGGGCGCGTTGGAGGCCCTGGTCACCGGCTGGCGCGGGCAGGGGGCGGCGCACCTGCCGGGCGGGCTACGGGTACTCCGCCGGGCGGGTCGGCTCACCGCCATCGACCCGGGCGCACAGGTGTGACCGGAGGGGTTTCCCCGGTCAGCGAGGTGGGGGTCGGTCCCGTTTGCCGGTCTTTGCGGAGAAACCCGGCCGGGGTCGCATAAAAGGAGCGGCCCCGCCGACGGAGACCATCGTGCGTACGGCAGGCTAGGAGTCATGGCTGACGGCTCCTGGTACGACGCCGATATCGACCACGTGATCATTTCGGAGGCGCAGATCCGCGAGAAGACGGCGGAGTTGGCCAAGCAGGTGTCGGCGGACTACGCCGACGTCGAGGACGGGCTGCTGCTCGTCTGCGTCCTCAAGGGCGCGGTGATGTTCATGGCCGACTTCGCCCGGGCGTTGGGCCGGCAGGGCCCCCCGGCCGAGCTGGAGTTCATGGCGATCTCCTCATACGGACAGGGCACCACCTCCTCCGGCGTGGTGCGGATCCTCAAGGACCTGGACCGGGACATCGCCGGCCGGCACGTGGTCGTGGTGGAGGACATCGTCGACTCCGGGCTGACCCTCTCCTGGCTCCTGCGCTACCTGGAGTCCCGCTCGGCGGCGAGCGTCGAGGTGGTCGCGCTGTTCCGGAAGCCGGAGGCGGTGAAGGTGCCGGTCGCGGTCAAGTACGTCGGCTTCGACATCCCGACCGAGTTCGTCGTCGGCTACGGGCTCGACTTCGGCGAGCGCTACCGGGAGCTGCCCTTCGTCGGCGTGCTCCGACCCGAGGTCTACGCCCGGTAGGAGCGCTCGCTCCGACGTTCAGCGGACTCTCAGTCGGACGGACTAGGGTTGAGGCCGGTGGCGTGGAGGCAACCTCCACGCCCGACCTCCGCAACCGCGGGACCGGGCGGTTGGGTGGCCGGGTGCGGAGCTCCCGTCACGCTGGCGGGAACCCCGGTTCGCCCTACGCGTAAGTGCTGGGGCTGGCATGCTCGCATCCGGCACGAACGGTGTACCGTCGAGTGACCGTGGCGCGATGTGGTGCCCCGGGGTCAGGCCGGCCCGCACGGCGGCCCAGCCGCCGCGCTGGCGGCGACACCATTCAGACGGTCCGGACGTCGATCAGGAGGATGCGAGCGTCTCGGCGCTCGACAACAGTATGGAACGTACGCGTTTCTTCCGCCGACCGGTGGTCTGGGTCCTCCTGGTCATCCTCGGCGCCGTTTTGCTCAGTCAGCTGTTCACCGGGGGCCCCGACTACCACCGGGTGGAAACCTCCGTTGCGCTGGACCAGCTCAACAAGGGTGGCATCGAGAAGGTCGTCTACGCGGACAAGGAGCAGACGCTCCAGCTCGACCTTGCCGAGCCGGCCGAGTTCGGGGAGGACAACACGTCCACCGACCGAATCGAGGCGCAGTTCCCGTACGAGGTCGGCGCCGAGGTCTGGAACGAGGTCCGCGACGCCGAGGCGAACAACCGCATCACCGGTACGGCCGACACGGAGGTCTCGCGCGACAGCATCTGGGTGAGCCTGCTGCTCAACCTGCTCCCCATCGTGCTGCTGGTGCTCCTGCTGCTGTTCTTCATGTCGCAGATGCAGGGCGGCGGCTCGCGGGTGCTCAACTTTGGCAAGTCCAAGGCCAAGATGATCACCAAGGACACGCCGAAGACGACCTTCGCCGACGTGGCGGGCTCCGAGGAGGCCGTCGAGGAACTGCACGAGATCAAGGACTTCCTGCAGAACCCGGCGAAGTACCAGGCGCTCGGCGCCAAGATCCCGAAGGGCGTGCTGCTCTTCGGCCCGCCTGGCACCGGTAAGACCCTGCTGGCCCGCGCGGTCGCCGGGGAGGCCGGCGTGCCCTTCTACTCCATCTCCGGCTCGGACTTCGTCGAGATGTTCGTCGGTGTCGGCGCCAGCCGGGTCCGGGACCTCTTCGAGCAGGCCAAGACGAACGCGCCGGCGATCGTCTTCGTGGACGAGATCGACGCGGTCGGCCGCCACCGGGGCGCCGGCATGGGCGGCGGTCACGACGAGCGTGAGCAGACCCTCAACCAGCTCCTCGTCGAGATGGACGGCTTCGACACCAAGGGCGGCGTCATCCTGATCGCCGCCACCAACCGGCCGGACATCCTCGACCCGGCGCTGCTGCGGCCGGGCCGCTTCGACCGGCAGATCCCGGTCGACGCACCGGACATGGAGGGCCGCAAGGCGATCCTGCGGGTGCACGCCAAGGGCAAGCCGTTCACCCCCGACGTCGATCTCGACGCCGTGGCGCGGCGTACCCCGGGCTTCAGCGGCGCCGACCTGGCCAACGTGATCAACGAGGCCGCACTGCTCACCGCCCGCCGGGACAAGCGGGCGATCACCGACGACGCCCTGGAGGAGTCGATCGACCGGGTGATCGCCGGCCCCCAGCGCCGTACCCGGGTGATGAGCGACAACGAGAAGAAGATCACGGCGTACCACGAGGGCGGGCACGCGTTGGTCGCCTGGGCGTTGCCGCACGCCGCTCCGGTGCACAAGGTCACCATCCTGTCCCGGGGCCGGTCACTGGGGCACACCCTGGTCCTGCCAACCGAGGACAAGTACACCCAGACGCGGGCCGAGATGGTCGACACCCTGGCCTACGCGCTGGGTGGCCGGGCCGCCGAGGAGCTGGTGTTCCACGAGCCGACCACCGGTGCCGGCAACGACATCGAGAAGGCCACCCAGCTGGCCCGCGCGATGATCACGCAGTACGGGATGAGTTCCAAGCTCGGTGCGATCAAGTACGGCAGCAGCGGTGACGAGCCGTTCCTCGGCCGCAACATGGGCAATGAGCGGGGTTACTCCGACGCCGTCGCCGCCGAGATCGACGCCGAGATGCGGGCCCTGATCGAGCTGGCGCACGACGAGGCCTGGGAGATCCTGGTCGAGTACCGCGATGTCCTGGACAACATCGTGCTCGAGCTGATGGAGAAGGAGACCCTCTCCACGGCCGACATGGCCCGGATCTGCGACCGGGTGGCGAAGCGTCCGCCGATGGCCCCATACAACGGGTTCGGCAAACGCCAGCCCTCCACCGAGCCGCCGGTTCGCACGCCGGCCGAGAACGAGGCGCTCAAGGCGCAGGGCTCGGCCGACACCGCGTCCATCGGCGGTGCCGCCTCGAACAACTCGGACGGTCCGCACTGAACAGCGACGACGAGGCGGCCAACCTCCCACAGGGGTTGGCCGCCTCCGCTACCGAGCCCGACGGCGACCTGGACCACGTCGCCGCTCGGCTTGTCAGCGGCCGGCTCACCGGCCGTCCGGTGGAGGAGAGCGTTGACCTGGCCCGGCTGGAGAAGGCGGTCCGCGAGATCCTGATCGCGGTCGGCGAAGACCCAGACCGCGACGGGCTCCAGCAGACCCCGGCCCGGGTCGCCCGGGCCTACGCCGAGTTGCTCGCCGGGCTCCGCGTCGACCCGGCGCAGGTTCTCACCACCACCTTCGAGGCCGGCCATGACGAGCTGGTGCTGGTCCGGGACATCGACGTGATGAGCCTCTGCGAGCACCACCTGCTGCCGTTCCGAGGGAGCGCCCACATCGGGTACATTCCCGGCGCGAACGGTCGGATCACCGGTCTGTCCAAGCTGGCCCGGCTGGTGGAGGTCTTCGCGCGTCGTCCCCAGGTGCAGGAGCGGCTCACCGTGCAGGTAGCCGACCTGCTGATGGCGCAGCTCCAGCCGCGCGGCGTGATCGTCGTCCTGGAGTGCGAACACATGTGCATGGCGATGCGCGGTATCCAGAAGTCGGGTGCCTGCACGATTACCTCCGCGGTACGCGGCAGCCTGCAGGAGGACGCGAGGACCCGCGCCGAGGCGATGGCCCTGATCAACTCGCGCTGACCCCTCTCGTCCGGCGGGTCATCCCCCTACCCCGGGGCACCGCTACGTCGCGGCCCCGGGTCAGCCCAGCAGGGCGAGCAGGAGCACCGTACTGGCCAGAACGGCCGGGATCAGACAGACCAACGCCCCGAGGCGGGGAGTACGGTCCGGCTGGCCACCCGCGTT